>JBBDSY010000067.1:0-5674 GCA_040904705.1 Nitrospirales bacterium | reverse complement strand
GAATCACAGCCTCAAGCCCTCTAATCATTACCCACAAATTCTTCAGAGGAGCCATTTTAATGAGGAAGGCGATCACGACAAAGAGAGGGGCAAACAACACCAAGCCACAAAATGCACCAAGAATATCAAAAACACGCTTGGTCATGACCGGAACTCCTGAATTAACATTGCGACTACTTCGATGGAATGTGATTATCGGCCTTTAGGAAGGCTTTGAATATTCCAAATTTCTGATACTAGCGCACTCATTGAACGAATTCCCTGTCTTATCAATCGTTAGAAGAAATGTTCAAATCTTGCCCCGATTCGCAATAGGGAAGGCCGATCCAGCAAGACCGCATGTAAGCGAGGAGGACAAAGCGAACAATTGATACAAAGCGCCCTTAGCCAGGAGAATGCGGCTGACGGCCTTTTTCAACATTCCCGTTATCATTTTTAGGTAGATGGGGGTGGGAACAACCACCATAAAGAGGGGCGCACACCATGAAACCACAGAAAACTGGAAGAATCTGAATCTCAATGCCTCCTTCAATCATCTACGGTGTGTTTGGATGAGCGTTGTCACCACCTCAATAATGTATTGAATGTCGGTTTCTGTCATTTTGGGGTAAATAGGAAGGGAGATAATACGTTCGAATACGGCACTAGCTACAGGAAAATCATTCGATAAATACCGGTAATTATCCCTATAATAAGGGTGAAGATGCAAGGGGATAAAATGCACACTGGTCCCGATCCCCTCTTTCTTCAGAAGATCGATCATTTCGTTCCGTCCAATCCGCAACCGTTCCAGATCCAACTGAATGACATACAGGTGCCAGGCATGCTCTACATCCTTCGCCACATGGGGAATCGTAATTTCTGGAACATCCTCGAACCCTTCGTTATAGAGCATGGCGTACTGCTGCCGGATTGCTCCAAAGCGCTCACATTTATGTAGCTGGGGAACTCCGAGTGCGGCAGCGATATCCGTCAGATTATACTTATACCCCGAATAGCAAATCTCATAATACCATGAGCCTTCAGGGGTATAGCGATTGACGGCATCCCGCGTGATGCCGTGCAGGCTTAAAATTCGCATGCGCTCGGCCCACTCGGCATTCTCAGTCGTCGCCATCCCCCCTTCACCGGTCGTGATCGTCTTGGTTGAATAAAAAGAAAAGCACGTAATATCACCGAGTGTCCCAACCATTTTGCCGCGATACCGTGAGGGAAGGGCATGGGCGGCATCCTCAATCACCTTCAGATGATGCACCCGCGCGATCTCCAGGATACGATCCATCTCACAGGATTGACCGGCATAATGAACAGGGATGATCGCCTTTGTTCTCGGAGAAATCGCCCTTTCAATCTGGTCGACGTCGATATTCAGGGTATCACCCTGGCAGTCCACCAACACGGGTCTCGCTTTAAAATAGTGCACGACTTCTGCGGTGGCGGCAAAAGTCATGGTGGGCACAATGACTTCGTCGCCTTCCGTCACACCGACGGCTTCGAGGGCAAGATGCAAAGCAGCCGTACAGGAGTTAAGCGCCACCGCATGTCGAGCCCCTACATACCGGGCAAATTCCTCCTCGAACTGTTTAGTCTTCGAGCCTGTGGTCAACCACCCTGAACGAAGGGTTTCGATCACCGACTGAATTTCTTCCTCTCCGATATCAGGGACATGGAAAGGTAAAAATGAATCCACTATTGACCTCCAAAGACGAATGAAGCCACGTCGAGCCACTATCTCCAGTGCAGCTCAACACCGGCGATAGGTAGATGAGGTTTCAACTCCGCCTGGCCAGGAGAAAACAGCCTGCTGAACTCCCAACGAAGCGGTTCCCAGCGAAAAGGGTGGGGCTTCCAGTTTCGTTTTAGGGACATGTCCCCATTTCTCACCAGGTTGAGGAACCTTGCTGCTTCGGACATTCCATTGGCGAGAGCCGTTCCTACTCCCCGACCGATCCGTTCCTGGCAATAAAAAAATGGGCAAAATCGGATAAAATAATAAATGGAAACTGCAATCAAGAACCCTTTAGGTCAGAAGGCAAGGGAAACAACTATAATCGACACATCAAGGAATCTTTTCATAGAAGATTTACTTCCCAATCAGATTGCGTAAGAGCACAAACGGCTCTGCGTACTCAAAGCCAATACTACTTCCCCAAAATTTGGCTTGATTTCGAATTGCCTCCAGAGACCTCGGATGGGGGTATGGTGGAATTTCTGAAGAGTAATGGGAAACCGCTCGCAACTTTTCATCTATGGTGTCAGAGATATCCACGAACCAATTCGGCAAAAATGCCCGATCGAAAGTGTACGGAGCCCAATCCGTGGAAGAGGGCACCATATAACTGAGAACCCGCAACACCTTGTTCCCAGGTTTCGGACGAGTAGCCACAAGGGTGACTTCATTCAAAACCTGATGATCACGATTGATATCTCCAAAATGATGGGTATAGACCACCTCAGGCTGGTATTTTTTGACGCAGGTCTCAAGGGCCTGAACCAGCTCCATTTGAGAGAAGGTGTCCAATCTTTGGTCGGGAAAATCCAAAAATTCTGGAGATTGAAGTCCGAGCTCTGCACAAGAATTCATACAGGCTACCTTTAACTTTTCTCGCTGCTCCTCCCCATACCGCACTTGGGATCCATCGGCACAAATAACGGGAAACACCACGTCTCCATTCTTGACGTGACGAGCAAGGGTTCCACCCAGACCCAGTACTTCGTCATCCGGGTGCGCCCCGACCACAAGTATGTTCATGACTCAGTTTCCCCATAGAGAGTGAGGCTAATTGCCCCTTTATAGTGGATAATGATAATTAGGGCGATACATAACCAAATTAGATCTTGAAAAACCGTTTAAAATAGGACTTTAAATCCGGTTGGTGTTGCAGGAGGGGTGGAATCATCTGCTAGATCCTGTTCAATAGCCCCAATGTCATAGGCCTTGCCCCGATACCTTTCAACACCGAAGAAATCTACCTTGACTTCAGGGAGATTCACACCACTATCGATGGCTGGACTTCCTGATTGAAGTTTAAAATCATGCTTTAAATGGTCTACAAACTTAGGATCCGTTAAAAGATTCTTCTCGGCCACAGTGCCAGGAGACTGATCAGGCTGCAAATAAATGTTCGCTGAACTATTCGCTCCGTTATTATAGGCAATATTATTTTTAATTACTGTATCTCTCGACCCCGTCCGCACACCAATACCATATAAGTGGTTATTGTACACTGTATTATTGTAAACCATGGCATGGTCACTACCTCCCCAATCCCCATAAACATGTATACCATAATAGATATTGTCATAGGCAATATTATTGTAAAGAATGTTATCTATTGCGTGACTTCCGATAGAAAACCCCACCGGTTGGTTGTATGAGATATTTCCATAAGCCTGGTTACCCTTACCCGATCCTAGCAGCCAACCTGTACACAAGGTCTGGCAATTTGTCGAATTGTCGTGGGTAGTGCTATATCGGAAAATATTATTATTTGAAGTTCCCCCTCCACCCGCCTCATCAGACATATAAAACTTTCCCCCATTACCTGAATTATGATGTATGTCACAATTTTCTACTAAATTATGACTAGTTTCGATATAGAAACCGTGGTCCTTAACATTCGTTCCATTGTGATGCACATGCAAGTTCTTGAACTCATGATACGTGTCGGCTGGCAGTCCATATGTAGATCGATTGACCAAGGTATTAGTGACAATGACTCCTGTATATACTGAATTCTTGATTTCGCTATTTTCTACACGGATATACCGTGTGCCATTCGTGAATTTAAATCCATGGCTGGCTGTATTCTGTCCATCAACAATGAACCCATCGATGATGAGGTATTTATCCTGGCCGTCCATAATCCAAAAGAACGCCTTACCAGATCCTGGCATGATGGTGACTGTGTCTCCTGGATTTGCCGCGACAGTCACAGGTTCATCCCAGGATTTGCCATTGGGGATAAATATATTCGTACGGAAGGATTTATCATTTGTAATATATTCCTTATAGGTACCTGCTTTGACATAGAGAGTATCGCCAGGGGCCAAGACAGTGACCCCATGTTTAATGGTTCGAAAGGGAGAAGCCTCGGAACCATTACTCGAATCATTTCCATTTATTGCGACATAATAAAAAGTGGCATGGGCTGCGCCGGCCACAAATGTAGAGAGGATTAATATCAATCCACCTAGCATAAAAGGAATTTTTTTAAAAATTATTAATTTTTTCATGCCTACTCCCTTTCTATCAAGAAATAGCGAATTAATTCGTGTCTCGATACTACTCGGCAGGTATGATCAAAACTTAAGCGTATTATATACTGTCCCCCTTGAAAGTGAGACCACCTTTAAGACATCACCCACATCTTAAAGGAGGAGATCTATGGGACAGGGGCATGAAGAACCGATTGAACGGTGAACGGCGAAACAACGAGTCGCTCGGATCTTGCGAGTACTCAAAGGGGAGACGTTAGTGGCGGAAGCGGCCCGGCAGCATGGGCCGAGGGTTGTCGAAGTGGAGAGCTGGCAAGATCGGTAGCTTCGTGCCGCAGAGACAGGGTTGCGGCGACGGCCCAAGGACGAAGAGGCGCTGAAAGATGAACAAATCAAGAAACTCAAACAAAAGATCGGTGATCTGGTTGTCGAAAATGACGTGTTACGGGAGGCGCTCAAGCCCTACGCTTTGGGACGGGCGATGTCCGACGGCGTGCGAGCGGCGATTCGGACCATCTCTAAACGGAAAGCCTGGACCCTCCTCCGAGCACTCAGGCCACACTACATCGACAGGCCAAAGAGAATCCATCGTGTGTACGGCTCTTTGAGGTATAAGTGGCCAGCTGGAACCGAAGATTCAGGAATTTCCGACTTATGGGTATCGCCATCTGTGGGCACTCTTACGATTTCGCCATGGGCACCTCCATAATCGCAAAGCTGTGTATCCGGCCTTACGTCTGAAGCGTTGGTTGGTACATCAGAAGTGGCCCCCGATTCTTTGACAGCTCGCTAAGTGAAATTTCTGCCTGTCATTATGCTGCCTTCTCGACTTCTGGAGCCCCACCATAGACCGCATCGGGTGTCCGTCCGTTCAGTGCTTGTTGGCGGCGTTCCGTATTGTAGAACCGGAAATAGTGCGTCAGGCCCATACGCAGCGCCGCTGGGGTTTCATAGGCTCGGAGATACACATCCTCGTATTTCACGCTGCGCCCCAGGCATTCGACAAAGACATTATCGACCCAGCGCCCTTTCTCATTCATACTCATTTGCACGCCATGGATTGTGAGCATCTCTGTAAACGCTTCACTCGTATATTGGGCCCCCTGGTCCGTGTTGAACATTTCCGGGATTCCGTCGCGCTCGGGAGATTCCTCGAGAGCCTCTACAGGCCTCGGTCTCCAACGTATTGGAAACCCGCCACGCCAGCACTCGTCGTGAGTACCAGTCCATGATCACCGTCAGATACATGAAGCCTTTCGCCATCGGAAGTAGAGTAGAGTAAGAAGCAGGGCGTAGTCATACGCTATTTCCCTGCTTCTCCTCCCCGAACCGTACGTGCACCTTTCAGCGCATACGGCTCTCCCCTCAAGCATGCGTCATAGCCATGGCGACCTCGCGGTAAGGTCGCCAGCTTGCGTTGCATTTCGCTGATTTTCAAAGGTCTTCACCTCTCTAC
>JBBDSY010000066.1:0-5769 GCA_040904705.1 Nitrospirales bacterium | reverse complement strand
CTAGCAACAGCACATGCCACTTGGTGTGTATCGACATCGATATCCCCAAAGCGGAACTCAAAGACATCGATTTCGCTGACCGCACTGCAAAACACGAAAGACTTTATCCTCTGCTGCAGCCATTACTGAAGGTCTTGCAATCGGATTTTGCTATTCCATCGACAGGTATCCTTCTCGAGGAGACGGGTGGACGCGGCTACCATGTCTGGCTTTTGCTCAATGCCGCATTAGCGGGTGAGACCGCAGTCGCTTTTGGACGCGCTCTAAAGAGCCGCATAGATTTCGATTTCGAGTTCTTTCCGAAACAAGGAAGTCTTGGCCCCAATCGGAAGTATGGTAATTTGATCAAGCTTCCACTTGGCGTCCACCAGAAATACGGACAGCGTAGTATCTTCTTCAGCCTTGTTGACGGGACGGTCCATTACTACGAGTCGTTGGATGATAGTTTGCAACTTCTCGAACAGGTCACACCTATTCCACCTGATCTTTTAGAACGCGCAGTGGAGGGTAATCATGCTGATCTAAACTTGGATATAGGAAGGACGCGCACCGATCATCCTGCTGAGTCGAGTCGACCACAGTTTGTCGGTCCTTTGACGGACTTGCTCACAAACTGCACCGCTCTCCGGCAGATTAGGGACAAGGCTCATGCTGGCCGGGCTCTCTCGCATACAGAAGCCTTTCAGTTTGCCAACGCAGTACTATCACATCAAGACGGCGAAAAATGTGTCCACCAATGTATGAGGGTGGCGTTCGGTGATAACTATGACGAACGGAGGACATGTGAAGAGGTCGAACGTATTCGCCCCTTGTTCACAACGAGTTGTCGAACGCTGGTCGAACAGCGTGTCTGTCCAGGGTACTGCAAGAAATCCGTGCAAGAGCGAAACCAGGACCCATTGGTGGCTAATACATCGCCATGTTCCGTGTGGTTGCGCCGGGCACGCACCACAGTCGCCGATTGTAAAGGAGACCCCTCCGAGGTAGTTGCCAATTCTGGAATCGTCGAACGGGCCTTCTTTCGTCTGAAACAATATCACGAACATGAAGACTCGCTTTTTTATGATCCATTTGACTTCGAGTCGTTTGAAGCCCAGCTCGCTTCCCGCTCTCAAGTGATCGCACATGCCTTTCGCCAACGAATGGACATGCCATTGGTCGGCTATCTGCCCGTAAACATCCCCAAGAAACTCGATGACAATCTGGCGATGAAGTATCGCCGCATGTCCTACTCCACGGTCTACGATCAGGTCCCGATCCAGGCCGTTTTCGATGTGATTGCTCCAGGAATTGAGACTTCATTACTTCCGTGTTCATGTGGCTATCGGTGGAACCAAGACACACAGGATCCGTTACGGATCTTTGAAGATTGGCGAGTTGCGTACCCACGGTTTCGCAGTGACATCATGTCGGCGATTCAGCGGAACCCTATGGGCTATCACATCTGCTGTGACATCAAGGAGTACTATGATCATGTCGACCACAATATCTTGTTTGAGCAAATCCGCATGGTCGTATCCGATGACTACATCCTCTCTTTTATCAAAAGAATCATTCGTCTGCACGAAGCTGATCCCGGGGATAAGCGAGGTTTGCCACAAGGCCCAGCTTATGCACGACTGCTCGCCAATTTATACCTAAACGACTTCGACAGAAACGTGCAGGATGTCGCGACGGCATACTTCCGATATGTCGATGATTTCTTCCTTATATTTGACTCCTATGAATCGGCTGAGCGCGGTTTGGACTCAGTCGTACTCGCGCTTCGTAAGCTAGGGTTGGAGCTTTCTGACGACGAGAAGAAACGTGCGGTCATTGAACCGAACACGGAACTCGCAAAAATCCGAAGAACCCTGGACAAGATCCAGTACGGAATTCTTGAAGGAACGCGTCAGATTCAACATTTGGATCCCCAGACGGTGAGCGACTTCTACAGCGCTGTCAAACGCCAGAGCGGGTCTCCCGCAAACGTGGAGCAACTCATTGAGGTGAACGAAGCTCTCCCGTCGCACTTGTACATAGTCAGCCAAGAGACTCTTATTCCGCATGAGTTCAGAACGAACGTTCTCGACACCTGCCGCTTTCTCATCAGGCGAGGCTGGTTTTGTCCTAAACGGTTGAAGAAAGTCTTCTACCGGCTTCTTGCCATTGAGAACGACCGCCAAAGATTCGTCGAACTGTTTGACGAGATGGAGTCTGCTCATCGGGTCTACTTCCTGTTGAGTGTATTTGGCCGCTGGCGTTCACATGGCGAACACAAAGGGCTGCTCATGAGCCTCCTAGCCAAAGCAATTGAGGATGACGATTCCTTCGTGTTTGGCTATGCTATGGCGATGCTTGCAGAAGTGGAGGGTGACGATCCCACCGGAGAAATCGGTGCGCAGGGCATCGCCAGTTTGACAGCCGATAATTCTTGGTTCCCATTGGCGCGTTTTCTGGCAGCATTCGACTACGCACTGCTTCCCCCAGACCAACGGGCCTCTGTGAAAATTTTGGTGGACAAAAAAACCTCTGTGTTTTTGAGATGTCTTCTGCTGGGCGACATGGGTTCATTACCGAGTACCTATCTGGACGGTATGTACCTGCGTGGAATGCTTCAGGAGTTTTGCTTCCTCATGGTGCCCGAAGTTGCCAGTCTCGCTGCACTGGCTACCGACAGATCTGAGGCCTTTGACGCGATGCAAACGTTTCTCCTGTCGAAGCCATCGTTCAAGGCATTGGCCATCTCACTTGTCGTTAACGCCGTGAGGCAGAGGCGAGCTTCTGCAGGTCACGCGGACATCAGCAACCTGCAATCACTCTATGCGCACGTCCGCGACCCGGAACTCCGCGATGCCATGCTGTCCGTTCTAGCCAGTATCCACACTCATGCTCTGTCTCCCACAGAGGATTTTGCAAAGGCACATTTTCAATTGGCCAACTATAACGGCTGCTATCTCTTTGAGCGAGTCGGGGAGAACGAGTCATATCGATATCTTGAGCTGATCCCGGAAGATCGTCTTCGAATGTCGATCAAGCGGGATTTCGACAGCATTGAACGTGTTCTTGCTGACTTGGCCTCTGCGGGAGTGCTGTCGCCGCATGAGTTTTCCTATGACAGTGCAAAGAGGGAAGTTACTCTTCTGTCATTGCCACAAGGGGACATGGTCCCGATTGAAAGAGGGTCCTTTGCGCTCGACCAAGGGGGGATTGCCGAAGCATTCCTCCTGGCTGCCGATATCTATAGAAAGGCTGTGCACTTCCGGCATATCACCGGCAAGACACCGTTGATTGCTCTGCAAAATTTGCTTATGGATCGACGTTCCGGCAATGCTTCGTTTTTCACGGTCGGTCGGTCACTCACAACACCATACGTATTCTCGGGCGTCACGATTGGTGAAGAGAATGCAGACATAGCCCGGATGATAGCTTTGCTATTGCGGCAGTTTTTTTTCAAGACGGATCCGGACGCCGTGAAGTTCCTGGAGCGCAAACGCCATTCTGCTGCAAGTGGATTCCTCGCGCATACTATCCAGAACATGTCGTCCAAGGAACCATCCCATCGGTATTCATTAGAACGGTTTCGGTATCTCACAAATGCATATAATCGTTGCCTGGGAGGCACCCCCGAGCAGCTAAATGTTTTTTACTTGTTGGAGCGCCTGAAGGCGGGAATTTTCCGGCATAATCCGGAGCATATGACATGGCAGGGAGTCTGTAGTGCTCTCAACAACCACGTTTTGGATCTGCGTATTCTGTTTCCCAAGGAAGCACTGGCTCAAGTTCCCCTCCAGAATAGGGCTCTGGGTTACATGCTTACGAGAGGTAGGCTCCATTGGCTTTCTTTTCAGATGTTGAACCTCACAATGCATCGGCCTCGGATTCGCGAGTTTCATTCGGTCGACCCCGACTATCTGAACCTCGTCGAGTGCCTCCTGTTGTACGGTATCGTCTGTGTGGAAACCGTCTCTCTATGCCGAGCAACTTGGGAAGGGCGGCTCTTGGACGCAGAGAAATACTATCTACTCTTGAACAATGATTCCGTACTGGTGAGCGCTTCGGGCTACAATGAGAGAGTTCCTCGCTCTGATTTCGAAGCACTTTTCACATACCGTCCTGACGGGACAGGAAAAGATATTAAGGACCTGTCACTTCGACAGATTTCACTTCTTGCGTTACTCGCCTGGGGCGCGGAAATTGGCCATGACAACGTCCACGTCACGAAACCGAGGGGGCTCCCGAGTGAGCGTTTTGACGATCTTGCGCATGCGTGTCTTTTCCGAATACCGCGCGTAGAGGCTGAAGCTCAAAAGTGTTTTGAGGGGGTCTCTGCTGCCTTACGCTCAGGTGATGACATTCATCCAGAGGTGGATATTGACGGCTTCCGAGCGAATATCAAGGTAATTGCTGGTGATTTCAGTCGCTTGCGGCCTCGGTTGAAGCTCAAACGGCAGTGGGGGCGATCCGATGGCAAAAAGCTGCCTGAGAAAATCTTATGCAAGCGTAGATTTGGGAAGCCAAAATCGGCAAAGGTTGATGCTATCCCAGCCATGACGCTTGTGAACAACTTTCCTTCCAGTCGATACCACTGTTCCTGGGATATTTCTCAGAATTCCATTACAAATCTCATTGTCGCCAGCGCAGGAACCTATGCATTCATTATGGATCTCAAGAGAGGCAAGCTGCTCGGACGGAAACTGTCCTATCTGTACTCGGGTCGCACAATGCTTCCATGGGATGTTGCCTTGCTGGCTGTCAACCAAGGACTCATGATCCTCGTCCAGTCTTGTCACGATGGCTCTCAGAGCAGTTTCTGGAAGACTGTCTGCACAACAATGTCAGGTCTGTTGACTGGCATTGGCGTCGGCCTCCTTTTGATGGTGTTCTATGATTTGATTCATTGGATAGGGCCGTTGAGGGACGCAATCTCCCATGTAAAAAGGGTGTCAGAAAATGGTCGGCGGTGAGTTGATGCAGTGTTCTTTGGTTTGTTACGAACTCTGCAGGACACCCATCACCGCAAACGAAGATCTATGGCAAGTGCTGGGCCGCTTGGAGGGGAAGGAACGCCCAAATCTGCCATGATCGAGGCTGTCAGCGGTCGGGGCGAGGCCGGGATCATGAGGTCATCCTTTATTTGAACCACTTCCAGCAAGCCATTTCCTGCCTTTGTCTGAAATTTCCCAGACACCGTTGCGGGATTTTTTCATGCGGCCGTCGTCGTTGACCATGGTGTTGCGGGCCCATTGGGCGGTGTTGCGCCAGCGGATGGATTTGCCGTCGGATTGGTGGGGCTCGTAGTCCAGCGGTTTGAGAACGCCTTTCATTTTTTCTCCCACCCGGTCCAGCACTGTTCCGGTGCGACCGGATCCGCCCATTTCCACCAGGGTTTCGAGGATGGGGCGGTAGTAGGCGGAGTGCGGGGTGATCTCTCCTTTTTTCCGTTTACCGAAAAAGCGTTTGCTGACGATCTCCTGCACCGCCGGACTGGCGGCGTCGCGGAGGTCCTCCAGTCCCTCCCATTCGTTCACCAGCCCTTTCACTTTCCGTTGAAAGGCGAGCAGGCGCCTCGCGAATTCGATCACCGCCCCTGCGGTGTCGTAATCGCCGTCGTTCATGGCCGCCGCGCCTTCGCTGCGGATGCGGCCCTCCTCCTCCGCCAGCGAGTCGCGCAGCAGTCCCAGCGCGCTGGATACGTCGTTTTGGTCGGGTGGGTTCATGATGGGTTTCCTTGGACGGACGATGGTTCAAACACGTTGTTTTCGCAGAGGCGGCGCACCAGCTCGTTCC
>JBBDSY010000065.1:0-33028 GCA_040904705.1 Nitrospirales bacterium | reverse complement strand
ACACTTGGAGCTCTACCCGAACCAGAAGTCACCCACAGATTCTGCTGAAGAGCCGCAGTTATTAACGTCTGGTTTCCGGAAGGCGTTCCGTCTGGAGTTGGATCTGCAACACCGGTTAAAAAAATATCCTTTGCAATAATCGTGATGTCACCTGCGTCCCCCCCTCCCTGGCTAAAGCTACCAATTTGGGAAGCTTCTTGCACGTCCAAATTTCCTTTAAGAATTATTTTGATGGCCCCTGCATCACCGGGACCTAGAGCTGTAACGGCCTGGATTGCGGAATCACCCGTCAATCTTAAATTATTCGCATGAATAAGAACGTCTCCAGCATTTCCACTTGCAAAGATGGCATTGGCCACGATGTTTCCACCTCCAAACCCTCCAATAATTGAAATATCGTTGGCCACAGTCAATTCGATGCTTCCTACCTTTCCTGTTCCTCCTACTATTCCTCCTGCTGTTGGAAAACCAAATGTTACAGTAGCAATGAAACCACCAAGCATCTGAAAGCTATTGGTATTTATTTTAATGCTCCCGGAATCCCCTGCAGCGCCGACAGCCTGGCTGGAAATACCTAATATATCAAAACCTGACCCCCGTTCATCAATGTTGAACAGAACATTCTCAGCATGGACTTCAATGTTACCGGCATTACCGGTTGAGCCAGGAGCCGCTAACGATCGAAGAATGCTGTTACGAATTTCCAAGATTCCACTGGCCATAACTCTAATATTTTTACCATCTCTTAAACCACTGACATCCGCCACTACCTTCGACCGTTTATCTAAAACAACGTCTTCAGAAACCTCAATGTCGATGCCATACCCGGAAACCCCCACCATTGCAAGTTCAGAAGAACCAGTAGCATTGGCAGAGATTTGAGATCCTTCCATCATAAGATTTCCACCCCGAACCACTATGATTCCACCTGATTCCCCGTCAACACTGACGGAGGCATCACTAGTCAGGTAAATCTGACCAAGTTGTGTGGCCTTGACCTGTAGGCCTCCATCTTCACTTAGACTTACCGAGCCGGGGGAGTTCAAACTGACAAGATTAATTTGGCCGTCCTGGCTTTTGAGCGTTCCTCCGGAAATGTCAATATCCCCTCCTATCAACGATAAGGCTTCTCCTTCCCCAACAGACAACGTGCTGTGGCCAACCATTAGAGAAGCCGGGTTCGAGCCCAGAAACCCAAAGGCCACAACCGGTGCCACACTTAATACCGTGTCTTGCGCACTCGGAAGAGCCGTAAATTGTACTCCGTCGCCAAGCTTCAAGTAATCTGAAGTCGTAAAGTGGGTGGAACCACCGATATTCAAAGAAGCATCCGGTCCAAACACGATTCCGGCGGGATTCATGAGAAACAAGTTGGCATTTCCGAAGCCTTCCGTCTGAATCGTCCCGAAAATATTCGAGGGATTGCCGCCGGTGACGCGGCTTAGAATATTCGAGGTCGGGAGCTCCGCCTCATTCAGGAAGTTGGCAATATTGTCCGTAGGAACTCCGAATTCCCCGAAGCTATGGAACAGGTTGCCCCCCCCTCCCGGTCTGGTTCCGCCGATAATATTATGGGTATTGCCATTTTGAATCACCTCTGTGCCCATCGAGCCATCAGAAGTTAAGACCCCTTGAGCCAAGGCGTTAGAAAAGAAAGCCACAGGCAGAGATAGGAAAAGAATAAGAACTAGGTAAAATGTGCGAATCATGAGTCTCATATTATATTTGTTGTTTTTTTTCAAAAATTCTTTAAAAGATTTAATTCAGATTTAGTTCATTATTCAAATCAATGCCCTAAAAGCTTGAGTTGATCCATTACCTTATTCGACACCTTTAATCTCTTTGCCACAAAACAAACTATTTATAGTTCTATTATGGCTTTTTCTTTATGTCCCATTTGGTGCCATTTTTCGTAATAACCACAGTATCTCCAGAATTGATATTGGGATTTGTGGCCGAAGGAACAACAATGTGAATATCATGCCCGTCTGGCCCCTGCATGTGGTACACATCTTGGTCTTTTTCAACAAGGAGAACTTTAGCTTCTTGGCCACTACTTCCAAATTTCGCTCCTCCCCCCCCCCAACAAGGGTAAAAACAATCACCTCCACCACCACCCGCCGCTTGTGAACGGTCTTCCCCGTTGACTGTAACCTCAACGAACGGCGTCGTGCAGCCTGCAAAAACCAAAGAGAAAACCAATAAGGCCATTTTTGTTTGAAAATTTCCCATATACACTCTCCTTTATAAATAGTTAAAAAAGCTATTCTGAAAAGTTCATAAGCATGCGACAAACAATATTTCTACCTACAAGCGCCTTCCTAGATTGGCCCTCCATCCTATTTTAGCTTCAAAAGTCATTGTTTTTATGTTGCATTATTGACACTCAGAATTTTTTGGCTCATACAAACACAACAGGCCATTTTTCTCAGAAGCTGTTTTATGGAGCTTAATAAGTTCGTTGACAAAAGCTTGTCGGGAAGTTCCATCAGGAGAATCTCCCTTTAAATTCTCCAACACTCCTTGAGCTTCCTTACTGCCGGTTTGAGCCAAGCTGATTAACCCCCAGCGAATTTCATCCCTATCATTTTGCTTTTTAACATTCCATTCACTTCGACCTTGACTTTCCAGTGGCAATCCACACAACTCGGTTGAATTTTCAGGCTTATAGCCTTGTGGACGTAAAGATTCAGGGAGACACCCAATAATTTTCATGGGAATAATTGACGTTTGACCAGACTCGTGCTCTAGCGTTTGATGTATTCTTGAATTCACCAAATAACCCAACGCAAAAAAGCCAGCTTTCCTAGCAGATGGATTCAAGTCTTTATTTTTCTTTAGAAATTTCAGGATTGAATCCTCTGCATTTGCTCGTCCAAGTACACCAAGGGTAATGACCGCCTTGGAACATGGAAAGGAACTTGAAGTTGCAGTATCTACACTTAGGCAATCTTTCTCAAATCGCTTGTTTAGTTCTTGTACCTTTTCCTCGTTTTCAAAAACTTTTCTTGTTCTGGATATCCGGGGTTTTCCAAGAAACGTATTAAAACCTTCTTCTTCTCCGAAGAATTCATAAACAAATTTTGCTGGAGACATATAGGGAGATTTTTTATGCGGCTTATGGATGGGAGGAGTTTCGAGTGGACGCCCTTCAGGAAAAACGATATTTGGCGTCTGCCCACAGTTTAAAACCATTCCAAAAATTATCACTATAAACAATCGTTTACGCATAAGATTTTTCACCACTTTAAAAATTTTCATGTTTTGAAACTGCTATTTTCTTAGTAAAGGTTTTGGCGCAACCTGTAACATTCTTTCCTATTGAGTTTCGTTTTGGAAGGGAGTACCTCGGATGCCATCACAGATCGGGGATCACTACTGAGGGCATTAGGTATATGGTGTAAATCTTGGGTATGTCCGAATTCATGCAACCAAAGAATTCCCTGGAGCATTACACCTTGACTGCGGTTCTTTGCATCGATGGCTATGGCTTGGCCAAACGATGGGAATTGCGCACACGCGGCCCAACTAGACTCATCCTCATTATCAATTAGGGTATTTTCACAAAAGTTAATATCTCTAACAATTTTAATTCCATCATTTGACGGTGCCTTGCCCCATACAGCATTTAAATCATTCTGTGAACAAACAACTCCGTCTGCTCGACAATCGAGTGGATCGATTGAAGGATTTAAAGTAGTGACTTGCGGAAAATTAAAAATTGGGGGCCAATCAAGGACTTGCGCGTTGGAATTAGGAGTATTCTCCAGTTTATATTCGATTTTACATCCGAAATCGTTGGACATATCTGGAAATTCTTGGTCACACCGAGGATTATCCTTATTATCTTCACCACACTGTGCCACCAAAGAGGCATAGTCCAAAATTTCCTCCACCTCTTGTTGAGTAATTTTAGTGTCATCGTTAGCAAACCGACTAATCTTGATGTTCTTTAAAAGTAAATCTTGCTCTTCTAGGGGTGGTGATTTAGGCGCCCCCGTCGTTTGTGTATTAACAATGACTCGGACACAACCAATAAAAATTATGCTGGCCAACCCTACAAGGATCAATCCCACCCCACATGCATTTCTGAATTTCATTGATTCTCCCTCTTGCCTCTTATATCACCAGAACTCATTTTTCTCTGGAATTCCCTTTCGTAGCGCGATAAATTATTCTCAGTTATTCCAGGAAAATTGTCACTGTGACCAAACTAGACTTTATTCGGACATTTTGAAATTTAATCCCAACTTAGATGACAATCGGATCTTGGAATGAAGAAAAAGGTGGTAGGGAGAAACGCTAATAATGCCGGACTTAACAATACCGGAACTATAAAAATAAAAAACTTGGTATTGTTGTTTTTAAAATTCTCTTAATTCATTTTCCCCACACCCTTTTCTTTTCTCCTACACTCCGCCCTTCTTTTCCACCTTTAGCCCTTTCTTCCTGGAAAGGTAAGCCTCTCACAAGTTTATAACAACAACCTCAACGAACTAGTAGCAATTGCAATGCCGATCTCAGGAAACAGCTTGTGTGAGCATACCTTCGCAGTATTGGCCTTTGGTAGAAGCCATTTAATTGGTCTTTACAAAATGATGAGCAGGGTTTACCAACAGAGTTACCCTCTTCTTTGTATCTGATTGGATATCTTTTGTATCTGATCAGATACGAAATCGTAGAAATTTTTGATGGGTCATGACTCAGGGCCATCCGAATTCGGGCATACCAGGAAAATTTCTCTGTGCCATGATTCGGATGGATTCCCGCTGACGACCCGTGGGGATGACGAGGAATGGAGACTCGAAGAGATCTTGCCCCTGCCGATGACCTGCCGAGGCAAGCTCAATGGCCCGCAGGGATGGTGAGGGAGAGCCGTGGGGTAACGAATATGGGAAGAAAACGTTCCTACTGCTATGCAGTTGCTGGAGAGCCAGGAGATGGAGCGCAGCGAAGCTGTGGATTGTTTGCTCGGGTTATTCCTCTTTGCGTTCTTTCCAGGGGTTGATGACTCGAACCGTGAGCGCTGCGAAGTCTTTGGTGTGGCGCGTGGCGAGGGTGCTTCGTCTAGCCATGGCGATTCCCGCAATCTGGGTATCTCTCATATCCACGGTGATGCCTTGGCGACGGCGTTTGGCTGCTATTTCACCAGCTGCCAGCGCTGCTGGCTCATCGAAGGGTAGAACACGCCCTTCCAAGACTTCCTGCAAAGCCAAGGTAAAGGCCAGCTCTAATTTTTCCCGGCGTTTGCCTTTTTCAAGGATGGAGAGTCCCAGACGAATTTCAAAAACGGTGATGGCTGTGGTCCAGATGGATTCCCGCGCTTGGCGGTCTAACCAGTTCACGACTGTGGGGTCTGGGGTCTCCTGCATAACTGCGGAGAGAATGTTGGTGTCGAGGATAATCATGCCGAGAAATCTGCCGTTTTTGGTTTGCTCCCTTTGAGTTCGGGAATGGCTTTTTTGAGCCCAATGTGGCGAAAAATCTGACTCAGATCAGACCCGAGTCCAGTGGTTCTCTGGCCTTCCCGTTTGACGGCATTGCGGAGAATATCGCGCACTTCCTCTTCCACGCTTCGACCATGACGGGAGGCCTGCCGCCGCAAGCGGTCTTTGACATCTTCTTCCAGATTTCGGACGATCAGTTGTGCCATGGTGGAATCCTCCTATTATGTTATCAAGATATCATATTTAGTGACCATGGGCAACTTCTCGTCTTGTGCCGTTCGGCTTTCTTTGGTATTTCGGCCTGCGGGTGACCGGCCTTTATCATGGCATTTAGGGAGAGCGATGGATCCCCCTCCCTGCCCACGACATGTGTGGATGCCAGGCAGGAAGATGCTCCACCAACACGTCTAGACGAAAACATTCCAAGAGATTCTTGCCCCTGCCGACGACCTGCAGGGGCAAGCTCAACGGCCCGTAGGAATAACGGTGAGGGGAGAACTGCACGGAGGCCAAAGGGGGAGAGACTCGGTCACCAATTAATGGAAGAGCAGGATGGCGATAAATGCGAGATAAGAATAGGTGGATCGCGGGACTTAGGCCGTTTGCGGCTAAAGGGAGTCGTAGACTTCGTCGCGCAGGTCTTTGACGCGGATATGGTAGCGGTTGATTTTTTTGATGAGGCCCTGGCGGCTGAGGGCGATCTGCTCCGCAGTCCGGACCTGATTGGAAGAGGTGTTACTCCTGAACAGTTCCCGCCAGCGCTGGCACCCGCTTGACTTTAATGTTCCTGGAATGCTTTTGCGCCTGTGCAAGGTCAAAGGCTGCCTGCATTCGTAACCACGTCTCCGCTCCACCACCGAACGCCTTTTCCAAACGGATGGCCATTTCGGCCGTAATCCCGGCCCTGCCCTTCACCAGCTTATTCAAGAACTGCCGCGATACGCCAAGTATCTCAGCCCCTTTCCCTACTGATAGTCCCAGCGGTTCCATGCAATCTTCCCATACTGCCAGACCAGGATGAGGGGGATTTTTCATACGCATCGTTCTTCTCCTTAATGATAATCGATTAAATCCACATCATACGCCTGACCATCTTCAAATCGAAAAATGATCCGCCAGTTTCCCGAAACCCACACAGCCCAAAAACCCGACAAATCCCCTTTTAACGAATGAAGCCGGTACCCCGGCAACGCCATGTGCTGCACCGTACCCGCTTCATTCAAACGCGCCAGTATCCGTGCTGTTTTTTCACGATGCGTCGCCGGGATCTTCTGCCGGTCATCATCTAAAAAGAGTTTTTTTAATCCCTTGTGCTTAAAACTCTCTATCACTGCTTTAGTTTACACCCATTCATCAGAATTGTAACCTGTCAGTTTCCATTTTACAATTTTCCAGCCTCTCGCTTGCACGCGTTGGGCCAACCCGGTCGATAAACCTTGCCAAGAACAAGGAGCAGACCAAAATTTTCTCACTCATTTCTTGAGGAGAACGACCTTGCAAATTGTGGAAAATTTTTAATGGAATCCCCTTTTAGAGGGATTCGTAGACTTCGTCGCGGAGGTCTTTGACTCGGATATGGTAGCGGTTGATTTTTTTGATGAGGCCCTGGCGGCTGATGCCCAATTTTTCTGCGGTCCGGACTTGATTGAATTGACAGGCCATTAAGGCGTCTTTGATGATCTGTTCTTCCAGCTCACCCAAAATATCCGGCAGACTTTTTCGTTCACTATCTTCGGGAGTTTTGACGCTCTGCGCGGTGCGTTTGATCGTGAGATCGAGTACGTCCTCACTGATGATTGCGGCACGCACCATGACCGCCAGCCGTTTCATTTCATTCCCGAGCTGCCGTATATTGCCGGGCCAATCATATTCCACTAAACGACGCATCGCGGCGGCCGAGATTTTTTTACGAGGTTTGCCCATTTCTTTGCAGTGCTGATCCAGGAAGTAATTGGCGAGCAAAGGAATATCAGCCGGAATCTCCCGCAAGGCCGGTGTTTGAATATGGACGACTCTCAATCGGTAGTAGAGATCTTTGCGGAAGGTGCCTTTCTTGATCGCCTCTTCGAGGTCGGTATTGGTCGCCGCCACGACCCTGATGTCGATGGGAATCGGCCTCCGCTCCCCTACAGGCTCTACGACGCGTTCTTGCAACACCCGTAAGACCTTAGCTTGGGCTTTGATTCCCAAGTCCCCGATTTCATCGAGAAAGAGGGTGCCTTTATGGGCTTGTTCAAATTTTCCGATTCTGGCTTCGACCCCCGTGGCCGTGCCTCGGCCAATTCCAAAGAGTTCACTTTCAATGAGATTTTCCGGCAAGGCCGCACAGTTGATGGCGACAAAGTGATACCGGGCCCGTGGACTGGAATAGTGAATCGCTTTGGCGACCAATTCTTTACCCGTCCCGTTTTCGCCGATGATGAGAACATCCACCGAACTATCTTGTATTTGATCGATGACGCGTACCAACCGTTGCATGGGGAGGCTGTTCCCTAGCAGGTTTTGAGTCGAGAATCGCCCTTCGACTTCTTTTCGTAACAGTGAATTTTCTTCTTCCAACTTCTGCCGCTCCAGCTTCAATTGTTCCATTTGCTGCCATTTTTGGAGAGGAAGGGAAATTTCGTCGACCAGGACCTGAGCCAGACGTTCATCCCGTGGAGAAAAGGTCTTCCCTTTTTTATTCACCGCTTCGAACACGCCGAATATTTCGCCCGCCGCGTTCCGCAAGGGGACGGCCAATAACGTGCGCGTGCGCCGCTTGGTATGTAGGTCAATCCCCGAGAAAAACCGGTCATCGGCTTGGACATCGTCAACATTGAGGACTTCGCCCGTCGCCACGCAGTTCCCCGCAATGCCCAACCGTGCATCCAACCGCAGCATTTGGCCATTTTCCTGAAGCGGGAACCATAATTCTTGCCGTTCGGCATCTAAGAGGAACACACTGGCCATCTCTGCTTCCAAACGCCGGCAGGCTTCATCCCGGATGAGTTGGAAGAAGGCTCGGCAGTCGGTTCCTTGGTTGAGGCGGATCAGGAAGGGGCTCGCAGGAAGTTTGGAGCCTGACAGGCGTTCTTTATTTTCAGATGGGCTTGGCATAGTGTTCAATGCGATATTTTTTTAGTCGTGAGACCTACCATCTGTTCGATCAAGCTCTTCTCGCGTATTATCCCTAGGTAAGATTAACATGGTCAATGGGAAAGTAACTGTACCCATTAAACAGATGGAGCGGGCATCAGGTGGTGAGAGCAGAACGCAAGAGAAAGCCGCTCGGTCCACTTTTTTATGGCACACATTGCTCCGTGTCTTTCGAATACACCCGATACACGGGAAGACTGTGGGTCTTGCCTTTTAACATCACCGATCCCACTTCTCTCAGAAACCAAACATGATGTCCCAAATGTTGTTTAGTTTTTTCGCCAATGAGAATTCGACAGACCGTAGTGGGGTCTTCCGTCTTCCAGGCATCTTTTTGGAAATTTTCTAAGCGAGCCGCAATATTTACGGCATCGCCGATCGTCGTAAATTTTAAGCGTTCCGCGCTTCCCAAACTCCCCACCATGACCGGTCCCGTGTTAATTCCAATGCGCATCCTGATCAACCCCAATCCCTGCTGTTGCCATAGGCGATTGAGTCGAATCATTTCTTGTTCCATCGCCAGACTGCATGTCACAGCATCTCTCGCAGTGCGACGAATATCTTCTTCGGATTGTTCCATGGTCAGGACTCCAAACCCGGCTTTGATCATATCCCCGTAATAATCATCGATAAGACCCCCATGGTCCGTAATGATCTTGACCATGGTATCCAGATAATTATTGAGCCATTCCCATAATTGATCGGGAGGCATGCTTTCTGCCACGGTAGTGAATCCTTCCAAATCGGTAAACACGGTCGACACCACCTGTGTGTGTGGGCGCCATCGACCCTGGTCGACAAATTGTTCGCGCTGTTTCCATACTGCCGCCGCCACTTGAGGCGAGACATGCCGTGAGAACAACGCCATGACGGCGCGCCGATCCTTTTGCTCCCGATTGGAGATGAAGGCCGTGACGACCATGGCATTCACGACCCAGCCCATGGCCGGAGGGACCCAGGGAATCCACCAGCTATGGGCAATCGATACGACCACGATGCCGCTCAACACGAATATTCCCCCTAACACGACCACTGAAAATCTCCAGGCGCCCCGCACCCGGAACCCGACTAACGCGCCCCCCAACACCCAGAAGGCTACCCACCCGGCCTCTTGGCCTTCTGAGAGCGTGGCAATGGGTGCATCCCCATCACGCGCCTCCCGAAGGAGTTGCGCCACAACATGGCCATGCAATTCAATCCCCGGTAATTGAGGACAACTGGTCAGACTGTCACACTGCGAGGTATAGAAATAATCTTTGACGCCTTCAGACACCACACCGAGAAGAACGATGCGATCGTGAAAGACTGCTGAGTTTCCCTCTCCCGCTAAGACGGCGTACAATGACAAGGTGGGAAAAGTGTGAACCCCTCGATTCAGGTTCAACAAGAATTGATACCCCTGGGCATCGGCCCTCACATAACTCCCATCATGCGATTCGAATGGGCGAAAGATGGTTTCCCCCAACTTCAACCAATGGGGATTATCTGCGGCAGACTCTGGCTTAACTCCATCCTGTTCCAGATATTTCAGGGTGAGGAGAAACGGTAATGAGCGAGAGGCGATGACTCCATCATCCAAAAATAATAACCCGCGCCTCACGACCCCATCTTGATCCACCACCATATCGCTGAATCCCACCCGATCCGTGCCCTTCAAGATAGGCGGCCCTGGTATCCCCCCTTGCTCGGGTTTCCCGAATTTCTTCACCATCATGATGTGGGGGAACCGTTCAAGAACCTGGTTCAACGCGGCACGCCCTGGAGGCACCTCCAGATCCCGATAGATATCGACACCGATGACTCGCGGACCCTGAGCCTGAATGCGTGTCAGCGTCTCGGCCAGCATCTTATCGGAAATGGGCCAATGCCCTAATGCTTGAATATCTTGATCAGTAATCGTCACCAGCGTGATGGGTGGAACTTTTTCCCTTTGATGAGGGCGAAGCCGAAAGGACCAATCGTACGCTTGGAGTTCCAGACTTTCCAGAATGCCTTGGCTCCGTAATCCCATGACGGTGAGAAAAACCAGGAGCGTCATGGCGACGATTTGCATAGTGGGAGAACGAAGGAGGGGTTGGCCCACCAGGATTCCCTTACCCAATCAGGCACCCTGGGGTGAGAAAGAAAACAGGGGAGAGGTTGTTTGCAGGTGCATTCGTCTCAAGTCTGCGCCATTTTTTTTGTTTTGCGCCAGCGTCGGGGACCATCACAGTTCTCACCTCAGGACCGATCATAAGAAGGTCAGGGACAGACGTTATCCGACGGCAGGCCCGCTCGACACCTCCATGGGCAAATGAATATGAAAAACTGTTCCCACATTAATTTCACTCTCTACGGCTATGACACCCGAATGCGCCTCGACCACATCCTTGACTATTTTTGTTCCCAATCCGGTTCCCCCCTGTTTTCGACTGATCACCCCGGAGGTGAACAAGGTATCCCGAATTTCAGCTGGCATGCCTCGTCCCGTATCCATCACGGAGACGTGAACCGTCTTTCCGTTTGATTCGATTTGTCCCTTTATCGTAATGGAGCCGCCTTGGGGAACCTCGGCAATGGCGTTATTGACCAGGTTATAAAACGCATTGAACAATCGTGGTTCATCGGCTTGTATCTCCGGCAATTCCAAAATTCCTTCTTGATGCAGCGTAATCTCTTTTTCCTGAGCCATCAATTTCAACGTGTCAAAGACGGAATCCACGACATGGTGAAGTTGACAAGGGGCAAAACATGGGGGACTCGTTAACCCCTTCACACAATCGGCAATTTCTTTGACGCGATCTTGAATCCGTTTGGCGTTATTCGTCACCATCTCAATCACTTCAAGACATATTTCCTGGCTCGCTCGACCTTTGTTCGGATCAAACTTTGGGAGATCCCCAAAGACCTCATTAATCTCATCTTTCAGAAGCGACGTCCCGCAGAGTACCGGCATCAGCATATTTTTCACATCATGACTAATGTTTCCCAAAATTTTGGCGACCTCCGCTAATTTGGCTTCCTGAAATAACCGGGCCTGTTCGATGGACAGTGCGGTAAAGGCCCCTATGATCGTTAAGATCGCCAGGTCGTCCCGATTTAACTTGCCCTCACGCTTGTTCATGACCTCCAACACTCCAATGGGATGTCCCTCCCATCGCATGAGGGGAATCGCAATCATGTCCTGGGTGTGAAAACCTGTGAGGTGATCAATTTCACCGAGATGACGCTGATCTTCCTTTGCGTCCCTAATCACCACAGATTCTCCTGTGGCGAACACTGTTCCCGCAATCCCTTGCGCCCATGGAAACGCTGTTCCAGGTTTTGGTGGTCGGTCACCAATGGCATGGTAAAACACCAATTCCTTCGTTTCCGGTTTGGCCAACAGCACGCACCCGGCTTCGCCGTTGACCACCTCTAGGGCAATCTTGAGGCCTTGCTCCACGACATCTTCCACACTGAGATGCTGAAAAAGTGCCTCACTAATCCTCCGGGCAGCCTCTAGCTCACGCTCCCTGCGATCCAGTTGGTTCGATGGATTCATGTCTGGCCTCCCCAATGACGTCAACGCTTAGCCAATTTTTTCATCATGCCAAGATCCCCTTTAGGATTTGACGAAGGGTAGCAAATTCAAGAAAAAAATCTTTTGCTGCTGGAGAGGGCCTCATGATTGGGAGAGTTGCACGTTAGACAGTCCTTGTCTTTTCTCGGAATTCAATCAATTGTGCGGTGTAAAATATTCAAGTCGAAAGAGAAATATTCTACAATTCTATTTCTTGCCCTTCTTCTAAAATGGTCACCCTTTTAATATCAAGTTGGGCGACTTCTTGGATGATCTGGTCGCGGACTGTGGGTTTCATGTGATAGACAAATACGGGGAGATCGGGTTTGCCAATTTTTTGAAATTCCTGGGCAAGAAGTGCGGGGGTAAGGTGTTTACTTTGAATCGCGATGTCCAGCATTGCATTAGGAAAGGAAACTTCGATGAACACCCCTTTGAGATTGGACGTGCGGGCGGCGACCTGCCAAATTTCTTCAGTGAGATGTGTATCGCCACTATAGATCCAGGCGGCAGTGTCATCTCGAATCACATAGCCCACCGTTTCTACCGTGTGGTTGACAAGGATAGGGGTGACCCTGACTTCGCCTGACACAGCAACCTCCCTGTGGGGCTCCAGTCCCTTTACCCGCAAAATAGAATGGCGCGGGCCTTGAATGTTGAAAAAATTCGGAAAGACAATGTCGTTGAAGATATGCTTTTGGAGGCCGCCGATAACTGAGGGGACGCTCGCCACCACCACTTGATGATCCACCATTCCGGAGAGATTATCGACCATTGGCGGGATGCCTTTGATGTGATCATGATGCAGGTGAGACAGAAGAATATGCGTCACACGTCGCTGCTCTTCCAAGGTCAGACCAGAAGCCAGCGTGCCAGCATCAACCATGATTTCGTCATTAATCAGAAATCCCACGCTTCGACAGAGGGTTGTACCCGTTGCTCCCTTCACCAACAAGTCGGACCCATGAGAACCCAGAACGCGAATTTTCACGGATTGCGACTTTCAAAAGATAGTGTTGCTCTACTCTTCTTCATACAAGTTCCGATTGTATGCTTTCTTTGCACATCATCATGCAAAAATGTATGAAATAAAACAACCTTTGCTTCCACGTTCTCCCCTGGTCTCCATACGCTTAATTAACCAACCTCATCCCACCAACATCCCTCTCGCCCTCAGGGCACCCTGGCCAAACTATATCTTTACCGCCCAAATCGAATCCACGAAATGGTTATGTGCATCAAATAGGTGCCTCACGATCCGGTATCCAGTCTTCTCAGCCAACCCTTCGATTTCTGATTGGGTGTACTTATAGGAATGCTCGGTTTGCATCGATTCCCACTCCCTGAAGACAAATTCTTTTCCTAATGCCTCAATGGACACCACCTGCTCACGGGTACTGTAAATGTGTCTCTCCACGGCATGTGTTCCCGGATTATAGTGCCCCAGTTGGACATAGTGATGTTTTACAAAATTGGCTCCAAGTTTTTGATTCAGGATATCCAGCAGATGAAGGTTGAATCGCTCGAACACTCCCGTGGAATCGTTATATGCCGCATACAGCGTTTGTGGATGTTTCATGAGATCGAAGCCGATCATGAGGTAGTCCCCTTCGTTTAAGAATTCCCGCAATTGCCGAACAAACTGTTCCGCCGCGGGCAACTCCATATTACCAATGGTTGATCCCAGGAAGAGCACAATGTTCCGCACGTTGGATTGTTCTTTGATCGCACGAAGTCCATCGAGGTAATCGGCGGCCAATCCTGTGACTGACATGGAGGTCTGCGAAAATCGCGACTCCAGAAAGCCGACGAGGTTTTTGATTGCCCCTTCGGAGATATCGATGGGCACATAGTCGAATGTCAACTGACTCTGGAGGAAGTGCTCGAGAATAATGAGCGTTTTGCCCCCGTCACCCGCACCCAGTTCAACTATCCGGAATGCCTCCTTCGCCAGCATATCGGTGATGGACTGTTGGTGCTTCTGTAATATCTCAAGCTCACATTGCGCTGGATGGTACCCTGAAAGTTGGGTAATCTCGGTAAAAATTTCGCTGCCCCGATCGTCGAATATCAACCACGAGGGTAGACGCTTCGGTTCTCTCGATAGGCCTTCCAGCACAACTTGAGCAAACTGAGCATCGGACGATGCGGCTGCAGTTCCGGATCGTAAATTGCGGTAGGTAAATGCCATGGGCCTCCTTCATTCTCATTTAACATGGTTCAAGGTTTGCTCACCACGAACCAGCTTGATAGGATGATCAGTCACGTCCATTATGTGCGCATTTTATATTTTAATTATCCCTTGATGAACGTTTCTTCCTTCCCAACCCTTACTGTGATCGATTTCCGTGAAGCCGAAGAGGCGTTTACGCACCTTCTCCAGCATGCCGATCTCGATCACTATGTGTCCGATGCACCAGAAAACCTGGAGATTTTCGAACGTGTGTTGGGATTGGCCCTCTTAGAAGCCTACGAGGACCAGCCCTGGTCGCCCCATGCACATCTCTTCCTACAACGAATTTTATACCGAATCAACCGATTAAAACTGTTCTGGTATGACAATCTTGAAAACTATATCAATGAGGATTCGGCGTTTCTCTTTTCCGTGCGGACGAAGATTGATAAGGCCTGGCAGGACTGGGAAGCCCAGAACATCGATATTTCTGCTTTGAAGGGTATAGATATCGAGTCCGGGCTCCGGGAACGTGCCGCTGAAGATCTTGATCCTGAACCATCGCAAACTGGCCTCTTCTTCCGCAATAACATGTCAAAGGCCGGATATCATCGATTGTTGGCCATCGCCTCTTTGGATGGATTGGTAGAGGCCAGCCAATTGTCCCGGATGATTGGCGGGGTGAGTAACGAGATTCAAGCCATGCTCACCAAGATCCTGCTTGAAGAATACGGCGGAGGGAAATTGTCGAGGAAGCATTCATCATTTTTTTCTGCTATGCTGGCAGAATTTAACATGAACACCACGCCAGAGGCCTACTTTTCCATTATTCCATGGGAAGTCCTGGCCAACATCAACCACAGTTTTACCCTTTGTGAGCGCAAAAGAAATTTCTTGCGGTATATTGGCAGTTTCCTCTACTTCGAAATCTCCGTCCCAGCTGCCTTCCAGAATTACAAAGCTGCAGGAGAACGTCTGGGCTTTAGCGAACAAGCCATCGGCTATTGGGATGTGCACATCAAAGAAGATCTGCGGCACGGACAGTGGATGTTGAATGAGGTCGCCCTTCCACTCATCCACCGCTATGAAGACTCCGCCTGGGAAATTTTATTGGGATACGACCAGCAACGATTGCTCAGCACCCGTGCCAGCCTCGCCATCGCCCAATCCGTTCAGCAAGCTGAGAAGACTTAGACTTTTACTCTGCCTTTACCCTCGACACCTCCCCGAGAGAACTTCAAGATACTCTCAACATTTCCCTAAACATTGATTTTCAGACTATAGACAACAGTGCTGCCATCAGACACCTCCATGATGGCTTTCATCTGGCAAAAAAAAGCCCTCTGTCAGTGACTGTACAAAGGGCTTTTCTGAAATTGGCTCCCCGGGCAGGACTCGAACCTGCGACCATTCGGTTAACAGCCGAACGCTCTACCAACTGAGCTACCGAGGAACGAATATTGGGTGTGATAATTTTTCGTGTAAATCATTTTAGCCGGACTGCCAGCTTTCTTCAAGAACCGATGAACCGTTTTCTGCCTTTTAAGATATTAAAATTGAAAATCAGCTGAATCCTCTTCACCTTCATCTGCCTCAGAGGCACCTCCCTCCGAGAGGTTCACGTAATGTCGAGCCCAGGACAAATAAATGTTGGCGCTGTCTCTCATTGCATCGGCTCCGTTTATGAGCTTAGTCACAACTTCAGAATCTCCTCCGGCCATTTCCATATCCCGCGCTTTAACTTCAAGCGACGCATGGAAATGTTTCATTTGAGTGGTCAAAGTGTTCATTTGTTCACGAAGATCATCATTCATTATTGCGTTCCTCTCATGAACGTCTAAGAGACCAGTCTCAAGATGATTACGTTGTGCAAGGCCAATAAAAAAGCCCTGCGATCGTCATCTCTCAGAGAAACATCGCAGGGCCTTTCAAATGAAAGAATTTACCCAGAATAGGCTTGACCCAACTCTGCAGCTTCTCCAGCCTTATCCATCAAAGTCCCATCTGAATTCACGGCGACCATATCAATCGCCTCATGTTTGGCGGCGTCGCACACGACCTTACACAACTCACATCCCTTACACCGTTCGATATGCACTTCCGCAATCATTTTGTCTGGATTCAGATCCAAGCAATTAGCTTCCGGACAATACATAATGCAAAGCCGACAACCTTTTTTCGCCACACACTTTTCCTCTGTCACTAGGGCAACATTATACATCTATCCAACTCTTTCCTTCGCTAAGGTTCTCAGGATTACGCAGCAGCGGCTTCTCCGACCACCAACTCCACGTGGTTTTTCTCCGCCCATTCTGCGGCGATTTCATAGGATCGTTTAACCGTATCGAGATTCTTTTTTAACAACATTTCTTTCTTGGCAAACTTTTTCTTAATGGCTTCGTCCAGGGTTGCCGTACCACCCGATGCCACAAATTTCTTCCCAAATCGCTCTTGCAACGCCAAATCCAAGCCATCCATACTGACACACTTCGTGATCCCGGCCACTGAACCAATCATGGTCATATTCGTCGCCAGCTCTGTCCCTGCGACTTCCATGGCAATATTCGTCCCTGGAATGCTAAAGACCGCCACATTCAGATCTTTGAGTCGAGTCACGTCTTCATCTGACAAAAGAGGCATATCGGTATTAATAATAACGAGCCCACCTTCTTTGATGCCTGAATAAAACGGCATCGTATAGCTCTTCCCCATCGTAATGACCTGAGGATGGAATACCTGGATCACATCAGGAAATACCAGTTCCCCACGGTCATAAATTTTCCTCAGCCCAATCCGACAATAGCTCTCTGCCGGCGCCATGCGTTTTTCGGCTCCAAAGAATGGATTAGAAATAGCAAACTTGCCATCTTTGGCGGCTGCCATGGCCATAACATGGGCCGCAGTGACGGCACCCTGCCCTCCCAGTCCTGACATTCGGATATTGATTCGACGTAAAATCATGAGATCACTCCTCTCATATGTCCTGCTCCTTACACTGTTACGGTTTGGGAAGCCAGTTGCCTTTTCGCTTCAGCTTTTCGTTCCTTTTCTTTTGCGGCTAATTCAGCCAACAATTCCTTGGCTGGCTCACTGACAAATTCCTTATAGGCAAACCGTTCCGACGGCTTTTCGGAATCTCGCATTTCCTGCAACCCTTCCATGCTATTTTTCCCAATTTCTAAAATACATGGAGTATAGAGTTGTAAGTAGGTTGGCCCAATTTCCCGCGCTATATGAATCGCATTTTTAATAACTTTTTCAACCAGATTCGGCTTACTCACCGTACAATTCACCACATAATGGCAGCCCGACTCTCGAGCAATTTCCGGCAAACGAACTTTTTCAAACGACTTCCCAACCGGTGCCATTTTTGCGACAAACCCTTTTTGCATCAACCCGCTTTCTTGTCCGCCAGTGTTGGCATAGAGCTCATTATCAAAACAAATGGTCGTAAATTTTTCTTGACGAAACCAGGCTTGAAGGGTCATATCCAACCCGATATCTACGGTCGCCCCATCTCCCGCCAAGACGACCACATCTTTGACTCGATCAGGAAACCGGACACTCAGGGCTCGCTTTAACCCTGAAGCAATAGCGTTTTGATTGCCAAACAAGGAATGGATGTTATGGACGGCCACATGTGGGAAAACCAAACTCGTACAGCCGGTCGATCCCACCATGACGGTATCTTCTGGATTGGGCAGAGAAGCTAAAATATATCGGAAGGCCATCGATTCCGGACATCCGGCGCAAAGCGAATGCTCTTCGATAAGTTCTTTTGCGTTACCAATATCTTTCCATCCTCGTTGTTCGTTTCCGTACGTAGCCCGCTTGACCAAATCTTGGTATTCAGCTGGCATAATGTCAAACAACTCTTCTGCGATTTTTATTCGTTCTTTACTCATACGGTTCTCCTTTATATTCGTAATCTGTTCGAGAGCAATATACTCTCACAGATATGCTTTCATTATATGGTGTCAGCCTCGTCCTGCCATCGCAGGGACCTTCATCCCCAACACGGTTTTGATCTCCGCTGAGATTATTTCAGGCGGCATGGTCATTCCACCACACACATGGGGACCCGCATGCACCCGTTCATTATTCGGAATTGTCGCCTTCACTTCACGAGCAAGCCACCCCGTGACGTTGAACTCTGGAATAATAATATGCTTTGCATTCTTGGTCGCTTCTTTAATTTCTTCGCCTGGCCATGGACGCAAAGTTTTGACCTTCACGAGCCCGACCTTTATCCCTTCATCTTCCAAGAGGATAATTGCCTCTCGGCTTTGCGAAACGGCGGTTCCAGAGGCCACGATAATAACGTCTGCGTCCGTATTCTCGGTTTCAACCAATCCATTCATCCAACGAATGGTGTGCTTCCGAGATCGCTCAATAGCTGCCCACACCTCTTGCTGCCAACTCGCATGGGTGGCATAGCTAATATAGTTACTTTTCATCACAAATGGATCCCTCATCATACGTACCGGAGGACATTCCATATCCATACATGGAACCGGAGACCGATAGGGATCATACGGTGGCAGGCACATCTCAGTTGGGGTGAGATCAACCATATCTTTGGTATGGGTCACAAAAAACCCATCGCAGCATAAGGCCAGAGGCAAATGGACATCAGGTTCTTCCGATACCATATAGCCCATGAGGATCCAGTCATAGAAATCTTGAGCCGTTTCCGCATGCCACACCAACATTCCGGTTTGCATGAGATAGGAAATTTCTAAGGTGTCCGGTTGGATGGAAAGCGGTGAGTTAATGCCTCGGCAGGTCACAATCATCTGAATGGGCAATCGAGCACCAGCCCACATCGGGAAATTTTCCATGGCCCGCATCGTTCCAGGACCCGCAGTGGTAGTGAAAACCCGAGCGCCCCCAAAAGCCGCTCCCGCACATTGCGACATAACTGCGAACTCACTTTCCCCTCGGAAGTAGTCGCCGATATACCCTTCTGCAAAGAGCTCTCCGCATAAGGCAGCCGCTTCGCTTTGCGGGGTAATGGGATATGCGACCATCATGTCACATGAAGCTCGACGAACCGCTTCTTTAATGACTTCACTGCCCGTAAAAAACGACGGGGTCCTTTCGGCCTCAAACATCATTTTCCATGGATCAGTGTATACCTGATCTTTTTTATTCTTTTGTCCTATGAAGGAAGCTTGAGTGGCCATAAAGACCTCCTTTTTAGCGCTTCAGGTGAAAAAACGATTTTTACTAACCGTTGCTTGATCCTCGTGCAAAGTCTAAACTATTAAGATATTAGCATTAATGCTACATAATAATACATAGTTTGAACCTTATTCAGGGGGCGGGACCGATCCCTTCAATTTCTTGACCCAATCCGCCAATCTCCCTATCTTTTCGGCTGTGGCATCTCGAAATGAAAGCATGGCATCCTCATGGCCCGCTTGAGCACACATCGCGACTGTATAACAGTTAGTCCCCCCTCGAATGATTTTGAGCGAGAGATTGGCCTGATGGCAATGCACACCTACAAACATACAGGCATCAATTCTATTATGCCAGATGGTTAGATTGGGATGATTTGGATTAATTTCAATTTCTGGATTAATCTTGGGGTACTTGGGACGATAGTCCGGCATGGGAATGAGCATGGCTAGCTGGAGTTTAGGATCCACACATTCCTTAATCGTTTCATATAAGTGCCTGACGGCCTTGGCTTTTTTGGCGGCCTTCTCGTTCCACGCCCACAGCACTAACGGACCGGGAAAAATGGTTGGGACCTTTGCCGAAAGAAATTGCCGAGCAGCCGCCTCCATCGCTTCTTCCTCTTGAACAATTGTCCCGTAAATATGCGCTTGACCTGGGTCAGGCAGCCGAATCCCCATTGAGGAAGCTGAAGGAGGTAAAAAGTGCTCAGGGCCGGGCATCACCTTATAGGATGTGGTCATCGTACGACAGGTCTCCATTTTTCAAGAATGTGCACAAGATAAAAGTCTTCGTTCAGTGCAAACAGTATATGGTAATGGGATCGAGCGCAATTCTCAATGCTAAATAAGACCCAGCCACGAAGAATCTTGGACATTTCGGGATCAAATCGATGAGTCTTTTGACCTACACAACTAGCATATAACCTGGGAGCGGAAGAAAGTATAAAAATCCCATGTAAATATTGTCAATTTATGGGACATAGGCTTGATCACCGAGCCCTGATTTTCGCTGTTTCATATTCCCAGGCTGCCTCGCCTTTGATTTCAGGAATAACAGAAAAAGGGATCGTCACAGAAAAATCTCTTGATTGAGTTGCGGGTACCTCTACTGGAAGGGTCACCTGGCTCTGCCCGACAATGTCACAATCTCCCAGATGACAGTCTTTGACGGTGGCCTGAAGGTCAAACGAAAGTATGGTATAGTCTTTTGCTAGATTCTGAAGTCGTCCAGCCACCACAAAGGATCGAGCATTCAAGCCCGGACGAACCTCCATTTGTGAGAGTTTGGCCTGTTCCGACGAAATCCGCTCAAATTCCAATTCTCGATCCTGTGTATCCTGCCAAATAATGACACCAATTGCCCCAAACAATATGAAAATCGTCACGCCTAATGTGCGGCGAAATCTGGGGAAATACACCGCCACCAGAACAATAAGGAACAAGACCAGGAAAACGGCAATGCGTAGCATTCCATCACACCCCTAAGTAACTAAAATGGCCATACCCTGGATATCACGTCCATCATTCTTTCATATCGGCCAGAGAAAAGGAACTCTTTCAACCTTTCGCGAGGAGAGAGCATGACAAATTGGACTCATGAGATCGAGATTGCATCAAGCCTAGCCAGGAAGGCAGGGGCAATCATCATGGACATCTATAAACAAGAATTTTCGGTCTCTTTTAAAGGGGTCAATGATCCGGTCACAGAAGCTGATCAGCTCGCCAATGCACTCATTGTCGAGGGGTTGGCCGCCAATTTCCCCGAAGATGGAATTGTCGCTGAGGAGAGCCCACTGCCAACTTGTTCGCAGCAAACAGGAAGAATTTGGTATGTCGATCCTTTGGATGGAACCAAAGAATTTATTGCTCGCAATGGGGAGTTCTCCATCATGATTGGCTTAACAGCCGATGGCAAATCCCACTTAGGAGTGGTGTATCGGCCAACTGAAGACCAATTATTTGCTGGCATTACTGACCAACAGGCTTGGATGGAGCATCAGGGCCAACACCATCCTTTAAAGGCCACACAGGCCAAGGACCCAGCCGCCTTAACCCTCGTCGCTTCTCGATCGCATCGTTCTCCGCGACTCTCAGCTGTTAAACAGACCCTCAATATTCAAGAGGAACACCCCATGGGAAGCGTAGGACTAAAGATTGGATTCATTGCCAATGGGGGCGCTGATTTGTATATGGAACCAGGGCCCTATACCAAATCCTGGGATGCCTGTGCTCCAGAAGCGATATTGCGAGGTGCGGGAGGATGCTTTACTGACATTCATGGGAACCCTATTCAATATGGCACCAATGAATATCGAAATCTGCATGGCGTCTTGGCCACGACGAAAGACTGTCATGAGCGTGTCCTGCAAGCCTTGACGGGCTTATGTGTCTCATGTGAAGGTTGACACCTTTTTTCGCCATTTTTAGAATCAAATCGCCGTGATTGAATTACTTCACCTTTTGATTAAACGTCCACACCCATGCGTCAAGATGTAGTCATTATAGGAGGCGGGCTCGCTGGCTCCGAAGCAGCGTGGCAGGCAGCTAAGCAAGGAGCTAAGGTCACCCTCTATGAAATGCGCCCCAAAACAAACACGGCAGCCCATAAGACCGAGCATCTCGCCGAAATTGTCTGCTCCAACTCATTAGGTTCAAACGATCCCCAGAGCGCACCCGGCATACTCAAACAAGAAATGCGCCAACTCGGTTCGTTAATCATCAAAGTAGCTGATGACGTCGCCGTTCCAGCAGGGTCAGCCCTCGCGGTTGATCGCGAACAATTTTCTCAAAAAATCACCCAAGCACTAAGTGGACATCCCAATGTGCAAATCCTGCGCGAGGAAATTCAAGACATTCCGGAAGATGCGGTGTGCATTATTGCGACAGGCCCGTTAACTTCGCCCAAACTCTCTGAAGCCATCACCCAGCTTACACGATCAAAAAATCTGTATTTCTTTGATGCCATATCTCCAATTGTCGACACCGATTCACTGAACATGGACCGAATTTTTCGGGCCTCCCGTTACGATAAAGGCACGGCCGATTATCTGAACTGTCCCATGGACGAGGAAGCCTACGACCAATTCTACGACGCCCTTATCCAGGCCGACAGAGTCCAACCCAAGTCATTTGAAAACATCCCCTATTTTGAAGGATGCTTGCCCATTGAAGTGATGGCCGAACGTGGGCGACAAACTCTAGCCTTCGGGCCCATGAAACCCGTAGGGCTGATTGATCCCAAAACCGGGTCTCGGCCGTTTGCGGTATTACAATTACGAGCAGAAAACCATCATGGCTCCTGTTACAACCTAGTCGGCTTCCAAACCAAACTCACCTACCCGGAACAAAAAAGAGTATTTCGCATGATTCCGGGATTGGAAGAGGCTGAATTTCTTCGTTGTGGAAGCATTCATCGCAACACGTTCATTAATGTGCCCATACTCTTGAAAGACACGCTGCAATTAAAGAAGCAAGCCAACATTTTTTTTGCCGGACAATTGGTCGGGGTTGAAGGCTACGTCGAGGCAGCGGCCAGCGGAGGACTGGCTGGGCTGAATGCCTCACGCTTGTTAGCAGGGCAGGATCTCTTGACACCGCCGCCAACGACCGCACACGGAGCCCTGCTCCACTACATCACGACATGTGAACCGAAATACTTCCAACCCATCAACACCAATTTTGGCCTGTTTCCGCCTTTCGAAAAACCTATTCGAGACAAACAGAAGAAACGCCAAGCCATTCAAGAACGAGCGATTTCCGAATTCCAATCATGGTCGGCGCAATCCGGATTTTTACGATGAAAGACACCATTCGAGCTTTCATGCTCTACCTGCAATTGGAACGCGGGGCGTCAGAAGAAACCCATCGCAATTACCAATCGGACCTTCAACAATTCATGGCACACCTTCAAGACCAGTTTTTTCAGAAAAATTCCGACCCGCAACCCGATACCATCCATGCGTTGCATGTCCGATCCTACCTGAAACACTTGAGTGATCAAGGACTGAAAAAAACCTCCCTGGCCCGAAAATTAGCCTGTCTCAAAAGTTTCTTTCGATACGCGCTTGAAGAAGGCCGGATTACACACAATCCGGCCGCAACCGTTCGTTCACCGCGACTGGGAACACATCTCCCAACCGTGTTGACCAAAGACGAAGCTGCCACGCTGTTGGATTCCCCTCCCCCACAAACATGGATCCAAGCCAGAAATCAGGCTATGCTGGAAACCCTTTATTCAAGTGGAGCCAGGGTATCGGAATTAGTCGGATTAAATTGGGAAGACATGGATCTTGAAACTCAGTTCATTCGATTGCGTGGGAAGGGCAAAAAAGAACGCAGCGTCCCGATCGGGACTGTCGCAACAGAAGCCATACTCGACTATCAGCGCCAGCTGACTCCAAAGGACAAACCTAGCGGGAAGAAAGTCAGAAATGAACGGCTGCTTCGTTCAGGATCACAACCACTCTTTTTAAACATGCGAGGTGGGCGCCTCACCACGCGGAGTGTCGAACGCCTTCTCAAGCAGCACACGGGGGACCGTTTCCCAAAATCCGTCACCCCACATACCCTGCGACATTCCTTTGCCACCCATTTACTGGATGAAGGCGCTGACTTGCGAGCCATTCAAGAGTTATTAGGCCATGCTTCTCTCGCCACCACACAAAAATATACACACGTGGCGACCGATCAACTGATGGCGGTGTATGATCGCGCCCATCCACGATCAGGTACTTCTCTCACCCAACATCAAAAGGAGACAACCTGACATCATGATCATTCGTTCCACCACCATTCTCTGTGTCAGGAAGGGCCCAATCGTGGCCATGGGCTCAGACGGCCAAGTGACGGTCGGCACCACCGTGATGAAAAGCAATGCCCGAAAACTTCGCACCATGCATCAAGGACAAATCCTGGCAGGATTTGCCGGAGCCACCGCCGACGCCTTTACGCTATTTGAAAAGTTCGAAGCCAAATTAGAAGAATATCGGGGGAAACTGACCCGCGCTGCCGTCGAACTGGCCAAAGACTGGCGAACAGACCGTGTGCTTCGACGACTAGAGGCGCTTCTCGCTGTGGCCAACCATGAACAATCTTTTATTATCTCCGGCACGGGAGATGTCATTGAACCTGAAGATGGCATTTTAGCTATTGGCTCTGGAGGGTCCTACGCGTTGGCTGCGGCCCGGGCGCTGCTGGCTCAAACGGACCTGACACCCAAACAAATTGTCGAGCAAAGCATGCAAATCGCAGGAAGTATCGATATTTACACCAACCATAATATCGTCATCGAGGAGTTACCGAAATAACATATGGAACAGGAACTATCCCCTTCGACCCCAACGCTGGATTCGATGACCCCACGCCAAATCGTGGAAGAACTTGACCGCTATGTCATTGGACAAAAAGATGCCAAACGGATGGTCGCCATCGCGCTACGCAGTCGGTGGCGGCGACAACAACTCAACCCCGAACTTCGGGAAGAAATTGTTCCAAAAAATATCATCATGATCGGCCCCACAGGGGTCGGTAAAACAGAAGTGTCCCGTCGCGTCTCCAAACTGGCTGATGCCCCCTTTATTAAAGTCGAAGCGTCAAAATTTACGGAGGTGGGCTATGTGGGACGAGATGTGGAATCGCTTATCCGAGATCTCACGGATATTTCCATCAACCAAGTGAAAACAGCGTATCTTGAAAAAGTTCAGCAAAAAGCCGAAGAGCTGGCCAAAGAACGCGTCCTGGACATCCTGCTCCCCCCCTCCCCCTCAGCTTCAACGATTGAACCTGGAGATGGGAATGATGACGAAGAGTCGGATACGACATCGCCAAAAAAGCCCGACCTTCAAGAATCGACACGCGCCAAACTCCTGAAGCAATTAGAAGAAGGCAAACTCGATCATCGTATGGTGGAGATTGAGACAAAAGAACGTGGGGGATTGCCGGTCGGGATCATCTCCAATATCGGCGGCATGGAAGACATGGAACACAACCTCCGGGAAATGCTCGGCGGAATGATGCCGGGAAAGAAAAAGGACCGCCGCATGAAGGTTTCAGAAGCTCTCAAATTTTTGGCGCATGAGGAAGCGCAAAAACTCATTGACATGGAAGAAGTTACCAAAGAAGCGATCTCGCGCACCGAACAATCCGGCATCGTATTTCTGGATGAAATTGATAAAATTGCCGGCAAAGAAAAACACCAAGGTCCAGACATTTCTCGAGAAGGCGTCCAACGTGATTTGTTGCCGATTGTGGAAGGATGCACTGTCAATACGAAACATGGGCTCGTCAAAACCGACCATATTTTGTTCATCGCGGCAGGCGCCTTTCACGTGGCCAAACCTTCTGACCTGATTCCAGAATTACAAGGCCGATTTCCTATCCGCGTGGAACTGGAACCCCTCACCAAAGAGGATCTCATCCGGATCCTCACGGAACCCAAGAATGCCCTGATCAAACAATATCAGGCTCTTTTGGGAACCGAAGGCATCTCACTGGACTTTACGCCTGATGGCATTGAAGAAATTGCCGCCACCGCCGTAGAGGTGAATGACCGTACGGAAAATATCGGGGCCCGACGACTCTTTACGATTGTGGAACGGCTATTGGAGGACGTATCCTTCCAAGCCCAAGATCTTCCGGAGAAAAGTGTCACTATCAATGCCCAATACGTCAAAAATCAATTGCAAAATATTGTGAAAGACCAAGATCTCAGCCGATTCATTTTATAACCAGAACCCATCGACACAACGCATGGACAAACTCATAAAAAAAGCCGATATCCTCATCGAAGCCCTCCCCTATATTCGGAATTTCGCAGGGAAGACCATTGTGATTAAATATGGCGGGCACGCCATGGTGGCAGAGGATCTCAAGGAAGGGTTTGCCGAAGATGTGGTGCTGCTCAAATATGTGGGGCTCAATCCCATCATCGTCCATGGAGGTGGGCCGCAAATCAATAAGATGCTCGACACTCTCGGCATTGAAGCCAAATTTACCCATGGCGTACGTGTGACGGATGAAGCCACGATGGACGTCGTAGAAATGGTTTTAGGTGGACGTATTAATAAAGAAATCGTCGCGCTCCTGAATCAACATGGGGGCAAGGCCGTGGGGCTCACGGGAAAAGACGGGGGGTTGTTCACCGCCAAATCCTTTAATCCGAAAAGCCTCTTCCATCGTTATAGTGGAGCGACTGAGGCATTGCAGGCGGAAAATTATGGTCTCGTGGGTGAAATCAGCCACGTGAATAGCGAATTATTGCTCACCCTGCAACAGGCCAATTTTATTCCGGTAATTGCCCCCATTGGAGTTGATGTAAATGGAAAAACGCATAACATCAATGCCGACCTGGTGGCAGGCAGTTTGGCCGCGGCCCTTCAGGCCGAGAAACTCCTAATGTTGAGTGACGTGAAGGGCATCCGGAATGCTAATGGAAACCATGTGTCCACCTTGTCCCGGAAAGACATGGAACGGATGGTAAAGAAAAAAGTCATTAACGAAGGCATGCTTCCTAAAGTCCATGCCTGCCTATCAGCGCTACAAGGTGGGGTACGGAAAGCCCATATCATTGATGGGCGTGTGGCACATGCCATCCTACTCGAAATTTTCACGGACAAAGGCATCGGAACAGAAATTGTCGCTTAACCATTATGAGATTGTCGAAAGATTCTGATACCGGCCCATCAACGCCAACTTCAATTCCACAACCCGACCGTCAGTCCGCCCTTCTCCTCGTCGATCCTCAAAACGATTTCTTCCCAGGTGGGGCAATGGGCAGACCGGAAGGCGACAACCTCATACCGGTCATCAATGCCTATATCAAACATTTTAGCCGACACGGATGGCCGATTCTGGCCACACGAGATTGGCATTCGCCCAATCATTGTTCGTTTATTGAGCAAGGGGGCTTATATCCACCCCATTGTGTCCAAGGATCCCGTGGCGCGCAATTTCATTCGGACTTGGTCATGCCACCCGGTATGATGGTCATTTCCAAAGGCACAGACCCTAAGAAAGATGCCGGATCGGGATTTGAAGGGAGCAGCCTGGCTGATCGGCTCGAAGACCTGAATGTGAAAACAATTTTTGTGTTAGGACCAGCCACTCAAGACTGTCTCATACAAACAGTCTCAGATGCCTGCAAACTCAATCTCCAGGTCATCGTTCTGAAAGATGCGATAGAAAATACCGGAAAGATTGCCGCTACCCTCAGAGAGATATCTCATGGAGACGCTCTTCAAGCCACCTCTTCCGATTTAGGCATTCCATAGCTCCCTCCGTTTTCTGAAGAATTCACGGAGCCAGGCTAGGATTTCAGGGAAATCGTGGGGGGACGGGAATTGAGGACATCGGCAATTTCTTGGCTGAATGTGGCGAGCATTCGGCTCATGGCTTCGACCAAATCGGTATAATCCGAGCCTCCCATGATTTCTGAGAAGTGACTCGTTTTTTCTTGAAACACCTTTTTCCCGTCTTCGCCCGCCAACCGCCACCGAACACTGAGAGTAGCTTCTTGGTTTTTGGTTCCATCAAATTGTAGGACCTCCAAGGATAGCTGATAGTCAGGCAGGTTTGATCGGTTCCAGGGATACTCCACAATCCGATTGGTCGAGAGCCGCATCGAAAGATTTTTATGGAGCACACTAACCAGGTTGTCCTTCAATGGCTCGCCCCATTTATGAAATTCGGCCAGATCGATTTCATGAGCACTGATTCTGGTCACAATTTGTGGACGGTCTAAATATTTAGGAAGGCTGTTTGGACCCAATCCCAATGATACCCCAGATTTCTTGGCATCTAACATGGTGGAACTTTCGGAGGGTTGCATCGCACTTAGGAGATAAAAATGAGTGGGCTGTGAATTGGCGCAGGCAGAGACGCTTACCATGAGGACGGTCAGCATACACACACTACGAATTCGTTCCCTTATCATCTGATCCTCCTTACTCCTTTTTCCCATGAACTAACGACTCGGGATGCTGTTCCAGATAATCGGCCAACACTCTGATGGAACGTGCCGCAGCCGCGAGTTCTTCTAACGTATGAGCCAAATTGACGGCCGTGGGAGAATGGGGATCCGCCACTTCAAGAGCCGCTCTGGCTGCCGACAACGTTTTTTCCGTACTCGTGGCCAAGGACTCCATCGTATGGTTTACATTGTACGTGAGCTTTTGGACATTCTTTAGCGTCGTATTGAGTGTCTGCACGGCATTCATAAGGTCCTGGGAATTGGTGAGACGCTTAGTCCCTTCTAGCGTTGCCAATAATTCATGCGCAATCTTGTCGAGAGGAAGTTGACGTAATTCTTCCAACAGGTTAGTCGCCGTTCTTCTGAATTCATCTAACGTTGAAGGCACCGTCGGAATTTCAGGATACTTACCGTCAGTTTTCAGTGTCATTTGAGGAAGGTTAGGATAGAAATCGAGATCTACGAACAGTTGCCCGGTCAGGAGGCTTCCGGTTTGGAGCTGCGCACGTAATCCATGTTTTTCCACTAACATGCGGCCTATGGAATAAGAATCTTTTTCATTGATCTGGTTCAAGGTTTCCAAGACATCTGGGGTCAGAATCTGGTCGGGGTGAACTTCAATCGCGACCGGCACCTTAAAATTCAACGTCTTGGGGTCGAGTTCCATCGCAATATCGGTAACGACTCCGACTTTGATGCCCTTTAATTCCACTGGAGCTCCAATGGCCAACCCCCGCACGGATCCATCGAAATGCATCAAATAAGGAATCTTTCGAACATATTTGGTCTCGCCAATACGGCTAAAACTATCAAAGAGCTCAAAAACAGTCCCCGGCTTGCTCGACTTGCCCGTCCCTCCAGCCAGCGCCGGGGTATCAAAAGCCACCCCTCCCGCAATGACCGAAGCCAGAGATTCTATTTTTACATCGATGCCCTCGGCTCCGACTGACGCTTCAATTCCGCTCCTCTGCCAAAACCGACTCGTATTCTGCACCAGGAGATCGTGTGGTGCTTGAATAAATACATCAATGAACACACTTTGATTATCTTTAGCCAACTGATGGCCTAAAATACGCCCCACCTTAATCCCTCGCAAGAACACCGGCGCGCCCGGATAGCAGGAACCCAAATTTTCAGCGATTAATTGATATTGAGTCCCTTTTTCAAAGGCCGTCACACCAGGAGGATTGTCCAGCCCCATGAACTCTTGCGTCCATTCCCCTGGTCTTGGATCAGCGTCAATATAGGCCCCGGAGACCAACGTCTCGAGACCGGAAATTCCACTAAACCCCACCTGCGGGCGAACCACCCAGAAAAGGGTATTGGTCGTCAGATGGGATTCCGTCTCTTTGTGCATCGCCGCCGTGACAACCACCTGAGAAAGATCTTCGCTAATTTCGACGGTTTTGACAGTTCCAATTTCAACGGCTTTGTATTTAATCTTGGTTTTTCCCGCTTCCAATCCTTCCCCGTTATTGAACGTAATCGAAATAGTTGGACCCATTTCGGAAATGGTTTTATAGGCCAACCAGCCTCCGATCATTGCAGCAATCAACGGAATAATCCACACCGGAGACAATCCACCGCGTGAAGCCACCTCCACTTCGGGGAGTTCTTCAAGGAATGATTGATCCTCAGGCTCTTGAGTCATAAGGCGTTTCCATTGCATCCCATATTAATCGAGGATCAAAGCTCATCGCCGCAAACATGGTTAACACGACGACTGCGGCAAAACAGGTGGCACCCGCACCAGGCTCAACCGTCGCGATAGCTTCCAGCCTGACCAGCGCAACCAAAATAGAAATCATAAAGATATCGATCATCGACCACCGTCCAACCGCCTCAGTAATTCGGTACAACCTCGTTCGTTGTTTCGGACGCCATTTCAATTTGTATTGGACAGACGTCAGGAGATAGGTCAAACCGAAAAGTTTAATCAGGGGAACAATGATACTCGCAAAAAACACGAGGGCGGCTAGTGGCCACCATCCAGCCGCTATCAATGATTGCACACCACTCAAAATCGTGTCAGGTTCACCCTTCCCGAACGAAATGACCGTCATCACGGGATACACATTGGCAGGAATATACAAGATATACGCCGCCACAACGAGCGCCCACGTTCGGGCAAGACTATTGGGCTTTCTCTGAGAAAGCCGAGCCCCGCATCGCGGGCAGAGAGCATCACCATGAGGAGGTCGACGCGGAATGCGGCTCACAAGCAAACAGGTCGTGCAATTCATGAGTGCCGCTTGGGCTGCCGTCATCGCCGCCGTCGCTTCTCAATCAGATCCAATCGTTCCCAGACTTCATGCGGATTCAAGGCGGCTCCAGCAGCCGCCATAGAAATGAGCAACGCGGCGAAAGAATAGAGCGCCGCACCGGGCACGATGGTCGCAAAATCACTGAGTTTCACCATCGCCACAATGACTCCCAACATAAAGACATCAACCATGGCCCACGGGCGTAAGGTCTCTACGATTCGGAATATGCCCGCCGCATACCATGGCCGCCGATTCAACTTTAACGGCACCAGGACATACAAGATCCCAACGATTTTAAGCAGCGGGATGACCACACTCACAAGCAATACTAAGATTGCCACAGCCCACATATCTTGAACAAACAATTCTTGCACGCCCGCGAACAACACACTTTCCTGCACCCGCCCTTCATACTTAAATGTCATAAAGGGAAACACATGGGCCATGCAGAAAAGGATCAACGCCGTTAACGAATAAACCAACGTGTCATCAGGGCTGTCGCGTTTCTTTCTATAGAGCACCGCGCCGCATCGAGCGCACATGGCCCGTTGGCCGTCACGCAATAGGCGGTGACGATGTAAAAAATCACAATCCTGACACGCAACGATAACCGGAGACATAACCTTATTGATCTTTAAAAATTTCCTTCGAGGAACTATTCAAGCCAGACTTGTCCGAAATGGCTTCCCTTCCTTCCCCATTGTCTGAATGCGATCGTTTGATTGAGGAAAGACCCTTCAGCGAAATGGTTGTAGATTACCCTAAATAAACGGCTAAGGGAATTCTCGATCTGGTTTCTTTGGCATGCTTCCTTCCGCCAGAACCTCTGAGTGGGAGTAACACCTGCCCAAGCGATGCTCGCCATTCCCCTCGTAAAGATGCTCAACAACTGATGTCATGTATTGATCAACGGGTTAGCTTTCATCGGATCCATTGGGTTTTTTCTACTCACTTTTTTCCTTATCACGGGGCGACTTTCCTGCCCAACAATTTTGGTAAATCCAACGTCGGTGTATAGACCGCTAAAATTTTTCGGGCGATGCCCTCACTCTCCTCTGATGGTGGATTCTATCCTCAATCATAGTTCCCTGATTTTGTGTGTTCTTCGAAAGTGTCCTTCCCGTGACCTCCGACGATCCATGTTAATCTCTATCCTATAGCTTGCATTAAGGTTTCATTGATCCAGAACAAGAGAGGGAACCTTTCACCTCGACAAAGAGGTTTGTCATAATCATGTCACTAAGTTGTGTAGCCCATCCACATGGGGCATGAGGTAGCCAAGGGGTGGACCGGAGGGGAAACGATCAACTAGATTCTCGGCGTCACGAGATATTCACAATGTTTACACTCAAAAGAATAGACACTGGAAATTGAATTCCGGAGAGGAGACAATTGAATCCTGATTGACTGGGAAATCTTTGGCAAAATAATCACTTGGGATGTCTTTTCAGGATGTAATAGCGTTCTATTCAAAAAGTTCCAAGTCATTGTAAATTGGTTTTTTTTGGTTCTTCATCCAGATATGTACCAGGCCCACGATAATGGAAACAGCAGTCATATGGATGATTCAACAACACCGTTAAAGCCTCTTCTCTCTTTGCATAGCTCATCAGGTTGAACTATTTCGGGAGTACAGATTAAGTGCTATTGCTCAAAAACTTTGCCTATACCATCGTCGTTCCTAGTACGTTAGCCATTTACGTGCCTTGGCTCCTTGTGTCTGAAGAAACAGCTAATACGGGAATCTGGCTATTCATATCCTTAGCCCTCTTCCTTCTCGGGGCGACAGGTTATTCATGGTGTGTCTGGAGTTTTGCAACTCATGGCCAAGGTACTCCTGCGCCATTTGATGCCCCCACCAAGCTGGTCGTTCGGGGCTTATACCATTACATTCGAAACCCCATGTATGGAAGCATTCTCACTCTCCTTTGTGGATGGATAGTCCTCTTTCCTTCCCTTCCCCTTCTTCTCTATGTTTTTTCGGTGGGATTTTGCATTCATCTTTTGGTCTTACTTTACGAGGAACCACATCTTCAAAGGATTTTCGGGAATTCTTATGGCACCTACCGGAGACAAGTGCGCCGCTGGGTGCCTATTATCAGGAAAGGGAGATAAGCATTGCATGGAGCGGGTATTAACAAATTTTCGATAGTTTTTTATGACAGATTGAGACGAAGACTTAACCCGTTACATTATCGTTTTGCGTTGTCGATCTTCATGTGCTTGTCTTTTCTAGCTGTGCCTTCATAGCCTTAGAAAAAGGGCTCTTCCCCTGATCGAGTGGGTCAGTTAGCCTATGTGGCATGAGAGACAAAGA
>JBBDSY010000064.1:0-120730 GCA_040904705.1 Nitrospirales bacterium | reverse complement strand
TGAAATAGATGTTATCTTTGAAATGACTGTCCACAACAGGTTGACATGTTCCGGGACCTGTCCTTGTAAGCTTTCCCGTCAGTGCCAGAATGCTCCACTTTTAATCTACCCATTGCGGGGGAAACTTACAGTTTGTTGAACACGATTCCAACAAAGGAGTCTCCAATCTGTGAGGTAAGGACCAAGCGGATATGAATGGTTTTTCGTTTCGAAGACGGTAGGTCGGTACAGATATTGTAAAGTTGAATTCGAGCAGGGTTTATGACGATACTAAGCAAAACTATCTTCATCTATTCAATTTTCAATAAAAACGTAATTAACTTTTTCCAGCCAACAAGTATGCAGTGGGTAAACGGAATATGAATCGTACGGTATTGCAATCTCCAGGGATTGGTTTTAGCTCAGAGAAACTCTTTATTTTTTTTCTTGTCCTAGGCTCCCTCTTCATTCGACTTATTAACCTGGATTCTCCCTTGCTTACAGGGAATCCCTTTCGCGAAACAATGACGGCGATAACAGTCTGGTCGTTCATTAAAGAAGGGATCTCAGTGTTCGGGTATCAAACTCCGGTATTCGGACCACCATGGACCATCCCAATGGAATTCCCAATATATCAGCTCACCGCGGCTCTTATCGTCAAATTGGGCATTGAGAACATCGATTTAGCCGGACGAATCGCCACGATTCTATATTTCTATCTCTCGGTATATTTCTTGTTCCTGATCTGTAGCAAATTTATTAATAAAACCGCCGCAACTTGTATCCTTCTTGTTTATGTTTGGTCACCGTTTACGATCTTATGGAGTCGAAATTTTCTGGTTGATTACTCGTCGGTAGCATTTTGTCTTGCGTATTTTTATTTTTTTATACGGTGGATGTACGACTCACAGAGGAATTTCTTCTTTCTTTTGACAATAATTTTTGGAGTTTTAGGCTATTTGGCCAAAGTGACGACGCTACCAGTTGTATTGGTTCCAATGGGATACCTCGCGTTGAAACGCTTATGGGAGATACTGAAAAATGAAAATTATAATGTGGGTCATTGCATTAAGTCTCATTTCTCATTTCTTGCGTGTTTACTAGGAATCTTTCTTATTCCTATTTTTCCTTTTTATTGTTGGCTTTTATATGCGGATGCCGTCAAAGGAGCCTCTGAATTTACCACGTTTTTGACTTCCGCGGGGCTATCGGAATGGAATTTCGGAACTTGGATGCAAAAAACGAGAATGGGGAACTGGGTTCTTATTTTGAAACGAATAGTTTCTTCTATCGTGACGTATCCGGGGTTGGTGTTTTTGGTTTTTGGACCAGTGTTGTATTTTGGGAGTTCAAAAAAAGGTGGAGAGTTGATCGCTGTTTTTGGAGTTGGGGCCTTTCTCACCATTTTCACTTTTTTCAATCTTTACTTGGTTCATGACTACTATTTGATAGCAGTGTCTCCGTTCATAAGTATTCTGACAGGATTCAGTTGCTACCTAATATTGGCAAAGCTCTTGGACGATGACTTTCAACTCAAAAAATGGGCCTATGTATCCATTTTGATTATTTCCGTCTCACTCTATTCTAGCGGGGATTATTTAAAATGGATGTTAAAAGTACGTTACGATGACTCGCATCCATCGCTTGGTTTAGCCAAAACCATTCGAGAACATACGACCGAGAACGATTATGTCATCGTCGCTGACGTCTTTAATTGGGATCCTCAATATCTGTATTACGCGAAAAGAAAGGGGTTCATGCTTTGGTATTTTGAAGGCGATAATTCGAACAGATTTTTTAAAAAGCATAATTTTACGACGATTGTCCACGTTAACCCACATGAGAAACTTTTCTCTAATTGGAAATATCATAAAATACTCGCCGTTAAAGACAAATTTAAGGTCGTAAGGGTATCGGATAATCCAATACCTAATGCGGGGTTATAGCCTGTTAGTTCCTGGGGGCTAGGCTACGCCGATTCCGTCAATGCCACTCTAGAGGAATTCCCATTCTTCCTATCTTATTGTCGATATGTATAAATGTATTGATAATCAGAAGCCTCTGTTCCGGAACCAATACCATTAGGCCATGCTTTGATTCTTTCCTGTGGGCAGGGCGACCAGGAGTTAATCCTTAGAACGTGGGAGGTTTGATCGGTTAGACGATCATTTTCGATGCGGCTAGCATAATAAATGGCAACAGAGTCCACAAAAACGCTTTGGACTTTGGATCAGTGGTATGGCGGTCTACTAGTTGCACAATTTCCTTAATCAAAGGTGGTCATGATTTGAGGGGACGGTTCTTGTTAAACCGGTATTTAAACCAAAGGCGCCATAAGACCTGCCAATAGCCCCCACCCACTTTTATTAAGCGAAATGAGGAGGCTCCCATATCTGGAGTCCGGTTAATCCAGGAAATAGGCACTTCCTTGAATGAATGACCCATGAGCAGAGGCTGAAACCCGGTTTCAGCATTGATGGCGAAGGATGGTTGGGTCAATTCTAATTTTTCCATGACATGACGGCGCATCAATCTCAGGTTATTGGTCAGATCACGAAAGCGATACCCTAATGCCAGTCGCGCCAGAAGATGGAATCCACGGTTCGCGATAATCTTCGTGAACGGATAATTTAGCAACACACTGGATTGAGAAAATCGGCTACCAACTACCATGTCGTACCCTTCTGCAGCCGCGTCAAACAAGTCTCGTAATTCTGGCAAAAGATGTTGAAAATCGCAATCCATCGATAAGATGTATTCCCCAGTCGCAGCCTGGTAGCCATCTTTCAATGCTCGACCAACCCCTCCTGGAGGGGAACGAATAACGGACTTGATGATTGGATGTTTTGTGGTCAGTTCGCGTATTACAGCGCGAGTTCCATCCTGGCTATTGTCTTCAACTAAAATAATTTCATAGAGATATTGACCGTAAAGACTCATGAGTTGACTCACCAGAGGCGTAACATTCATCTCTTCGTTATAGCAGGGGACTACCACGGAGACCTTGTGGTGTAATTGTTGATGTTCGCAAAGCGAAACGTTCGGCTTGATTGCTTTTCGAGGAGGACGTTGCGCGTGTATCAGAATGGATCCCGCCAATGTCCTGAAAAATGGAGTATTTTCCAGAACCACTGAGAGATTTTTTAAGAGCCAGACCAGCCAGGGTGTTAAAGGAGAATAGAGAAAGTCGTGATAAATCGAAAAGATCCTCAAGTACCCAATTTCGGAGATCAGTTCATAAATCTTTGAGCGACTCAATAAAACCCGATTGTCATCCTTCCCAAGCAAGCGAAAAACCGCTTTCCGAATGTTCAGGACTGGATTCCAGGGATTGCTTTCAAAAAAAACAACTTGGCCTCCTGGATTCAAGAATTCGTACACCCTTTGGAGAAACCAACCACAGTTTCTTTTGTCCAAATGATCGATTGACACAATAAGGTCAAACCGTCTGTCGCTCAAGGGGCCTGGAATCGAATCGATTGAGAGATACTCGACTTGGTCAAAAAATGGTTGTTCTGGTGATTCGTCAGGAGAAAATGACACCGCCGTGATGGGGTTCTCTCCCCGTGAAACTCGAACCAATTGGCGGGTGAAGAAGCCCTTACCACAGCCCAATTCAAGAATAGTCTGCCCGGGAAGCAGATGCACCAAGTGCCGGAAAATTTGGGCCCTCCATAGGAGCCTTACATCATTAATGGGATCTCGTTCCTCCCAATATTGATCCCTGGATTTTTCCCGCAATTTGAGAATCCTGACGGATTGGCTGTGTTCGTCCATATTGGACTTGCTACTCTGGAACTAAAGGTCGTGGAAATTTCTAGACCCACCGCGACACATTGTCAGTAAATATCCCTCTCAAGATAGCGTCCAGATCAATCGTCAATTCCCAATCCGGATAATGCGTCTGGAACTTCTTGACATCGCTGACCCACCAGATGTGGTCACCAATGCGATTTGACTCCTCATACGTCCATTCCAGCTTCTTGCCGACAATGGCTTCACAGCTTCTGATCGCTTCTAGCATCGAACAATGAGAAAACCGGCTGCCTCCAAAATTGTACACCTCCCCCATACGAGGAGACTGATAGTAATGGTAAAAGGCATTCACCAGATCATAACTATGAATATTATCGCGGACCTGTTTCCCCTTATAGCCATAGATTTGATAGGGATCTCCTTTCATGGTGCATTTCATCAGGTAAGAGAGAAATCCGTGGAGCTTCGTCCCGGAATGACTGGGCCCCGTCAAGCACCCTCCCCGAAATATTCCCGTCTTCAGATGAAAATATCGCCCATATTCTTGCGCGAGAATATCTCCGGCAACTTTCGAGGCGCCAAACAGTGAATGTTTGCAGTTGTCGATACTCATTGATTCGTCAATTCCTGAATAATAGGGATGTGAACGATCAATCTCCCAACGGTATTCTTGTTCATGGAGAGGCAGAGAATTGGGCCGGTCTCCATACACTTTATTGGTAGAGCATTGAATAAAGACAGCTTCGGGACAATACTGTTTAGTGCATTCCAGCATGACAAGCGTACCATTGGCATTGACCGTAAAATCCGTATAAGGATCTGTGGCCGCCCAATCATGCGAAGGTTGGGCCGCCGTATGGATGATCAAGTCGATGTCCGTGCCATACTCATGAAAAACCCGTTCCATACTCTGTTGATCACGGATATCGAGATCCCGATGAATATAGTGATTGGGATACAATCCTAAGAGGCGATCACGATTCCACTCCGTCGAGGCGTCTTTTCCAAAAAAAATTTGACGCATATCATTGTCGATTCCCACAACGGTGAATTTTCGTTCGCAAAAGAAATGAACGGCTTCCGAACCAATTAGCCCGGCCGAACCGGTGACGACAATAATTTTCATGTTGCTAGTGACTCCAGAAATTTCCCCAACATCTTCGAGGATTCTACCATTCAAACAGCTAAGAACAAGCAAGCTATGAGATTATGGTCTGTCCCCGTATAGGCAAACAACCTATCTGACCTTCTTATCATTCTCCACCCTAGGCCATCGAAACAGGTCCTATGAACAGGTTTACGGCATTGGATGCTCACACAAGACCTTCACGGAAAAAGACTTTTCTTTGACAGGCCTACTGACAGTGGATCAGTGGGTCCTACGTGAGGATCGGTTTAAGGGGTAGGCCTCTTGCAGGTTAGCTAAGGGTGACGCCCTTCACGGCGGTGGTCAGGTCATCGCGGAAGTCTGGGCGGGCGATCTTGATCAGCGGTATTGTTCGGTTAAATACCAACCAGAAACGAAATCAAAAACTTAGGAAATAATTCTTTCCGTCTTTCCAAGGCGAGGGTCGGGGGTTCAAATCCTTTTTCCCGCTCCAAATTTTAAGTAGGATTTCTCCCGACTTCCCCAATTACTTTTCTCTTATTGGCTCGCCGCTTGAGGTTCAACCTTGAGGTTTATTGGATCTAATGGTTCCCAATGCCCTTCCCTCTGAGTTGGACTCGGCATGTTGACCAGAATTTCCAGGTCTTCATTCAGATCTTTGATGAATTCGTGCATTTGACGGACAGTCATAACTCATTCCTTTCGAAAGCCTGTTGATAATGCTTATCCCCTTTTCTCAACGCATATTTCTTCCCATTTTATACTAAAAATCGACCGCTTTCCCTTTTACATTTTAACGGTCAACAAAAAAGGACCTCCTTTTTCCAACATGCATGTTTAATAGGGTAATAGGTTGGATCCCCTGGCATACGGCATGTTTCCCGCACCAGAGGAATCGGACACGTTTCTTTCCGTTAATCGGTGACCATTATGACCCACCACGGAGTTGATTCTTCTTTCATCCGAGAAAACTGACGTGCGGTAAAACTGCTGGGGACTCCTTCCCATAATGCGCCTCGTCGAATTTCTACATAGTGAATGTTGGCAGACCTGGGTTTTTTTTCTCGCAGTGGTTTCCCCACAGGTATGGCATCTTGAAGTGTCGCAACCGTGGAGAGATCCACTCGTCCACCAATAGGCAGTGTAGACAATTCTTTGTACACCTCGCCAAAGATCTCTGGAATATTTTTTTTGGTAAAAATCTGGTTCCGAGGGCGGAATCCGTCGTCCGCTACAATCTGACTCAACAGTTCCCAAAAAACTTCATCATCGATAGCCGACAACACCCCGACCCGACTTCGTTGAGTCATGCACTGTAAAAGAGCTACCGGGCCGACGATGTCAAACTTCCAGGGAGGGAACGTCAATTCCTGCCCTTGGTGAGAAACCTCCAAGACCGGTTCCCCTTCATAACGGCTCAATCGGGATGCGCCTCGAGTGGCCCTGAGATGATCATCGATGAGTTTGCGATCAACCCGGCTGGGCTCATAGGCAAACGTGGGATTGGCGGGAGCATGACAGGTACATATCGTGTAACGGGACAAGGCACCCTTTGCTTGCGCAAATTTCTCAATATCCATCCCTCCCCAAAATTGATAGTGCAATTCCTCTTCGGAAAAATTTTTTAAATATTGCTCACGATCCCGATTCTTATGGTACACCCCTCCGACTCGGGAACCAGGCGTGAGCCGATCAAAGGCATGCAAACGAATCAGGGTATGACGCGCGCGTAATTGAGGAATATATTGGTCAACCAATTCCTGCTCAAACGTTAAATCGCCAGCGCCAATGTCCAGCAACGAGGGCGCCGGTACTTGTAGGAGAATGTCATAAGGGTTTCCTCCTTCCCGCAAGCCGTGTTCCAATTCCTCGGTAGAGAGACCCTCCGCGGTGCTGTCGTTTTTTTCAGGAACGGCTAAGACTCCCCAGACCAGAAGTGCGCGGAGGGCTTTGGAGGGCGGTAAGCCGGTCAGCTCCTTTAACGTTTGCTGAATCTCTCTGGTCTTGATGTCTTGACCACACTGTCGAACCACCTCAATCAATCGTGACTGAAGGCTTGGAGACAATGAAGCTTGTTGAATCGATTGAGTCAAAACGGGAAGTGTCTCGGCCAAGGATTCTGGAGCCATCAATTTTCGACTGGCTTCCCAATGTTGCGGGAAGGACTCTCGAATCGCTTTTATCCGCATACGAAAGGCTTGGATGTCCAAGGTTCGATTATCCATGACGAATGCTTTCTATCGGGTGGCCAACCCTACCGCTCAACACTCAATCACCAACGCCACCCTTGATATCATGACACAAAAATTTTTCCGCTTGCCTATATTGCTCCAATGAGGGGACTATGTTACACCATGCTCGATATGAAACCGATGAATATCTCTCGATTACCATCCCTCGTTTTCCCATTCGCCCTTAGGATAGTTATTATCTACGGGTTTTTAGGATGTACGGCGGTCCAAGTTAAACCGTCCTTCGAAGTCGGACAAATTTACCGGGTTTCCGACCAAAATCTGGTGACGGTTAAGGATCTTACACCACATCTTTTGGCAGCGGATGTTATTTACCTTGGCGAGGAACACTACACACCATCCCATCTTGAAGCGGCGAAAACGATACTCAACATTCTCCTTGCACACCAGCATCAGCCCAGTCTGGCCATGGAAATGTTTAGTTGGGACGGACAGCCCGGCCTGGATCGTTTCATTCACCATCCTGAAATCACCCCACAACAATTGCTGGAGGAATCCAATTGGAAGAATAATTGGGGTGGTGAATTTGCCGATTACCAATCATTAGTCAACTTTGCCAAGTCACATCAACTCAATCTCATCGCACTGAATCCTCCCCGCCCTTTAGTGCGATTGGTGGCCACTCAAGGGTTGACCAAAGCCATGGAAGATCCCGCCATGAAGAAATGGCCCATTGGCGAACTCGTGGCGGACGATCCAGAATATGAAAACCTCATATTTGAACAAATTGAATCCTGTCATGCCGGCTTGCCGGATCACGTCTACCGACGGATCTTCGAAGCATCCATCTTTCGGGATGAGGGAATGGCGCACATCATCAGCAATTATCTGAACCACAAATCCCCTTCGGAAGGCCCCTTGGTCAGTTATACCGGAGGCGGTCATATTCAATACCATATTCCCATCCCCAAACGAGTGAAACGAATGCAGCCTGAGGTCAAAACTGTCACCATTTATTTAGTGGCCTGGGATCCCTCAAAAGAGAAAGAGGTTCGAGCCGAACTCCAAAACGGGATTGCCGATTATCTCTGGCTCACACCCTTGGGACCCAAGGGTCTTCAAGAACGATGTGGATAATGGTTATTTCAAAGTTTCCCATTTTTTTCAAATAGAAGGAGAAACACATGGCTGATCCTATCGTCATTCCACAACGAACTCCGTATGTGATGGACATGGAGCCTGGCACGTATTATTGGTGTCAATGTGGCCGCTCCAAGACTCAACCTTTTTGCGATGGATCGCACACCGGAACAGATTTCTCTCCCATAGAAATCGAAATTAAGGAAAAGAAGAAAGTGGCCTGGTGTGGATGCAAACACAGCAAAAAATCCCCATTTTGTGACGGATCTCATTCGCGACTCGAACCGTGAATGCCAAAAGCTTACGAATCTCCCTTTTGAATAATTGGCTCCCAATCAAGCAGGATTTGTCGCGATTCCGTTCCAGCAGGTATGAGTGGAAGAACCGATCAAGCATTTAGGTAAAATTGCCTAGTGCAAAATAGGTTCATAACGTTCTGGAAATCTGAGTTGCATCTCAGAAATAAAATTGTCTACAATCCTATGGTCTGAGGAAAAGCACGTGACGGAATCTCATTATCGGATCAAGATTCTTTTAGTAAGAAAGTGAGGGTTTTCCTTATGAGTCGAATTATCACGTTGAGTACATTGTTCGTTTTGGCCGCAGCGCCAGCCATGGCTAATGCCCCTGGTGGCGGGTATGAAGGCATTACTGGCATGTTCTATGGAACGATTGCAATAATCCTTGCCTATGGAGCCTACGACATCTACAAGACCTAACTCCTCCCTTTCTCACAGTACAATCACGACAGCAACCATTACGATTGCCTCTCTTTTCGTTGGGAAGAGAGGCAATACTCTTTTTTATCCCTCCTCAGCCAATTCTTTGAGGATTGGCTGAATGCTTTTCCATACATTCTGCACGACAATGGAGTAGCCTTCGGCAGTGGGATGAAGGCCATCCCCCTGATTTAAATGGCGTTGAGTGGCAACACCCTCCAAGAAAAAAGGAATAAAAGAAATTTTATGCTCACGCGCCAACCGTACAAATACGTCCGAGAACTCTTGTGTATAAGCATCTCCATAGTTCAGGGGAAGGCGCATACCCGCTAACACGACGATGACCCCTTTGGCCTTGAGGCTCTCAATAATCGCGTTGAGATTTTTATAGGTTTCCTGTAAGGATTGTCCACGCAGCCCATCGTTTGCGCCTAATTCCACAATGACCAGTCTGGGCCGGCTTTTCAAAATCCATTCGACTCGTCTCAGTCCTCCTGCAGTCGTATCACCAGACACCCCCGCATTGATCACCTCATAGTTAAATCCTTCTTGACGGAGCCACCGAGCCAATTGCCCTGGATAGGCTTCCTCAGCACTCACTCCAAGTCCAGCCGTTAGGCTATCACCGAAAGCCACAATTCGAGGAATATCGTGATCCTTCGATTTTTCCTGTTGGAGAGACGAACGTTCTTTTTCCTGATTTGGAACAACTTGAGAGGCCTTGCCTTGCGGCTCAACAATACCGATCGGGGTATCTTCTTGAACATCACAGCCCACCATGGTCAGACAGAAGAGGACAGAGACTGGTAAGATCATCATAGATCCAAGAGCGTGATTGAGAATCTTCCTCCAAGTATCTAATTGATGAAATTCGTCTGTTAAGCAACGTGCCAATTCCTTCATCGGATTCTCCCTTGTCTCTTTCTCCATCTCTTTCCTCTCAACCTCTGATTTCGGTCAATCAGGTAGGTATGCAACTCTCGGCAGGAAACCATGTTGTTCAAATTTTACATGACATCTCCTTTGAGGTCCGGGCCAAACAAGTTCTCGCAATTGTGGGGCCATCAGGCAGTGGAAAATCAACACTCTTAGGCCTTCTCGCCGGACTTGATCGGCCCACACACGGGTCCATTTGCATACATGGAACCAACATTACCACGCTGGCAGAAAGCGCCATGGCACATTTCCGTCGCCGGCATATCGGGTACGTCTTTCAAGCCTTTCATCTCATCCCAACCTTGACGGCCCTCGAAAATGTTGCGCTCCCACTGGAACTTCAGGGTGTGTCTACAGGCGAGGAACGCGCCAAAACCCTTCTACAAGCGGTCGGATTGGAACAGCGTTTTCATCATTATCCCATTCAGCTCTCTGGAGGCGAACAACAACGAGTCGCCTTGGCACGCGCGTTTATCAGCCAACCACCCCTACTCCTGGCTGATGAACCCACTGGCAATCTCGACAGCGCCACGGGAAACTTAGTGATTGATCTCTTATGGCAACTACATGAGCAACACGACAGCACTCTCATATTAGTAACTCACGATACGGCCTTGGCAGCTCGTGCACAGCGAATGTTGACGTTGCGAGATGGAGTCATCGTCAACGACACCTCTCAATGAACATCATATCGCTCGCTCCGATTCCATGATACCCCTCTCCCTCAAATTGGCTTGGCGTGAAACAGCCCACTCGTGGTCACGTTTCGTATTCCTCTTTTTCTGTATCGCCTTGGGTGTTGGAGCCATTGTGGCCGTAGACCTATTCGCCACCAATGTCGAACGAGCCATACTAGGGGATGCGCGCGGACTGTTGGGCGGCGATATCGAGTTATCTTGGCGACGCGCCATGAGCCCCAAAGGTCAGGATGTCCTGGATTCCCTCTCAAAACGACAAATCCGCATTTCGCACATCACCGAACTATCGGCCATGGCGGCCGTTGAATCTGGCCAACGCCCTGATCAGGAAACAAAGGCGACTTCGCAATTGGTTGAACTGAAAGCGCTGGATTCGTTGTATCCTCTGTATGGTCAACTGATGATTGAACCGCCTCAACCAATCCAGGAGCTTTTATCACCCCTTTCATCAGGCTGCCAACGAACTCCCTGCTTCGGTGCCATCGCTCAGAAATCGCTCCTTATTCGCCTTGATTTGGGCCTCGGTAGTGAGCTTCGTATTGGTCAAACAAATTTCCTCATCACCGGCGTACTTGTCAAAGAGCCTGATAAAACTGCCACAGCTTTTAGCCTGGGGCCGCGCGTCATGATTTCAAGAAAAGCGCTGGAGACGACCGAACTTGTCAAAACGGGAAGCCGCATTCATGAACGATTTCGCCTACAAGTACCTCCTTCCACCAATCTGGAAAGCTGGCTGGGAGAACTTCGCGGACGCCTGAGCCAGGAGGGTGTGCAGGTTACTTCTTACCGTGACGCCCAACCCAGACTTCGCCGTTTTTTAGACCAACTGACCCTCTACCTTGGCCTGATCGGACTGACGATTCTGTTAGTGGGCGGCATCGGCGTGTCTTCTACCATTCAAGGGTTTATCACGCAAAAAACTCCCATCATTGCCACACTGAAAACCCTGGGCGCAGATTCTTCACAAGTCATCCGAATCTATCTCACACAAAGTCTGCTTCTGGGAAGTATCGGCAGTCTGGCCGGCGGTATTCTTGGAACGGGGCTCCACCAGGGATTGCCTCTCCTGCTTCACGGCATTATTCCGGATACTTTCCCGATGTACCCCACATTTCTTCCCATTCTACGGGGAATAGCCGTGGGCACATTAGCCACATTGGCCTTTTCCCTGTGGCCATTACTGGCGATCCGTTCTGTCTCGCCATCCTTAGTTTTTCGCCAAGACATCGACAATGCCATGATGCAAACCCAGCCTCGCGTCTGGACCACACAATTGGTGGCGTCGTTAAAAGGCTGGTGGAATGATCGTGTTCAACGAATAACGAGCCTCCTCATCGTTGGATGCCTGCTCGGTTTGGCCATCTGGCAGGCCCATTCCTTAACTTTCGGTCTATTCTTTTCCGGCGCGTTTATTGTGGCCATATTCGCCCTATTGGCCGGAACGAGTGTCTTGTTCTGGATCTTGCGGCATATTCACTTTCCCCAAAAATTGTTATTGCGGCATGCTACGAGCAATCTCCAACGACCAGGCAATTTCACGAAAGCCATGGCCTTAGCGATTGGCATTGGCGTCATGCTGATGACCACGCTCCTCACCGTTCAACGAACGTTGCTCGATCTCATTGACGATCAAATCCCTGCGAAGGCGCCTTCATTTTTCTTCATCGATATTCAACCGGATCAATATGCAGCCTTTAAGCAGATTTTAGAACACCACATTCCAAATTCACCCTACGATTTAGTCCCTGTCGTGAGGACTCGTCTCACCGCCATTGATGGCCAACCCATTAATCCTGAAGAACATAAAGGGAAGCGAAACGGGTGGTATTTCACGAGAGAATATGTCGTGACGACCTTCCAATCTCTCCCCAAAGACAACCTCCTGATTCAGGGAGACTGGTGGGGAACCATCCCATTCAAAAATTCTTTGGACGATTCTCAAATCCAAAACAAACTGCCGATGGTCTCGGTAGAAGAAGATGCCGGCAAAAACCTCGGCTTGTCGATAGGGTCAACTCTCACGCTCAATATTCAAGGCGTTCCCTTTGTCGCAAAAGTTAGTAGTTTTCGCAGGGTCGATTGGGGGTCTTTTTCCATGAATTTTTTTATGATCGTGGAACCAGGGGCACTCGACGGGGCTCCGATCACGTACATCGCCACAGCCAGAGTACCAAAGGCCCTGGAAATTCCTCTCCAACAAGCCATTGTCGGGGCTATGCCGAATATTACGGCCATTCATGTGGGAGATGTCTTGGACAACATTGCAAAAATATTTCGCCAATTGGCTATGGGCATACAGGCCCTCGCCCTCCTCTGCCTTATTACCGGCGCGGTGGTCATGATTGCCGCTATTTCAATCAACCGATATCGGCGATTACACGAACTCGCCATTTTGAAGGCTCTGGGTGGGAGTCGTGGGCTTTTGTTGTTTTCCCTCGCCACAGAATTCGGGTTCATTGGTGGATTCGCGGGTCTTGTGGGAATAAGTCTCGGATGTCTGCTCTCCTGGTCGATATTGTATTTCTTTTTTGACCTCACATGGACATTGAATATGACCCATATATTGACCGGATTCCTTCTCACGATCGTCCTCACACTCGTCACAGGATTTCTTGGGACCTACCGGTTGCTAGGCTTTCCGCCACTCTCCGTTCTTCGTCAAGAATAACGGCGTTTTCAGCCTCCTCTTGAACGATGCAACCACCCGCAAAAATATTTGCCCTTAGCCTTCAGACCCTGCCAGAACAAAAACGATACAGTTTGTATGGATTCAGGCAGGGGTTCAAGGACACATCATCTTTAGTAGAATGCTAAGATTTTGGAATCCAATTCCAAGAATTTAAAAAACTCCCCTGTATTCGATGAGTTATGAATCTCAATGAATTGAACATTCCCGCATTCTCCCTAATTCATCATTTGGCACACCCTTTGCTTCGTAATACCTCAAGGACCTCAAGGCGAAAAAAGACCATGGAACGTCTTTTCATCATTTGCCTCGCGGGCCTAGGTTTTTCCGGGGGTATATTTTTCGTTTGGAAAGTTCGCCACCAATTTCTCACAAGAAGATGGCGCCATTTACAAATAAGGAGAAGCAGGCGATGTCAAAATCCATACTGATTATTGAAGATGATGTGGTAAGTCGGGACCTACTGCGATTGGTGTTTGAATACGATGGTTTTTATTGCAGCCAAGCGGATAATGGAGAAGTAGGATTATCCATGCTGGAATCGCAGACGTATGATGCCATCATTCTGGACAATACCATGCCCGTCATGACTGGCTTGGAATTCCTCGTTCGCTTCCACCGCCAACCTCAGCAGGCTGAGGTGCCAGTCATTATGATCACCGCGTACCTCAATCGTGACATTCGTGAGAAAGCCGCTAAATTAGGCGCTTATGCCATTGTGGAAAAGCCCTATGATCTCGGCGAATTACGCGCCTTGGTCAGCCAGCTGTCCGCAAGAATTCCTACTCAAACTCAGGAGCCGTTTCTTTCATCAAAATAGTCATCGTCAGGTCAACCTCTTCCCGCCGTCATCTCAACAACAAAGAAAGCCAGGACGGCCCTATTTCCGAAACAAGTGCTTCAATAGATCTTTCCCCTCGCCTAACAACTTTTGTAATTCTTGATCATCACCTTGTAATACTTTTTCCAGCCGTTCTTCGACTTCCTTCTGGACCTGCTTCCCCAGAATTTTCGTATCCAAGCGAAGCACAGGATCCTTGACCGTCCCGCTTATCACAAATGGCAGGACCAACGTCCCTTCTTGTTTGACGACTTTGGCCATAGGCAACCTGCGAATAATAGAATCGGCCAGAGCCTGTGGAACGCTCAGGGTCCCCTGTAGGTTCACGGATTGGTCCAAACCGACTGTGCCCGCACTTCGCAAAGAAAAGTTCGTGGCATGGGCGGTTAATTCTCGAATTGTTACACCATCCTTTTCAAATTCTGTCCTGGCGTCAATTACCGAAAACCGGGTGGCGCCGGTAGATTGTCCAAGTATTCCCGATATTTGCAATGCATCCTCTATGGCTTTCATAAGATCAAAGCCAATAATTTCACCATTCCGAATGGTCGCGCGAGTAGGGCCGGCATAGGTTGGCCTTGTTGAAATTGGCACCACACCCTTCACGCTCCATTCCATTTCCCCTACCCCAGTGATGCTGAGTGAAGAGGGCCTCAAAACTTTCACCAAGACATCAGGTGAAAAATCTTTGAAGGAACCCTGCGTAGAAAACGTTAATGGAGGGCTCAAGCGATTCAGAACCCCTTGGGCGGTTACCATTCCCTCAAATGCCTTCGCCTTGAAAGATTGGAGATTGAGTGTTTCCCCCTCAATTATCTCGGCTGAAAATTTAACCTGTTCTATTGCAAAGGGTTGGTGAACCGGAAGAGAGACGGGGAAGTCCTGTGAAAAAAGCGCTGGAGATTCACCAACCAGAGCAAACCGGGTAGGGGTACCTTTTCCTGATAGGTGAATAGTGGACTGGCCGAGGTGCACATTCAGATGTAGAGGATCGATAAGGACTTCGCTTGAAGTGGCTGGCTGGCTTTTGGGAAAAATCGAAGCCACGAGATGGGCCTGCAATTGAGAAAACCCTAGGGGGGGCTTCAATCCGAGTTGGATAGGAAAGTCGTCCGTAGAGCCCGTGGGAATCTGTATATCTCCCGTTAGTTGCCCATCAATCAATTCCCCTTGGATCATCACTGCCACCTTGCCAACAAGACCATTTATGTCAAGGTGAGGAATATCCAAATTCGCTTGAAGCGGCCCAAATCGTCCCGTGATATCAAAAGGCATCTGGTAAGGCAGCAACATGCCCTGCAGCTTCATGATGGCGGTTTCCCCAATGGCCACTGATTCGGTGTTCAAGGTCAAGTTATCAATTTGATACGTCTTCACGGGTTGATGGGTTCGATCTTCAAACTGTAGCGTTCCGCCACTGAAAAAAACCTGCTTCACGGCCAAGACGCCAAATAAGGAAGACACTGAGTCACGCGTGTCCGCCTTTTCGGTGGCAATCCGACTTGAAGTAGGAACATGTCCAATCGTCGAGATATTCAAGTCACCCTTTGCCGATCGAATGACCTGCACGATAGCCTGTTCAACCACAACACGTTCGACCTGAACACGCCGCTGCAGAAGGGGTTTCCACTGAACAGCCACCTGCACTGATGGAACGGTCAGAAATGGGTTTGAACCGAAGGCAGGATCATCAGCAATAACCACCTCGCGTAACTGAACCCCTAAGGTCGGAAAAAGCGTCAACCGAACATCTTCCACTTCCACCTTTCGATGAAGGGCTTGCTCCAGAACTGGCAAATACTGGTCTCGATAGCGATTGAGATCAAGAAGAAACGGCAGAGAGAGAAGAATCAAGATCGAAAGCACCAAGACAATAGCAACGGCAACCATGAATTTCCTCATGACAATGGGTCCCTACTTTGAATAACCAGGCAATTCGCTATTCTAGCATGCCAGATTCCAATTGTAGGAACGGGAATGAATACCGGTCGACACGGCCTTCCCTATCAGGTATCTTTTCTCTCTTAATTCATTCCTGAAAAGTTCCATTATGACCGCTCCCCTCGACCTTCCTTCGCACTTACCCATTCATCATGTGGTGTTGGTCGACGCGTCCGGCTTCATCTTTCGCGCCTTCCACGCCATTCAAATCCTCACACGCCCCGATGGGACCCCGGTGAATGCGGTCTACGGCTTTATCACGATGCTCATGAAATTGCTGGATGATATGCAGCCCGATCACATCGCGATTATTTTCGATTCGGCCCGCAAAACGTTTCGCAATGACCTCGACCCCACATATAAAGCCAATCGCACCGAACCGCCAGACGAGCTCGTGCCTCAATTTGCTCTGGTGCGGGAAGCCACGGAAGCATTCAACTTGGACTGTATCGAGTTAAACGGTTTTGAAGCCGACGACCTCATCGCCACGTATACCAAGGAAGCGATCAATGAGGGAGCCGAAGTCACCATTGTGTCCTCGGATAAAGACTTGATGCAGTTGGTCTCAGATCGGGTCACGATGTTTGATTCCTTCAAAAACAAGCGGATCGGCCCGGAGCAAGTTCATGAAAAATTTGGCGTCTATCCTGAAAAAGTCGTGGATGTCCAATCCCTAGCTGGCGATTCGAGTGACAATGTGCCAGGGGTCCCCGGTATCGGAGTGAAGACCGCCGCGCAATTGATTCAAGAATTTGGGGATTTAGATTCCCTTCTGGCTCGATCCTCTGAAATTAAACAGAACAAGCGACGAGAAAACCTCATAGACCATGCGGATAAGGCTCGTCTTTCGCGCGAACTCGTTCGCTTGCGTTATGATGTCCCCTTGGCTATTCCCCTGAGTCAGCTGGGACGCCGCCAACCGGATCTTGTCCATTTGGAAAAATTCCTTACGGAGCAAGGGTTTAAATCGATTCTCGCTCGAATTCAAAGCCGGTCTCCCAAAGAATCATCTTCCGCATCACCCGATTCACAAGTCCCGCATTCCCCACCCTCAACCAATTCCGAAAAGAGGAACCCTTCTCTCCCTCCAGCTATCCCTCAACGACACTACGAATTGGTGCAAACAGTGGAAGCCTTGCAATCGTGGATCGATCAAGCCATTCATCAGGGAGTCGTGGCGGTGGATACGGAAACCACCTCTTTAAATCAAGCCCAAGCCGAACTTGTTGGCATTTCGCTCTGTCTGCAACCAGGAACCGCTTGTTATATCCCTGTGGGGCATGTGGCACCAGGGGCGACCACGTCAATGGATTTATTGGAACAGAGCAAACCGGAATCTGAAAGACCAGAGCAAATTCCACTCCAAACCGCACTAGATATCCTCCGGCCTATTCTCTCTGACCCAAGCGTGCTGAAGATTGGCCACAACATCAAATACGACATGGTGGTGTTGGCCCGCTATGGACTCCCGGTTTCGCCCGTGGACGATACCATGCTCCTTTCCTATGTGTTAGAAGGCGGCAAGCATGGTCATGGCATGGACGACCTGGCGGACCTGTACTTGGGACATACGACCATCAAATTTAAAGAGGTCGCCGGTACAGGCAAATCGAAAATAACCTTTGATCACGTTCCCTTAGAGAAAGCCCTGGATTACGCGGCGGAAGACGCCGACATAACCTTGCGCCTGCACCAGGCTCTCAAACCCCGTCTCATTGAGGAACATCTCACCACGGCATATGAAACACTCGAACGGCCTTTAATTCCTGTGTTGGCGGCTATGGAACAAAAAGGCATCAAAGTCGATATGGCTCAGCTCAAACAGGTTTCACAGGAATTTGCCCAACGCCTCATGACCTTGGAACAAGAGATTCATCGCCTTGCAGGAACAACCTTCAACGTGGGATCGCCCAAACAATTGGGCGAAGTCCTCTTCGAGGACCTCAAACTCGAAGGCGGGAAAAAAAGCAAGACCGGGAGCTACGCGACCGGAGTCGACGTCCTGGAATCTTTGGCCGCACAAGGGCATGAATTGCCGGAGAAAGTTTTGGAGTGGCGCCATTTGGACAAGCTTCGGAGCACCTATGCCGAAGCCTTGATTCATCAAATTAACCCGCACACCAACCGTGTGCATACGTCATATGCCATGGCCTCAGCGGCGACTGGAAGATTATCTTCCACCGACCCCAACCTCCAGAACATTCCGATCCGAACGGAAGAGGGCCGAAAAATTCGTCGAGCATTTGTGGCAGAACCGGGCTGCCAACTCTTGTCTTTAGATTATTCGCAGATTGAATTACGACTCTTAGCGGATATGGCTGATATCGGCGTATTGAAACAAGCGTTTTGGGATGGACAGGATATTCACGCCCTGACCGCCAGCCAAGTGTTCAACATTCCGTTGGAAAAAATGGATTCAGGAATTCGACGAAAGGCCAAGGCCATTAACTTCGGTATCATCTATGGCATCAGTGCATTTGGCTTAGCCAGACAGTTGAGCGTCGAACAGTCGGAAGCCGCTTCCTATATCAAATCCTACTTTGAGCGCTATCCAGGCATTCAAGACTACATGGAACGCACCAAACAATTTTGTCGTGAACACGGGTATGTCCAAACCCTCTTTGGTCGTCGATGCCACGTCCCGGCCATTCACGACAGCAATGGAGCACGACGAAATTTTTCCGAACGCGCCGCAATCAACGCGCCCTTACAAGGCACCGCCGCCGACATTTTAAAACGGGCGATGATCCGCGTGCCTCAGGCGTTGACACGACATGGCTTACAGGACAAAGCCTTCATGTTGTTAACGGTGCACGATGAACTCCTCTTTGAAGTTCAGGAATCCGCGCTGGATGAAACCGCCCAGATCATCAAACAGGTCATGGAATCAGCCACACTCCCAGCCCTGCAACTCTCGATTCCCCTCACCGTCGATGTCGGCCATGGCTCATCCTGGGATGACGCGCATTGAAGAATCTGAATATGTTGTGAAGAGAAAGGATGACAAAGTTTTATGGAAATACCCTCATATAAAGAGCTGTTAACACTCGTGTGGTTTCTCGTCTGGCGACATGTGGTCATCCTCATGTTTGTGAGTATGACCATCGGATGGGCGGTTCCTGTAATCTTCAATGGCACGGTACCTGAAGACTCTCAATATATTTTAGAAATCTGTATCTATGCGGTGTTGTTCTTGGGCATTACCCCATTCATTTTGAAGACTCTGTTTCAAAAACAATTTCAAGGCTTTCAAGTCATCTTTCAGCGCGACTCCGAGTCATCATCCTCTTCCTCATCATAATTGATCGTTCAAAGCCCACGATAAGCCTGACCATGAAAATTGCTACCTGGAACGTCAACTCCATCAAAGTCAGGATTCCTCACCTGATGGAATGGGTGAAACAAGCTGATCCCGATGTCGTCCTCTTACAAGAACTTAAAACGACCGAAGAACAATTTCCTCGGATGGCCATCGACGAATTGGGATATAACATGGCCATCGTGGGACAAAAAACCTACAATGGCGTGGCGATCCTCTCCAAGATGCCCATCGAAGTGGAACAAACCTCCCTCCCCGATGATTCTTCTGACGAACAAGCCCGCTATGTGGAGGCACTGATAGGCAACGTTCGGATTGCCTCAATTTACCTACCCAATGGCAATCCCATTGCCACGGAAAAATTCTCGTACAAGCTCAAATGGATGGATCGACTCATCGCCCATGCCCGGTCGCTCCTGGCGTTGGAGGAAGCCGTGGTCTTGGCCGGCGATTTTAATGTGTGCCCCACTGATCACGATGTCTATGATCCCAAAGGTTTTGCAGACGATGCCCTTTGCCAACCCGAATCCCGTGCGCGTTTTCGAGAACTCTGCCACTTAGGTTACACCGACGCTCTTCGCGCCTGTCATCCAGAACTCGGACTGTATACCTATTGGGATTATCAAGCTGGCAGATGGAACAGAGACGAAGGCCTGCGCATCGATCACCTGATGCTTTCCCCCCAGGCGGCAGATCGGCTGGTCACAGCTGATGTTGATCGTACTCCGCGAGGAAAAGAAAAGCCCTCAGACCATACCCCGGTCTGGTGTGAGCTTCGTTCGATAGAGCCTACGACCGATTAGAACCCCCAGGCACTCCTGGAGAAATCACACACTCAAGTTAGAGAATTTCCTCGCCGGTATTGGCAAATTGAGGGGATTCATCTCTTCTTTTAGGTAGCCAAAATTGCTATCCTTCACTATCGTCTCGTTGAGTAGCACCTCGTTTCAACTTACCCCCCAGACCAGGGAAAATGGACTCTATTAAATTCGGGACTTCAGGGTGGCGAGCCATTATAGGGGAAGACTTTACGGTCCAGAATGTCCGCATCGTCTGCCAAGGCATAGCGCAATACCTGCGCCAGCAAAAAATCGGACAGCAGGGCATTCTGATTGGCTATGATACGCGGTTTTTAGGAGAACGCTTTGCCAAGGTGGTGGCCGAAGTCATGGCGGCCCATGGCATTCCTTGCTTACTCTGTGACCGAGATACCCCGACCCCAGCCATTTCCTATCATGTCATGACCCGCAAATTGGCCGGTGGCATTAATATCTCAGCCAGTCACAACCCGCCAGAGTGGAATGGCATCAAAATGACCCCAGACTGGGGTGGACCGGCGTTACCGGAAACCACCAAAGCCATTGAGCTGCGGATTTTGCCTCTGTTGCATGGCGATCATATTAAATGGTCACCATGGGAGCGGGCGCAAAGTGACGGCATGGTTCGATATTTTGACCCTCAGCCGGATTACCTGAAGGCCCTGGAAAAACTCGTCGACCGAGACCGCATACGCAATGGGCGCATCCGCGTGATTTTTGATCCCCTTTTCGGCACCACACGAAATTATCTCGACGAATTTCTTCGAGGAGCCGGAGCGAAAATGGCCATCTTACATCATTGGCGTGATCCGTATTTTGGAGGGTTTCGGCCTGAACCTACGGACGAAACATTGCAAGAATTAAAAGACACCGTCTGCAAAGAAGGCGCGCACCTTGGACTCGCCGCCGATGGAGACGGTTCTCGGTTCGGGATCGTGGATGCGGACGGAACGTTTATTCAAGCCAATTATATCCTGGCGGTTCTCTTGGATTACCTCATCAAAAGTCGGCAATGGACTGGAGCGGTAGCCCGTTCAGTAGCCACCACGCATTTGATTGATGCGGTGGCGGCCCACCATAACTTATCGGTGCATGAAACACCCGTGGGATTCAAATTCATTGGAGAACTGCTGGCCAAAGGGGAAATCATGTTTGGTGGAGAGGAAAGTGCCGGCCTGTCGATCAAAGGCCATGTTCCTGAAAAAGATGGCATTTTGGCCGGGGCGTTAGTGGCGGAAATGGTGGCCTTTACCGGAAAGACCATTCAAGATTTATTGAAAGATCTGTTCGACAGAGTCGGAGTTCTCTATTCCTCCCGCCAAGATCTGACCATCAGCCAACACATCCAGGAACAAGTCAAACACGTCATGGACCGTCCCCCAACGACCTTTGCCGGAATGGAAGTCACTCGGGTCAATAAATTAGACGGATGTAAATGGCTATTCCCGGATGGCAGCTGGTATCTCATTCGGCCCTCCGGAACGGAACCCCTCATCCGCTGCTACGGCGAAGCGAAGACCCCTGCGCGGCTTGAAGAAATTATGCAAGCCGGCAGGGAGAGACTTCAGAAACCAAAAAACTAAATACGTTGTCGATTCTTTCCCACCTTCGATTTTCGTACATTCTTAAGTTTTCTGAATTGTTATCCGTCCTTTTCAATCACGCCACCGACAACGCTTCCACCTTCAGCGCTTTTTTGCCGGCGGCTTTGGCGGCACGGGCTATGCGCTTTTCTTCAATTTTTTCTAATTCGTGCTCAACGGCCTGAAAGGCGGCACGGATGGCTTCCTCGAACGTTTTAGATTCTTTTCTCGCTGTCACAGTCCGTTTTGGAGGGAGGGTAATGACAACCAATGCTTCGGCGTTATCAGCACCTTTTTTATGATGGGCATTTTTGGTAAGGGTGACCCGAGCATGGGTGGGACGAATGATTCCGGATTCCAAGGCTTGAACACGTCGTTCAATTTCTGTTTTCCAGCGTGGAGTCATGCCAACATTTCGGCTTTCAATTTTAATATCCAGCGGTTGTCCAATCATACCAACTCCTTCCGTCACTCGTGTAATTAAACGTAGTCGGAACAGCGTTTACTTTTGTGGGTGTTCACCTTGTAATGACGAGAATACCTCCTATTTTTTTGATTGTTCATGCTACCCATATTGTAAAAATTATTCCGAGTTGCGTCAAAGTATCCGGCCATATTTCCGTAACAATTGTGAACTTTGGTAGACTGTTCATGTAGATCTGGTTGAGGCCTACCACAGGGTCAAAACTGAGAATGCAATTGATCTACAACTAGCTAGAAGGAGGACAACCATGTCTTTGAATAGGAGGAATCTTATGAAAGTCGGTCTCGCATTGGGGCTGGGAGTGGTCGTCAAATCCTTAGGCGTCTCCCTGGCAGCCACCAACCCTGTCCCGGAAAGTCCGGACATTCAAAAAATTACCAAGACCGATGAGGAATGGAAAGCTCTCCTCACACCCGAACAATACCAAGTCTTACGACAGGAGGGGACGGAGCGGCCATTCGCCAATGCCTATAATGACAACAAAGCCAAAGGGATCTACGAATGCGCAGGATGTGGGTTACCGCTATTTTCTTCGGAAGCGAAATTTGATAGCGGGACCGGCTGGCCCAGCTTTTGGCAACCCATCTCAGAGGAGGTGGTTGAAACTCGAACCGACTGGAAAATCATTTATCCTCGAACGGAAGTACATTGCGCCCGATGTGGCGGACACCAGGGACACATTTTTGATGACGGTCCACAACCAACCGGATTACGCTATTGCATCAATTCCGCCGCTCTGAAGTTTGTTCCGGCCTAAGAGGAATGAGAGGGAAACGTGAGAAGGGAATGGGCTTGGTTCGCCAAACCGACGATTTGCTATTTCCCCTCACGTTTCACGACGGAGCGAAACGGGCATGGATCAATTCCTCCACAGCCGGCAAATGTCGTTCCGGTAAATTCCGGAAGCGTTTCCGGCAATCAGCAATGGCCTCCTCAACTGACCCGTAGTGTTTTGAAGGAGGGACTAAATTATTCGTATATTCCCGCAGACGCCCTTCAACCACCCGCACGAACCGCTCATTCCCAGCCAAAACTATGGCCGCTGCATGGACATCGCCCTGGCTGTCCCTGAGGGCCTGAAACCCCAAGCCTTTTAATCGCTGAGTCACTGTCCCTCGATCCCAACCCAGGGTTGCAGCCGTGGCTTGCATGTCAAAATTATGCCGGCGTAAACACTCCAACACCATGAGGTCTTCTCGTTGGCCTAAATCGTCTTTGACCCAATTGCCCCCACCTGTTCCCGGTTTCGGGCCCTCTAAATTCAACTCTGCCTGGGTAATAACGGATCCATTGGCGAGAGCCACCGCTTGCGCAATCGTCTGCCGTAACTCACGAATATTTCCAGGCCATCGATAGGCCATCATTGCATCCAACGCCCCCTGCGTGAAGGCCAAATTGGTTCGATGTTGGGAATGCGCGCATTGCCGCAAGAATGACTGAGCTAACAGGACATGGTCGGCTTGACTGCGCGCCCGAAGAGGAGGAAGTGTCAACACAATACTTCGTAAACGGTAATAGAGATCTTCTCGATAACGCCCTGCCCGTACCTCGTCTTGCAGATCACGATTCGTCGCAGCAACAATACGAACATCCACATGAGTGCCCACGCTCTGCCCCACTCGGTGGAAGCCTCCATCTTCCAAAAATCGGAGTAATTTGGCTTGCAGGTCGAGAGGAAGATCACCCACTTCATCTAAGAAAAGCGTGCCCTGGTGGGCCGACTCTAAGAATCCGGTACGTCCGACCGCTCCGGTGAACGCCCCTTTCACATGACCAAACAACTCTCCCTCAAATAATTCGGCACGGATCGCGGCCATATTCACCGAGATAAAAGGACCATCCCGACGAGGGCTCAGCGCATGAGCCGCTTTGGCAAAAATCTCTTTGCCCGTTCCTGTTTCACCCAATAATAAAATGGGCACTTGAGTCGCAGCCGCCTTCTTCAGATTCTGGAAAAGTCGCAGAACGGCCTGATCGCGAGTCTCAATCTGGAAAGCTTGGCATTCTTGAATCAACTCTTGGTCGTCGGCCTCTAATGAACGCACTGATGGAATAACCGGCATTTGCTGTCGAAGATCATATAATTCCTCTTGAAGACGTTCGATCTTTTGGCGAGTTTCCTGAACCTCATCGTGATACGAATTCAATTGGGAACGCGAGGCATCCTGAGCGATCTGTAATTCCTCAATCACGGTCCCGGATTGATCCGACTGATGCTGGGCTTCGGACAACCGCTCTTCCAACAATCGAACATGATGTTGTTTCCCCGATAATTCATGTTCGAGTTGCGTGAGCTGCTGCTCCCTCAAATCAATTTCTCTGTGCACAGTTGATCGAGACAGCCACAATTTCCACGCACCTATTCCCACAAAGGTCATTCCCACCGCCAACCCCATACTAAAAAGTGGCCATATCCAGCCCAACCAAAAACCAAGAAGGATTAAGGCACTCACAAGCAGCACCACCATGACCCCACTCATGAAGCGGTAACGACCAAGAGATAACTCACCCTGCAATGAACCCCAGGCCACCAGACCCACACTCACCGCTAGAAAAAAGGCCATAAAAAACGGGGCAGGCACAACCCATGCGTGTGTCAAATAGGCATTGGCCATTTTCGCATGGACTAGGGCAGGCGGCACTAGGGAAACCTGGGATCCCGAAGGATTCATTCTGATGGATGAACCGGCATAAAAGAACACAATTTTGTCTTGGAAAAGCTGAACCAGCTTCTCTTCATCCCCCGCTTGAACCAACTTCCAAACCTCAGTAAAAGAATAGGTGGGGAAGACAAACTCGTCCGGCTGTTCCATCGTGCTTGGGATAGAGAGAAAAGAGCCTTCTGTCGGTACCGGGACACTCTTTTCGGCTAAGGTGGCAGCGGCAATGCCAAACGGCAGCCTAGAAGAACGTAAGGAAGCTGCGGGAAAGGTGTAGCCTCCACCCGTCCCTGAATCATTGACTGACGTCTCAAGATGGCCGGTTCGCACGGCTGCTTGGACCAAAGGCGGAGGGACCGAATCGGGATAAACCACCGTACCCACCTGCTTTGTCATTTCAGACAATTTCACAAAACCCGCCAACCCGCCACATTCCGAAGCCACAGGCAGGTGAATATCAAGCAGAGGGGCAATGACGGATGCCCCGGCCTGATGAAAAGCTCCGATACTCGCTTCCAACACAGGGAGATTCCATCGTCCTTCTCCACATAGGGCTTCACTCTTTTCCTCAGCACGGACCAGGACAATCGACGGCACAATGGGTGGCGAAGAAAAATGTGAGAGTTGCCAGTCGACAAGCTCCTGTTCTCCCTGTGGAAAGAGGTGCGAAAACCCAAAGCTCACGGCGGTGCAGAGCACAACACATGTTGAAGCCAGTAACACCTTGAGTACCGTAGGATTCATCCTTCCTTCTCTCATGATGAACCTAAGACCATGGTTATGTTCCTAGAGACTGACAAGCCTGCCGTACAGCGTGAAAATTTTCCTTAGGGGTCATGAAGTCAATAAGCTCACACCCAACCGGATCCCCCTCTTTCGCGACCTGGAGCCAATATTTTTGAAGAAAAGAATTCTGTGGAGCCAATTGCCCAACCACGCCATCGACATACCACTCGCGTAACGTCTGATGGGCCCTGGCATCCAAGGCCAACGCCCGTTCAACCATCCATCGGAGAACCATCTCCGACGAGGCCCCGTGATTCCGAACACCAGGATCCAAAGACAAGGCACTCGCCTGAAATTGAACAGGGGCTTGGTTCAACAGATCTTGCCGAATCAAGCCAAATCCGGTTAAGACATCCTGTCGTTCGGTCGGAGTAAATTGTTCCCGGTGAAGCCTCCGGCGCAGTTGGGCAAACTGATTCTGAGCCGTTCGAGTCATCGTGTCAGGAATCGATGCCCGGCTACTGCGAGACCACCACAACATCGCCAACGGTACATTGCGATCCACGCCATTGCCATTCACATACATGGAGGCTAACAATCCCTGGGCTTCACGTGATCCGCCTTCCGCCGCTCGACGAAGTGGGTCAACCGCCTCAATCAACTCATTTTGAGCTCGTAGGACGAGACCCAAATGAAACAACGCATCCACAAAATTTGAGGAAATTCTGACCGCCTCCCGAAACGCCTGCGCCGCTGAGGCCAATTCCCCTTGTCCGGCATGCGCCTTCCCCAGCGAAAACTGAAGATGCGCCCAGTGAGGTTGCAGGTGAGCAGCAGTTTCCAACGCCACCACAGCCTCATCCCACCGCCGCTCCGACATCAGAGAGAGACCTAACTGTGACCACCCTTGAGCCCATTCCGGCCGCTGCTCAACCACCCATTGAAATTCTTTCGTGGCATCTTGGAAATGCCCCATGGATGTCAGCGCTATACCCACATTGGCATGAAGCCAGAACGTCTCTAAGCCAAACGGATCCCGACGAAGGGCTTCTCGCCAATCATGCGCCGCCCGTGCCCAATCCCCCATACGACTCCACGCAACCCCCAACAACAACCGAGCCGGCGTGAATCGGGCATCTAGAGCCAGCGCCTGTTCGAATGCGTCCACACTCGCCTGCGCTTCACCCCGTGCCAATAACGCTACGCCTAAATGGAAATGTGCAGAAACCAAACCAGGTTGAAGAGCAATCGCCTGACGGGCATAGTCAATGGCCTCTCGATTATTCCCTTCTTGCACAGCCAGGAGACCCAAATTCGCATAGGCTCTCACTTCACCAGGATTCAAGGCCAACGCCTTCAGCCACGCGGCCCGCGCCAAATCATACTCATGGGATTCGTAATGAGCCTGCCCCAACGCGACATGGGCCTGCACCCAATCCGGCGCCAAAGAAAGTGCCGCCTGCAAATGCGCCGTCGCCACAGCCGGATTGTGTACCGCCAAAAAGCCTAAACCCAAGGCATAGTGGGCTTCAACAAAATTTTCCTGAATACGAAGCGCCGACTGCCATTCCTTCATCGCCTGTTCGATCCGCCCATCCCGAACCAAGGACACGCCATAGTTATAGGCAACCAAGGCCGGGACGGAATACCGTAACGACCAGGCCGCCGGATCCAGTCCTTCCGCTTCAGTCCAAGCGGCGATCGCCTGTGTGAGATCTCCCGTTTTGGCGAGTGTCACACCAAGATTATGATACGCATCCGCGTAATCGGGTTTTTGATGGGCGGCCTCGCGAAACTCATCAATGGCCACATCCAATTCGTCCGTCAGAAAAAAATCGACCCCAAGCCGCAGATGTTCCTCAGCAGCATCATATTCGCCAACTCCCAAATAGCTGAGTTCCTCTACTGGTTCGGCAGCCACCTCATAAGAACCAAAAGACAAGCCCAAGCTGAACAGCCAAACACCCATCACGATCAACACAATCTTTGGCCCTACATGATCATTCACATGTCGCACCCCGGGATTCTCCTGTTTGAAACACCAGCACGAATTAGACAGTCGATCCCAAAAGAAATACAGGACCCGTCTTTATCAATGTATTAAGAATTTGGAAGGATTTGAAGGGCAGCGCCAAGAAATTTCTCTACCCCCTCGATACGAGGACGAGGCGGTCAAATTCCTAAGATGGAATTTTGAAGGATGCGAAGTATCTGTGGTTGAGAAGCATTTGGTGACCAAGGCGGGGTTGTATAAAGGGATTTGCTCAAGAGTCAAGAAACATGGGCAATCCCCTTTCCCTTCCTGCATAAACACTGTGTATTCACTTCATCGCACTTCACCAGGTTTCGCTTCACTTCACCCTCATTTGTCTCTCTTTCTAACACCTATATAACACCTGTCCTTGAAATGATTTGTTTGCTGTGAGGAACAAGGGGGCACCCCCCTTTAAAAAACCAACCTCTCACCCCAGCGTTAGAAGGCTGACGGAAATTTTTCCTATTTTTGACATTACCTAGGGGTTGTATAAGAAGCTGGGTTAAGCACCACAGATTGGAAGTTTTTAAATTTTTTTATTTTTATCGCCTACTACTAATAGGAAGGAAGGGCCGTGCGGAGCCTAAGCGGAGCGGCACCTTTCCCTTTCAAGTGAATCTATCAAAAATGCCAATGGTTTAGAACGAAAGAGGGGTAAGTAATGTTTCAATTAGAAGTGCCTGTAACCTGGGCTGGATTGAAGGAAGTAGTTTTTTATGGCAATTGAGGCTTTGGGTTTAGATTGAAACTTCACCTTCCAAAACTTTTTTTGTTTCGTTATGCTTATGTGTCCGGTCCCCTAATTTTTATTTTCTTAACCCTGCCAAGTTATGGATCAGGAAACAAAATCAAAAATATACTCTTGGATTCTTTGGATTGTCATTCTAGCAGGGCTGGGTTACTGCGTTAATGTCGGCATAGATACCTTTGATCAAAATAAGGCCAAGAGGCAAAAGGCACAAAATGAAGAAAAATCCAAAATTGCAGCCATGGAGCAAACAGTTCTTGCCAAAGAAAAGGAGTTATTAAATACCTATCAAGCCATTAAATTTAACAAAGAAGAATTTAAAAATCTTTACCCAAAATTTTCTTTGAATGTTTCAGATTTCTTTAAAGATAACTATTCTGGAAATATCCTATTTGAGGGAACCCTACAGGACATTGCGTTAGAGGAAGAAAAATACTTGGTAGAGGTTGGGGTTTCCTATTTCTCCTCCATTGGAAAGTTAGACATTTTCGTTGTTTGCAAAAAAAACATAGTCGAAAAAATTTCTTTTGAGACGTCGGAAAAGCATTATCATGGGAATGAGGTTTACCTTGTTTCCAATATCGCAAGTGTTAAAGGAATCCCCCTTCAAAATGACAGCAATAGGCGGAGGAATACACGTAAAAGGGGGGGGAACTTTATAGCTGAAGGAACTTGCGTAGATTTGGTGCCAAAGCCTTCAGAAAATGTTGATCCTATTGAAAGCAAGGTTAAGAAAAATGCCCCATCCAAGAATCATGAACAATCCAATTTACCTGACAATTCGTTTAATTCTATTAAGATTATTGAAGAATCATATGGAAAAGACGTTCGGATTTTTGAAAACACTGAGGGGCTAGCACCATCATTTGAATTAGAAGAAAAAATTGCTTTTGAACTACTGAACAAAATTGTTAAATCTCCAGGCCCAGTCAAAGAAGCAATTGATTCTATACATCAAGATCCTGAGCTTGGACGTCTTAATATTCCAAGATCTTTAACCCTAATTACTTTTGGTAGAGATGGGGTCTATTATGCAAGGAAGACGAATCGTGCCATCCTCACCTGGGAGGAACCAGGCACTGGTCTTACCACTTATCCAATAATGGAAATCGACATAGGGCAAAATACTGCACTGCAATCGGTCACATCTCATGAAGGTGGCGAAGAAAATATTGGAAATTATATCTTAACAACAGAAATTATCGGTGTTAGAAAATGTGCCGAAGATACTTTAATCTGCGATGTGCCTATTCCGATTCATAGTAGAGTACCTAAATCATTTGACTGTGATTCAAGCTTTTCCCCTAACGCCACTGCGCAAAGTCTTGCTGAACATTTCGGCCCAGAAAATGTAGTCAGCACTGATATCGGGGTTGGTGAAGGCGAATTCGAGAAGGGCACAGTCATTATCGACCCCTCGGGAAACGACGAAGTTGAAATAACTTGGAAAGATGCGGAGAATCAGCGAATGCCACGTATAGTTAGCATTGGTGGACTACACAGTAACTGGAAGACTCGGAAGGGTTTATCTCTTGGCGATGATCTCATTGCAGTTGAGCGAATTAACCGAAAGCCCTTTCGTTTATTTGGATTTACATGGGACGGTTCAGGAATGTTGGTGTCCTGGTCTGGGGGAGTCCTTGAGAGGAAGGAATCAGCCAATTGCCATGTAAACGTTCATTTCACAGAAAGCTCATCTTCGGATTCAAAATGGGTTCAACAGGTTCAAGGGGACCGTGGATACTCTTCTGGCCATCCTGCCATGCAAGCCCTAAACCCTCGCATTAACAGAATCGAGTTGGTCTATTTAAAAAATCTACGTTAAAAATTCTACGCACTCTCCACTAAAAAAAGATATTTTTATCAGGAGCGGAAAACTTCAGAGGGGAAGTAATTAAACCTTTCCTACTAAACTTCGTAAGTGCTTTATACCCTCCTCTTAGAATTTTCTAAGTCTGTAGAAACGACAAAGTCCACCATGGGAAACAAGTATCCCGAAGAGTTATTTGTTCGGATTTACGAACTCATAGCTCTTTTCACGCATGCACCGCATGAAGGCACCAACTCGGTCTTCCCAAGAAAGAAATTCTTTAGAACTTTGTAGAGCAACAGATTTGTGACATTCTTTTACATCGAAATCCTTCCAAGATGTATTATCTCGATCAGAGTGATGCCAATTTTCTGGGTTTGTTCCTACTACAGAATAATAGGGGTCATCGGGTTGGGACCACCACCAAAAACCCCCAAGTAGAGAACCCCCTAGTATTAAAACAATGAGAAAAATCCTTCCAAGCTGGATTTCTCCCTGCTTGGTAATTAAGAGCACAAAAGCTTGCTTCATCAGAGAAACAACCCAAACTAAAACCCGTACACTTTGAATTAAGAGCCAGGGAATAATGATGATGAACCATGCCCCAAAACCCCTTTCAACAGTTACAAGATAATAGGGGTTATTTTGCCGAAAAATCAGGTGATCAAAAATCTCTTTCAGGATGGGTAGGTATTCCCCAAAATCCCACTGGTTAGATCCAATACGCAAAAGTGGCCAAAGAATAAAAAAGTTTGCACAAAAGCAGATTAGGAAAAGGTTTATTTCGTTGCCGATTTTCTTGCTAGTTATTTTCATTGGATAGCAGACTTGACTCCCTACCGAGTTAGGTTATTTATTTAATTTGAGTGGATGCCGCTGCCCTATGGCTAAATTCCCCACACCGGCGACCCGTCACAGATTGGAAGCTTCAAAATTTTTTATATATATATTTTTTTAAGTTACTAATAGGAACGAAGGACCGTGCGGAACCTAAGCGTAGCGACCTTCAAAGTGTATCAATCAAAACAAGGACAATGGTTTAGAACGAAAGAGGGCTTAATGACACTGGGTGTATGTGTACGACCCAATTGTGTTGCTACTGCAACTGACTGTTCTGGGTAAAAACGAGTTCATTGCATTTATGAAATTAGCGCGTCGAGCCTCAATCAGTAGCTGCGATTGGTAGTAGGCTTGCTGTCTTTGCGCCTTTTCGCGCAATGCGAGTTCGCGCATCTGACCCTTTTCGGCAATTGAGTTCGCTTCCACTTGCAAGTTTTCCATTGCTAAGTCTGGGCTAGGTATTTCTCTACTCAGACGAATAAGCATTTTCCTTGCCTCATCATTACCGTATCTCGCCGCCAAGTTAAGCCAATACATGGCTTTGTCTTTCGCCGACTCCTGTTGTTCTGGCGTAAGAGTCTCCGAAGCTTGAATTATCATCGAAGCGTATTGACTCATACAATTAGGGTCTGCATTCTTAGCGCATTCCCCAAAACCAAAAAATGCATCGCTCATTACTTGATTTGCTTCTTGCGGAGAATCTTCAGGAATGGTGCCATTTTGAATTTCAAGAGCCAATCTCAGCTTGTCCCAGGGGCTGTTCGATTCCCTTAGTGACTGAAGCCAAGCTAATTTTTTATTTTCCCATTCTAATGATAATTTACGCCTTTGTTCTTCTTCAAAAAACGCTTTGCTCGTCTGTCCTGATTCTTGAAATCGAGCCAAGAGGTCACTGCATCGACTATCGCTTCCTTTTTTAACGCACCTCCTGAGTCTTTCGGCGGCCTGACTGTAGTCTCCGTAGCTCAGAGAATCTTGTATTTCCTGGTATGTGCCGTAACGGGTACATCCAGAGAGCAAAGTGGAAACCATGCAAGCAAAAGCGAGATGCGAGATAGTCATTCTTTTCATGATTGCTCAACGACTCCCTATAAAACCCCACACCTGACGATGTGAGGCTCTTGGTTCCTTCCAATCGTATTGGAGAAAGTTCTTGTCCCTTTCTACGGTGCTACATCCTCTGCAACATGGAAGGGTGGCTGAAACAATGTCCCTAGGTCGATTATCTGTTTAGTATTGAATAAGGCTACTGGATCAACAGTACTCGGAGTATTGGTACATCCCACTCCTTGTCCATATATGGATTTTGGGATGATATTTCCCCCAAAAAAATCCTTATCCACGGCATACACTACCAGGCCAGGTTGAGTTGCGGTTTGATCCGCAAGAATGGCAAGAGGAAAAAGTGACTCGGCCTCATGCCCTTCAATGGACCACAGTGGAGGTCCTTGGCAATTCTCCAACTCAAAGTGTAGCGCACCTTTGTTCCCCGCAACACTGCTCTTTTTAAAACTGAGCGAAAATATGAACCCATCCACATTGTAGAGGACAGTTCCGCTTCCGCTTGGAGAGATAGGCCCTATCCTGGTCCCATTTGCATCAAAAAGTGCCACGCTACCGACGGGGGTCGGCCCCTGTGGTCCTTCTGGTCCCTGGTCCCCTTGTGGTCCTGGTAGGCCATTGACTCCATTTTGTCCATCCGCTCCTGGAGGGCCTGGGGGCCCCGGGACACCTTGCGGTCCTTGTAGGCCCACCCCGCCAATTGTCAAATCATACTCATCATTTTGACGCTGGTTATTGCCTGTGGAGACGGTAAGAAGGTAGTCCCCGGCGGTAATGGCACTGGGCCACTGGACGACAACCTGCGTGTCCGTTGCCACCCCGATAATGGTCGGAGGGTCAAACTCACCAAGCGTAACCGCTAAGTTGTTTCCAAAACTAAAACCCTCTCCCGTAATCGTAAGCGTGGTGGTATTGGCAGTACCATCCACATCCGCCACCACTTCGGTGATATTGATGGGAATGGGCTTGGCAGCATGAGTAAGTGTTGCACCAACCCCAACTATCAAGACGACGGACGCTAACCCCATGACTAATTTCCATTTGCTGTGAAACTGATGCATGAGGACCCTCCCAGTACGTTAAGAATGAAATGTCCAATAAAAACCCTCCCAACCACTTTCGGCCAAGAAGGTTCATCCGTAAACCATTATGGGCGCTCCTTATCTATCTAACAGGTCGCCCTATGCTGCGCCTTTCGTCGAAATAAACCAACCCTCCCTTCACTAGGACCTAGTTAGAAGTACAAATGTCAAACCGTGTGAGCCGTCAGGCTTCAGTTTCCTACCAACTGATTGAAGAGTGGACTAACTCTGTTGCATTCGCTCCCTGCGCCAAACATACATGACCATCAATACCATGACCGTCCTCGTTCGAGGGGTGGTGCATTAATCAGTGAAATACATTCTCTTTGTTTTCTGAGAGAATCCAATAGTCAAATGGGACAAAAAATCGTTTCCCAACTTTCTATAATTTTCATCTGATTGGAAAATTTCATCTAATTTCAGACTAATGCCAGGCAACTCAATGATTACTGGACCAAATGTTGGTGATAAATGTAGCCCGTCGATATTTTCATGCATTGTGGCAGCAATTGATTGTAATCCAATCCGCTTAATGTCCTTTGGGAGAAAAGACGTGCCCGTTGCTCCGGTATCAATGAAGTAATCATGCACTAAGGTGCCATTGGCCGTGAAATTGATCCATACCCTGTTTTCATCGTAGTCTGCTTCAATTGAATTCATTGCCAAATCCTGTGCTATTTCGCTAAGCGGTTTTGAAGGTTCGCAAAAATACTCGCCCTGTAAACTTAGAATTAATTCTGTGAAAAAAATGGCATCGCCTCCAATAATCCCGTCTATCCCTCGCTTATCCAAAAAGTTTGAATCATCGATGGCAAAGCTTTCAAAATCATAAGGCCTCCCTCCAATCACTAATGTTCCCCCTGAAGTAAAACGCCTTTTCAAACCCTCTTCTTCTTGTGCAAAAATCTTACATCCTATGGTTTCACATAATTGGGAAGAGATAGCGGTATTGGACCATCCAGTATCAACTAAAAATTGGTATGAGGCCATTGTTCCTTCTATCTGGAGATACGCACGAAGCAGAAATACCCCCGTTTCTTCATCGTAAAAAATCGGATGCGTAACTTTACAATATTGCTTTAGAGCATCACTCTTTATGACAGAAAAGTTCGGTTGCGTTTTTTTAAGTTTCGCCTCTAGCTTGCTAAGCACTTCTAGGTTGTCCTTGTTTTCCACCTTATCGATATGGGTACGCCAGGAAAAAATTTGAATGCCGGATACGACCTCATTGGTGAAAATAATGCCAAAATTAGAAGGGGGGTAACCCCACACTTTATCTCCATTTTTTCTCACAAAATATCTAGCCGGGTCGCCGAGGTATAATTTTACTTCTTCCTTCGATTGTCCCAAATTTACACGTCCCACAAAATTCAGATCATCTACAGGCGTATTCCCGGAAATTAAAATCCATGCTACATGGTCAATGGTAATCCCACCGCTAGTGCCGATATGCATTGTGTTTGAATTCTTCTGTGTCAGAGTAAACGATTGGGAGACACCCTCTGAATTCTTTACCGATTCCACCGGCTTTCCATATTTCCTAGTAAGCCGCTCCACGGTCGAATCGAAATTTTCCCCAAGATTCACTCCTAAGAGGCCTCGCTCTATAGACCAGCATACTTGGGCCTCGAAGAAAGTTATGCCAAGAAGACATATACATAAGATGAAATACCGCTGCTCTCTCATCGTTTCTTCCATCCGCTGTTTAGGAATTTACACCCGTATAAGAAAAGATGAAAGGGCTGTAGAATCGAAAGGGTTTGGCAAATGGTTCAAAATGATATGAAGAAAATTGAGTGAATGGAGGCACATCTACTCCTCACGCTGAGCGTCGTGAAACTTTCCTTGGTTGTCAATTATATGTAGGTTGTTTGTCTTGAAGAGATAGGCAGCAAAGGCCTCTGAAGCAAGTGCGGCTTCTATAGCCCACTTCCAAGCCAGGCCGTTCCATGTATAAAGGGCCACGGCTGAGACAGCAAACGAGAAGGAAACCCAGGTGAATCCTTCAATGATGCTTTGAGCAAAGAGAATATGGATCAGGGCTCCAGCCACCAGGAGTTTCCCTAGACCCTTGACCGGAATGTATGGGTTAGCGAACGTCTGGCCGAGAAAGGATGAGACTACCCCGCCAAGCGCCCACCAGTTTCCCGTCACAAGGGCCACGACAACTGAACCGATTGCCAGTGCTGGCATCACCCAAGAGAGGGCAAGGATTAAAGCCGATGCACTCGCAGACTTGCTGATCGTGACTAATTCCCGTGCAGCCGAGTATTCAATGCCGATTCGCGCATCGCCAGCAGTAACCGCATCTATCAATGCATTATAGTTTTGGAAGGGAAAACCGGGAATGTCGGTGATCCTCGACACTTCGGCTTTCGTCCATAGTTCCTTCTCAATTTCTTGTGTGATGTTCATTCGGGAGGTTTCCCAACGTATGTGAAGGTGGCATATTTATTTTCGGCCAAACAGTCTCCTTACAATTAAAAAACCCTCCCAACCACTACCGGCCAAGAAGGTTCATCCGTAAACCACAATGTAATTCTAGGAGGATGCTACTTCTTTGGCCTAAATAATCCAACCCTTCCTCAAAAGTACCCCTCTCCCACAGGTCTCCCCTGTTTTGTTTTTTTAATTACTGACTCACAGGCCATGCGCACACCGAAAAAAACGGATTTCATACGAGACCCGAAGGATGGGGCTAATACCTCGTCTGCTCCATATCCAAAAAAAATTTCCCCCAACGTCTTCGGGCTATTGTAACAACGAAGGAGATCTATAAAGCCAGGTATTCGGTGTCCATAACCGAAAAAAACTTGCCCATCAAGGACACCTCGAATAAAAGCTTTGTCAATTTCATCAGCAATCTTTTGATAATGGGCCTCTCCGTCCTCAACGCCATTCTCTTTTTTCTTAGCCAATTGGTTTGTTAATTTATAGAGTTCTTCCCCAGACCCAGCTTCTATATATCCTTTTTCTTTAATAGTCTCTCGTATTTCTGGTGGACAAGTCTTTCCTATTAGGGAAGTCAAACTCCAGGGCATTAGCCAATTAGATTCTCCCTCCTTTTCAGTAAATTGTGCAGCCGAGGATATGATTTGAGGTAAGTTTTGATTCAGACATCCAATATACCCTTCCAGCTTGGGATCACTGATTTGCTTAGCTAAAGCATACTGAGCATCCATGGCACCTCTTATGTAAGCTTCTTGTTCTTCAACAGTAAAGGCTAAAAATTCAACGGGAAGGACTCCAACAGTCCGTTGATATTCATTTAAAGCAGCTAATAATTCTGGAGAAGGCTTATCATTTTCTACTTGGCTATTTAGTAATTTGTCACTTTGATTCTTTAAATTAGGAGGCTTGCCAAAAATGTCAGAATAGGTATTTTCCATCTTGTTTAAGTTTGACTTGCTCACTAGAAACAACATTTTAAGAGCTGCTTCTTTAAAGCTGCCTGGAACATTTTTTTGATTCTTGCCCTTTTCTTGCAAATTTCCGCGAAGATTTTCCACCTCACTCAATGCGTACAAACCTAATTTTAATTCGCTGATAAATTTTTCGGTGCCTTGATATTCAAGTACCCTATTTTCTAATGACAATGTTTTGGAACTTTCTTTAAATTCAAGTGAAACATCTCTCGACAGTGCATCTTCGAAATTCTTCATCAAGTCTTCCAAAAGGGATTCAATGTAATCAATATAAAGAGGGCCAAATTGCTCAAGGTAGTTTCTCTTTTCAGTTGGATAACTTTCTAATTCTTTCGCAAACGCCTCAATTGCTATATTGAATTTCTGGACTTCAGTTGAAGGAATATTTTGTGATGATGCGCCTAAAAGTGAAGCGATGACCTTTGTGTCATTTTTAAGGCGTAGTTCCCAATTCACATTGTCAAAATCATCATGCCAAAAAACCCCCTCCGCAGCTCTATACCAAGCAAACGGGGGGATAAATAATGAGAAAATAGCCGAACCAGTACTATGCTTTGTAAAAGAGTGGTAAATTCCATAAGGGGTCATAATTGCTATGCAAATATAGGCTCCCACCAACATCGCCCCTCCAATTAGCCCAAATAATGCTTTCATGTTTTCTTATTCTTGTTAAATGATTTTTCTGCTTTTGTGGCTAATGCGTAATGAATGAAGATGCTGAAATTAAAAAACCTCCCCAACCACTACAGGCCAAGAAGGTTCATCCGTAAACCATCATGCGCTCTTCTTAAAGTGGGCCAAGTGTACTCCTTTCACCCTAAAAATCAACACTTTTCCAAAAAAACCATGATCTATCATGTTAGGCCATTTGAAAGAGGACATACCCGAGCATGTGTTTCATAGATCTGGAGGGCCTATAGAAAGATTACGAGGGACTATAAGAGCGAGCGATAGCGAGCCATGAACAGCCGAGAATAAATAGGCTGAGCCATTGCGGAAAAATTAGGTCTATTTTCCTAGTACAGTAAGGTGGACACTGGGCATCAAGTTTTAGGATTTAACGGTACTGGTAACGTTTGAATTACCATTGAGGGGGTTTATAAAACTTTCCCTTTGAATCCTCCATGTTTGGAGGGAACTGTGAATTTTTTAAATGACTTTTCTTGATCCACTTCACAAAAGTAGCATGCTGTTTAAGCTCCACGCTCTGGTGGTTATGGGGATTCAGAATGCCGACAGGTAATTTTTGAACTTGCCTCACCATTCTGACTGGTTCCGCTAGATCGGAATCATTGGTAACTAAAACGGCTACCTCAAATCCACCAGTGAAAGCATCGAGTAAGAGATGAGAGGCTAGGTTTACGTCTGAGCCCTTTTCTTCTGTTTTGTCTACTTTTACCCATTTCCTTGGGTTTGACCCTGTTAAAACCATGCTCGCTGGATGGGTCAAGAAATGACCATAAATAACCGTTAAGTTTGGTATTGTTTGGAGAGCCCTTAAATAAGCCTGCTGGCGAATAGGCTGGCTGGGATCGTGGGGGCGTCCCTTCACTGTGGCAGTAAAATATTTAATCTCATTTATATAATCGTGGGGGAGTAACCTCTGGCATAGCTGGAGGAGGTCAAGCCACTTGTAGGGAGTATCCTTGGTAGCTCCGTAATACAAGTTGAAGCCATCTATATAAACATTTGTTCTAATGGGATTTTCCATAGTGTTAGAAAATAGTTGACAAAAGAGGCGTCAGCCCTATTATTATTTAAAATATGTTTTATCCCCCCTATCTTTCGAGGTAGGGTTTGAGGTCGATTCTGTCGTGGGGTCGGCCTCATTGTTTTTGGGTACAATTCTAAAGCGACTATCTAATTCGTTAACCCAATCATTTCTTCTAAACTCCACAAATGATTAGATACGCCAGCCTCCATAGCAGGTGCAACTCTCAGTGTTGAATGAATCCGTACAAAATTATAGTACATCGTATAAAACGCCATCGAGTGAATATGGTTCTCAACCTTCTTGCTGTGGGCATTGGTCAGCCTGGTAAAGCGTCGATTACTCATCCGTAGTTGAAGATTGAGCCGTTCTGAAAAGCTCGTATTCACATGCTTCTTATCAGGATTGCCCGTGACCCTTTTCTTCTTCGCTCCGCAACAGACCCCAGGGGAATAGCGGGTTTGGTTGGCTGAGGGTGGATTGCTGTATAATTTGATGAGCATTTCATAGTCGATATTATTCCCAAACGCATCATTGTGGCCGGTTTCTAGTCCGTACTTTCTAATGATGTTCCGGTAGATCGAATTTGTATTCAGGGCTTTATCCAGCCAATTTGTGGGAAGCAGCGGTTTCGTTGTCTTTTGCCGTCTGTTATTTAAACCCCTCCTTTTTGATTTTCAAGATCCCCTCGATGAAAACGCCCTGATCCGAACCTAGCAAATAAGTATTGGCAAATGTATGGACAAATAGATAGGCTCATGCTAGTATGAACATACAGGCGTTAGGATTTGGCTGGGATACCGGCAACCGGCGCAAGTGCCGCAAGCATGGCATAGCTCTATCGGATATTGAAAGATTTTTCCGGCAGGACAGCGTGTTTGTGATGCCGGATATACACCATTCCCATGAGGAGGACCGCTATATCGCCTATGGCCCCTCCCCCAAAGGGCGGCCCATGTTTGTGGCCTTTACCTTTCGCATCCGGGAGGATGAAACCTTGATCAGGCCGATCAGCGCCCGTTACATGCACGAGAAGGAGGCAAAAGAATATGAAGAAAAAAATTCCGAAATTTAAATCCGACAAGGAAGCAGCAGACTTTCTTGAACAGGATCTGACCGATTATATCGATCCCCGCAAAGCGCAGAGGGTGACATTCGAGTTTTTGCCGAAAACCGAAAAGGTCAATCTGCGCTTTCCGCCGGAACTACTGACCGAGGTCCGGAAAAAAGCGGCAGGGAAAGGCATGTCCTACCAAAAATATATCCGCCAGGCCGTAGAGGAATCTCTCACCACAAGATAGCGCCGGTTCGCATCCCCCGCGGGTTTGTTCTGCATGCGGCCAGATTTATCTTGGGGATGACCAGTTTTTGGCGCGTATGCAAGCCCTTGTGGATAGCAAAGTGGTGCAGGGGATCAGCAAGGCGCACCGCACACCGAAACGCCCGCATCCCGAGGAGATCTTGTCCACTGTCGGGCGAGCGTATGGTCTTGCAGCTGGACAGGTGCTGGATCGGAGTCATCCGGAGGCCTATTGGGTGGCCGTCTATTTGCTTCGCCGGGTAGGCAATCTTTCTTTGCGGGAGGTTGCCGGTCGTGTGGGCGTAACGGCGGCACGGATCTCTCAGATCCAAACTAAGATGGAGCAGGGGAGAATCAGCAGGCAGGCATTCGCGGTGTTAAGCCACTAAAAACTAAAGCCCTGACCCCGTATGCAGGCTTAGTTTTTTTAGGGTGAATCGTCTCTTTGTCTTTCTTCCCACTCTTCTTGTCTCATCTCTTCTTCTACTTCTTGCTGTTCTTTTTGTCTTTCTTCCCACTCTTCTACCTGTGCATCTACTAATGCATCTCGATATCTCTCCTCTTCTTCTAGCTCTTCTTGCCGCTCACGGTTGGATTTTATTTGGTGTAGAAAAAATTTCTGAAATGCTCCGGGAATCTGCATATTCATATTACTTAGTTTTCGAACACGCTCAAGAATCTCTTCAATCAGCTCACGCTCGGGCCGTTGAACAGAGGATTTGGGAACTGAGCCTTCGGGAATATTCTTCAGGGTCTTTTCTAAATCTGGCCAAAACTTTTCAAACAGACTTTCAAGAATTTTTTGGTCAACCATCTCATCGGCAGGGAATTCCGCATTCAGGTCATGGACTAGTTTCTTTGTGTCTTCCTTTTTTGCGAGGGTGTTCTGAAACCAGCTCAAAGGATCGGTGAGGTCTGCTTTGTCTAATTTATGTAGATACCCATGAATACGTGCTTTGTCTGATTCCCTAAATAGCATACCAGCTTCGAAATGCATCCAAGTTGAATGGAGATTTTCAGGTGTTAGGCAAAGAATTCCAGTTGAGGTCGCCCCTAAATTGTCGATAATCTTTCTAGCCCAAGTCACTCCTTGGGGTATATCTTCCTCGGAATAAAATATCTTTGCACGCTGAAGAACTGTAACGATGAAAGGCTTGAGTGCTTCTGCAACTTTTCGGCTTTGTATACCAGAATGGCAAAGAAAAATATTCATAGGTTTACCCTTCCCCTTCGGCAACAGCCCCTTCATTCAAGATTCTTGCTTTGTCTTGATGCATCCACCATACAAAATCTGGTGAATAAAGGGAATGGGTTGGGAGAGTGACCATCCTCAGGCCATTGCGACCACTGGGACTTGGCCTCCACAGGGGTTGCCGTGCGTTTGGTATTTATGATTTTCCAGGCGGTGTCTTGTTGAGCCAAATCTCATCTCTCATAATAAAAAAAGTCCCTTTCTTGAAAAATCTCGTTAAATAAAACATCCCCGCTTTTGGGTGGCATGTCATCGGCAAAGATTTTCCACCTAAAGCCGAGCTCGCTTTCACGGAATAAATTTAAGAATCTCTCGGCTGTAGGAGAGTGCCTTCCAAAAGCGTGGAAATATAGATGTGCGAAAGAAGGAGGCAATAAATCATTTAAGGGGGCTTTTTCTTCTGGGAAAAGGACTCTATCTTTGAGATAAACCGAACATTCTATGAGAGCCCCATTGTATAAAGATTTTTTTATTTGCCATGCCGGTGCTGCACCATAGACATTCTGGGAGAACCCAAAATCACAAGGCCAATACACAGTCAAGCTTATTGTTTTGGCAGATACGGAACCTTTATTTTCTAAAAAAACCCGAAAGCTTCTTTTTTTGGATGTTTCTTCATAATCACTGGGAATTTCAAAAGTTGGAATGACATTTGGATACCTATTCCGATTTAGAACATCCAAGATTTCATAGTGTTCCATCGGTACCGAATTAAAATTAAATCTTTTGTAATACTTATTGTCAGAGGCCTGATGAGCGGTTTCACCTTGGGGAATAGTCACGACATAGGCAACTTTTCTTGGGGAGGACAGGTCAAGACTCACCTGATTAATATGTATTCCCCCAATCCTTGGAATGATTTGGCCCTGAATAACCTGTTCCAGCCATTCCTTCTGAAATTCAACGGGATCTACGCCTTCGTCAAGCCTTTCCGGGAGATGATTTTCCCCATTCTCGCAAATCCCGTAAACGATTATTCCGCCACCAGCGTTTGCAAAAGAGGAAACATTCTTTGAAATATCCATTCGTTTCGGGTCGGTTTTTTGGAGCGAACGACTGTCTTTGTATTCAAGATGGCTATCCTCTTGGACCTGATAGTCAATAAGACTTTGTAGGTCATGTTCACTCCAAGTTTTTGACTGATTTCGGTCCATAATTAATCAGGTTCTTTCGTTATCCTTTCCCCTCGGCACCAGCCCTTTTTTTACAGAATTTATTCAATAAAGGGTAAGGGGTTGGGAGTGTGACTGTCCTCAGGCTATTGCGACCACCGGGACTTAACCCTCATAAGGGTCATGGTGTGCTTACGACAGGGGCTTCACACAGTCCGGCTGATCATTCCTCGGATTATTGACTATTGTGCTCACCGGATAGTCCTCCATCTTGTCAGCGTCGAAAGGTTCAAGCAGACCACTCAAATAGACCGCGTTGTGGAGCTTAGGATCGAGCCATGAACTATAAGCCGATTCCGGCAAGATTACCGGCATGCGATGGTGAATCGGTTCCATCAGTGAATTGGCGTGAATAGTGATCAGACTACAAGACTCAAGGGCCGGATCTTGTTTCTCCCATCGTTCCCATAGCCCAGCAAAAGCAAACAGTCCCTGATCTTTCAGGCGGATATAGTAGGGCTGCTTCGTCTTCCCCTCCCGTTTCCATTCATAAAAGCCATCGGCCAACACCAGGCACCGTTGCTGCTTAAAGGCATGGCGGAAGGAGGGTTTTTCGGACACCGTTTCGCCTCGGGCGTTAATCAATTTATTGCCAATGCTGGGATCTTTGGCCCATGAGGGGACGAGTCCCCACTTGAGCTCAACCCATTCCCTGTCCTTCGCCTCCGCGTTGGTGCGTACACAGGCCACGAGTTGCGAGGGGGCGATGTTATAACGGGGGGCTAACGGTGGAGGAGTGGGCAGACCTAAGAGTTCTGCTAAATGCTGCAGGCTTTCTTTCCGGGTGAAACGGCCACACATTTGGACTTTTCCCTATCGGGAATCACTTCCCCTTCTTTTTATATTTCTTCAATAAATCCAGCATCGCTTCTTCCAGCACAACATTGACGTTCCGATCTTCATCGACAGCCAAATGCTTGACCTCTTTCATGAGGTCTTGCTGAAGGCTGAGGCTATAGGTCTTTCGTTTCCCTGGTTCTTTCTCAGCCATATAGCCGGAAGCCTAGCCTAGGACAATCACTCAGTCAAATATACATTGACAACAATATATATTTATTTATTTAATTATTTAAATAAATCTTAAAGGAGGTGACCTGATGCCAGCCATGACTAAGATGCTTGTACATTTACCCGTGTCTCTCAAAAAGAAACTCGACGCCTTGAAAGCCGAGGGCTACACGGCCAGCGGGTATATTCGGGCGTTGTTAGAGAAGGATCGCAACCAACCAAAAAAGAAAGGAACGTGAGCGACGAGTGACACCCAAACTGATTACACGGACATTGCCTTTTTGGAAATGCCGCCCAAAGAGGCGTGGTTTTTTGAAACTATCGGCCCCGAAGGGCAACCCCTAGTCTATCTGCGGTTCCAAGCGACCGGCATGGTGGCGCGGCGTATCGGACCTTTTGCATCCTGCGAAATTGCTGTGTGGATGCTTGACATGATTCTGGATTTGGTAACCGATGGGCTTATTGAGGTCTGCAACAATGGCAGTGACCATACCGTCAGTATCCCATTGCAACGTCGAGCAGAAATCGTGACGCCTGAGGATTACTTTACCTTTTCCCCTTCCCCTAAGCCCTCAAAGCCCAAACCGAAATCCGTCCCTAAAGCCAAAGCCACCAAGAAAGCCACAGCCAAGCCCAAACCCTCAAAACGAAAGGCGGCGTGAGCCATGGCCTATATTCAATCGGAATTAGAGAAAGCCGTTAAACTGGTCAAACCTCGTCCTGTCGGGGACGCCAAGGGGCAATCTGAATGGTTCGAGGAAATGGAGAAAGCCTTGCTGCCCTTACGGTATCTCTACGAACAAAACTTAGATGGGGAAGTGTCTCAAGTGGCCATAACCGGGTACCTGGATGTGTTTCTCCAGCACGCAGACAACCTCTTGACTGACGCCTGGCGGCAGGGCTGGACCAACCATCCACGGAAGCAGGAGGGCTAGGGGAGGGTGGGGAAGGGGGCTGGCGGAAGCCCTCCGGCGTGATTGCTGGGTGCTTGCTAGGAGTTGTTGCGGAAATGATGAAATGTGGAAAGATGGTGCCGAAGGCGGGATTGTATAAAGGGGGTTGCTCAAGAGTCAATAAACATGGGCAATCCCCTCTCCCTACCTGCATAAACATTGCGTATTCACTTCATCTCCCTTCACCGCGTTTCACCTCACTTCACCCTCATTTGTCTCTCTTTCTAACACCTATTTAACACCTAAATTTAAGGGAGAACTTTTCATTTATCAGGACGGGTACCAAGGGAGAGGTGGTCTACCCCCCTTCACCCCCACCCCCCCGGTGTCTTGCTGCTGGTAGGAGGGCTTATATTCGGAGGCCATTTTTTGAGGGAAAGAGGTAAAATATTTAATAGGTTTTTCCAAACTGGAATCAGTTTTTCATGGATTTTCTCTTTTTTAACAAAACGGTTAGAATGATTATCTATTTTTTTCTATTCCATGAAACCTTTGATTTGTAAATTCGGCATAGGAATCGTTCCCTAAAACTCTAGATAAATATTCCGGTTCATGACACTCCTTAAAATTAATATTATATGTAGTTTTTATATGTCCAAGGAAAGTAAAGTTAAAACAAAATTATTATTAATATTTTTTTTAATTTTAAGTTTCCCCAGCATTTCGGAAGCAGAGGCCGATTTTTATATTGACAAACCCTCGGCAGTAAAATTAGTTCAGAAATTAATTAATGCCGTGAAAGCTGACAATAAAAAACAAGTGGCTGCGCTTGTCAATTATCCCCTTGGAAGAAGGTATCCCCTTAAATCCATTAAAAATCAGGAAGAGTTTATTGAAAATTATTCGACTCTTTTTGATGAAAAATTGAAAAAGGAAATAATTGAGTTTAACCCCGAAAGGGATATATTTTGGAATTGGCAAGGCATTGCTTTGCTTCATGGAGGAATTTGGTTGGATTTTGACGGAAAAATTCGTTCCCTCAACTTTGATTCTGACAAAGAACAGGTTCAATGGGATCGAGCCATTGAAAAGGAAAAAACACGGTTACACCCCAGCATTCGAAATTTTACAAAACCGATTTTAGAGGGAGAAACTAAGACTCATATTATTCGAATTGATCAGGAAGGGGATGAGTTTTATGGAAATTACCGCTATTCCTCTTGGACAATAACCAAGACCACCAAGGACAGGCCCGATTTGGTGATCAGAAATGGAGAGATGGAGTTAGAAGGCACAGGGGGCAATCATCATTATGTTTTTAAAAATGGAAAATATATTTATACCATATACATATCATTAATTGGCATGGCACCTCTCCGGGACACCTTGGAAGTACAAAAAGATGGAACGACCATCTTGCACCAAGAAATCCAATACCAATCTCGTTAAAATGACATTGGTTTTAGCATTTTCATGACAATCCTCTTCAGATTTCTCCGAACCTGCAAAAACCTCTCCTTCTAATATCCACAAGCATAAGACCAACCATTTCCTCATAATATACCTCTTAAAATTCCAAAGTGGTTCCTACTCTGTAGGGCCTATTCTAAGCAATATGGCTGAAATATTTGTTCTATGAGCACCGCAAAAAATAACTTTGAACTTCCGGAATAGGTCGCTCTTCTATAAACATATTTGGACGACTGTTGGATTTGGTCCAGATTGCTAACCCAGATTTTTTATTCAATAAAAAGGTATGTACGTCCAAACGATTAAATGTATCATTAGGGGTTTCAGTACTGTTAAACCAAAAGGCTAAAAGAGTGTCTTCATTATTTTGTACTATTACAAATTCACTTGGCTCAGCCATTCCCGCTTTCACTGAGGCCCCAGTTTGCAGAGACATTGTCTTATCTTTAATTTTTATGGCCAGGTTATCTGTGCCTTCCTTCGAAAAGGCTTCAACTTGGGATTTCCTCGTTTTTATAATTGAAAGGTGGTCTTTCTCACTTAAAAGGAAGGATTCTTCTGAAATTTTGACTGTTTCTTCATCAGGAGGAAACATATTCGATTTCAAAATGTTAGCGGCGAGGATTGCCCTACACCCAAGTGAAGAATGCCCCCCTACTCTCACGCTTTCACCAAAAATCCAATCTGGAAGTTCATAGGTCGTTTTTTTGTCTTCTGTTCTTTTACTTTGTGTTCCATGCGCTGAACTATTTCGGTTGCCTCTGCGATAACTTCAATTCCTGTTTTGCCATGAATTTTTTCTAGATATCTTTCCAATCCAACATATTTTTTTTCATCTGGTTCTAGGAACATTATTATACCCACAGCCTCTTCAAATTTCCTTTGTTGATTAGGAGTAAGGGTTTTCTGGACGGCTTTCATGGAGGTATTTAAATTTTCTTCGGTAGAAGCATCAATTATTTTCCTTTCCGACTCAGAAAAGACACTGGTCTCAAATAATAGAAATAAAAGAAAAGCCAGCAAAGACAACTTGTTAATCTCGGTGAGCAATTTCAATAATCCCCATTCGGTCAAAATAAGCAAAACTAAGACAATGACTGGGAATACTTTACTCCCTTTAATTTAAAAATCAAAAGCTTTTGAATAGATAATCGTAGAGTTTGTCGATCTGTATTTCTCCTCAGTATCAACTCCTGCTTCCCGGCGGACTTCCCTAACCACAATCCAAACTGTAACCACCACGAAGACAGCCCAACCTAAGGCACTCCACTGAGAGCCACCTAGGAGGAAATAGACTGTCAAAACCGCAGTAGCGGCCTCAATCACATAACTCTTGGCCGATCGAACCTTTTTACTTTGCTTGTTTAAATCCATAGCCTCACATTCAATTATGCAAGACATTTGATCTAACGCCCTGCATCCGAATCCTTTTAAATCAAAAAATTAAATGGAGCGTTTAACGTGAACACCATGCGAGGCGTTTATTGCCCACTTTATCGGCGCTGTCTGCATTGCCTAGCAGGAAACCCACTGTCAATGCATTTGCTGGATTCCCTGCATCCGTAGTTGCCGACCAGTAAGTGGGGCTTGCTGCTGCATTGTCAAGAATATTGTCAAAGGGATGGCCTGGGGGTAAACAAGGGTCTTCACTTCCTCCACCGCAAAGCGGAGCACTGGGGTTGCACCACCATCACGTCGAAAGATCTTGACCACGTCATGCACAAGCTGAACAACCGCCCGAGGAAATCTCTGGGGATGCAAACTCCCAATCAAGTATACTTTGGGATTCACCCATCTGTTGCACTAGCGAGTTGAATCCGCGAATTAAAGAGAATCTAGCATTTGTGCTTTTTTTCGGTTGAACTCCTCTTCACTGATTAGGTCAGCTTCTCGCAACTGATTGAGTTTAAGCAATCGACTTTCGATATTTGACGGCGCATTTTCCTTTGAAGTTAAAAATCCTAATTCATCTTGAAATGTCGGATTGTTGTATAACTCAGACAAGTGTCCCTCTACAGCTTTTTTGAAATATAACGCAATATTGTTGCATGCCTTTACGGCAACATAAGAACTTCTATCGTGATAGACCGTTGATATGGGAATTTCTTTCCCAGATATAATGTATATTGCATCAATGTACCAATTAGTTGCCCCTAGTGCGGAAGCAAAATCAATGCGCTTATATTTTGCGATTATTTTCTTATGGCTTTGTTGATTCAAATTTCCAGAATTTTCTAATTCGTTTTTTAGCGCCTTAACTATATACGAAGAAAATGTCTCTCCGTCACCCAGCGAAACGGGGCCAGCGGCTCGGCAAAAAATGGAACTGGTATCGTCACCCTTAGATTCATCTAAAATAACTGCAACTTGATTACTAGCATTTTCTAGAATCTTTTGATTAGAAAGTGAGACTTGGTAAGAAGGCACTGGGTAGGAACATCCTTGTAAAAAACCAAGGGCAAATACCAAAAGTGTATACCTCATAATTGCTCTAAATTTCCCAGAAGCCTTCCCATGCCCTATTATTCATGAAGGTATTTCGGCAATATAAATACTCTCTTCCCGTTAATTATAATGAATCTAATATTTCTCCTCTTTTTCTACTGAATTCACCCTCACTTATCAGGCCAGATTCCCGTAATCTTTTGAGTTGAAGGAGTCGGCTTTCAACATCGGTCACAGCAGGTTCACTTGAAGATTCCTTTCCTAATTCCTGTTGAATCGATATATTCAGAGCACGAATCCAATTGTTATAGTGGGCCTTAATGAGTCCTGGTCCTTCCTCTTCATCTGCACGATATCTTAGACCTACGCTCTTTCGGTAGAGGATGCTATACCCTTTCTCTGAGTAGGGAATCTCCGCCCAAGCCTTATGGGCGTTTTTATAGTTTAGTTCACAACGGATAAGCCCAGGCTCTACGTCCACCATTTTATAGTTAACAACACTGGACCCACTGCTCCGCATTATGGCTTTTTTCACCTCCGCTAGGGACAATGAACGACCATTAATTTTGGGTATAGGGGCATCTTTTACGTTATAAGGAGCTGCAAGACATCCAGCAAAAATTAATCCTAATATTACTACAACCGAAACGGTCCCCTTTAAGTGCATCGTGATGCCTCTCCTAGTAAGTAAACAATCTAAGGCGGGACTTGAACCCGCATGGGTTTCCCCACACGCCCCCTCAAACATGCATGTCTGCCATTCCACCGGAGCATTCAATTCCTGAACAGCCCTGCTCCCTTTGCCCATTTCCCCATTCAACACACTGCCATGAAACGAAATGCTGGGACTGGTCCCCTGGCAAAATGGCCAGTCAGACGCTCCGCGCAGTGTAAACTCCAGATATTTAGGGGAGAGGAGATCCCTAATTGACCCGCACAAGGTTCTTTCATACTTTGTAGTCCACTGGAAAAAGCCTTTTAACATTCCTATTCTCTCATGGTGAGGGTGAAGGCGGAACTGCGTACCCTCTTACCTTCCATCGCTCCAATCAGTCTGCCCGCTTCCATCGTCGCGCAGGAAACGACGATTTAGCTGCCGGGAACAGCGTACTTTTCGTTTTCCGAGTGCGTCGTCAGCCACTTGATCGAATGCGCCAGAAGTTTGCGGCTCCATATGGACCGGGTTGTCCCACCCGAAGCCATGCAGGCAATGCGTCGCCCGATATTACGCTCTATGAAATTGCTGAATCTTCCGGGATGGTTTCTCTTCATTTCGTTGCCCCCGACATAGAAATTGGCAATGCGGCCATCGTAGAAATAGCCGATTATTTCTTGCCACGCCGTGATCCACCCACGCATCTCTCGCTCGTTTTTCTCGAGACCCCGTCGCAGACGGGTTGAGTCATGCAATCCTTGGCGTGCCACCGTCGCGGCGACGGATAATGCTGCCTCCATCGCGAGAAATACGCCGGGAGAAAGCATTGGATCGACGAATCCGAATGAATCACCGATAGCCACCCATCCGTGACCGTGACCGCGGTCCGAGATGAGCTGATAGTTGGTATAACTGAACACGTCAGTCACACGACGCGCGCGTTGCGAGTTCGGCGCAAGCCGGGGTTCTTCGGCGAGGATGCATTCCAGTTTCTTTTCGGGGGATGTGCCCCAGCGGGCTGCGTGATCCGCGCACATCACCACGCCAAAGGACAGACGATCCACCAACGGAATGCGCCAGCTCCAGCCGAACTCGTGATAGGTGATGGCGATTTGGCCTTCGGGGAAGGGATGTTCAAAATTCTCGTAATGCGCGAAGTGCGCCCGATCCCGCCGTGATCCGGCTTTGGCGCCGATCCCCAGTGCGCGCGCGGAGATGCGGGCGCGTCCGGCGGCATCGACGATGAGCGCAGGCTGAGCGTTGAGTCCGGCCGCGGCGAGACTTGCCGCATCGAGGACCAGTTCATTTTTCTCATGGCCGGGCTGCGCCTTGAGGCGGGCGCGGCACTTGACGAAGCGCGCACCGAGTTCCCTGGCTCGCTCGCGGATCACGTCGTCGAACTGCGGGCGTGGGACGTTGTACGCATAGGTCGGGAGAACTCCCTCCACCACGCGAAAATTAAAATGCATCTCCAATCCCTCTCGATGAAGAAATGAGGTACCGGGCTTGTACCTTGAGATGGCCGCCACGCGATCTTCGATTCCAAGTGTGCGCAGGATGGGAATGACTGCAGGAACGAGCGACTCTCCTACGAGCAGATCCGGGCGTTTTTCATCATCGAAAACGACGACAGGAATTTTCTGTTCAGCCAGTAGCGCCGCAAGCGTGCTTCCGGCCGGACCGGCTCCGATGATGGCGATGGTTTGCGGGGTCATCATGTCAGCGGAGAATTTTCCCACTGGAAGTCAAAGACAGCGCGGAGACAAACCGATATCCGAAAGGGACCTTGTATGCGGCAAGCTGCCGCTGGCAATGCCGGCGCAGATCCACCACGGAAGGCGGGTGCGAGGGATCGCGGGAAACGATCTCCGCAATTGGCGCGGCACCAAGACCGGGATGGGTGCGCGCAAGAACGCGCGCGGCGGCGACTGACGGATGCTGGCGCAACACGCCCTCCACTTCCTCTGGAAAGCATTTTAATCCGCCAACATTGATCACCGTTCGCGTCCGCCCGCGTAGAAAATAGTGACCGTCCGCGTCACATTCCGCGATGTCGCCCGTTGCAAACCAGCCGTTTTGCAATATGGATTCCCGAGATTGCCAGGGTGAGAGAAATGCGTCGAGCATGCCGGGACCTTTCACTAACAGCTCACCTGTTTCCTCATCGAGCTTTGCCTGGAACGACGGGGGCGGCTTTCCAATGGAGCAAGGCTTGGATGTGGCTGCATCGAGGTTGAGCAATGGAAGCCCGGCTTCGATGATTCCAAGCGCCTGCTGAATCGGCAAGGCAAATTTTGATACTACCAATTGCGCTGTTGATTCCGGAAGTGCGAACGCGGTGCTGACGGCGAGACGCAAATCAGGAAGCGGTGCAGCATCAGGCTCAGCGGCAAGCATCGCAAAGTGGTAGGGCGAGCCGTAGATGACCGTGACGCGATGATCGCGCGCCGGCTTCAGAAGATTGCCGGACGGCACAAGAACCGTGGTGGCGCCATGATAGAGATAGAGCACGATGGAGACTGCGAAGTGATGCGCCATCGGGAGCATCCAGAGCACGCGGTCGCCACGACCGATGCGAAGCACCTGATTCGCAGCCACAATGCGCTCAAGAAGCGATTGGTGCGACAGCACGATCCCCTTTGCCCGGCCAGTAGTTCCGGAACTGAAGCGTATGAAGGCCGGATGCAACGCGTCGAGCGCATCGACTGGAAACCCGGGCGGCGTCTTGTGATGCAATGCGGTCAACTTTGACTCTCCGGTCATGAGCACATCGGCACTCGTGATGGCGATCAACTGGTCGCGCTCGCACGATGTGAGCTCATCGGGCACGGGAAGAAAGCAACCACCCGCATTGAGGATCGCGAGAGCCAGCGCGATATAATCGGGACCGCTGGGGAAGGACAGGGCGACGCGAGGAATGCCGGATCCTGGCCAACGCGCGTTGCTTTTTAGAGCTGAAGAAATGTGGCAGACGTGATCATGCAGCTCCCGGTAACTGATTTCTCCACCACCGTGAATGATCGCTGGCACATCGTCGGAGTTTCGATCGAAGATGGCGGACACGATGTTCATCATGCTGTTGGCAATTCACGCAATGTCTTGCGCACGATGGAAGGAAGGGATTCATCGGACGTGCCGCCTGCGAGCAATGCCGAGGCGATGCCTGCCGCCTGGCCAGTCGCGAGAGCGGTGCCCATCACTCGAATGCTGGCCTGTGCGCGATGCGTGGCGCTGATGCAACGACCTGCGATAAAGACGTTCTCAATCCCGTCGGCCCGCAGCGACCGCAACGGAATGTCCGCAGCCTTTGGCTCATGCGGATGCAAGAGCCGCGGACCTTTGGTTGTTTCGCGTAACTCTATGGGCCAGGTGGCGGCGGCAACTCCATCATCAAAAGTCCCGCTAGTCAGGATATCCGCCTCACTCAATTCGTAGCGCCCTTGCCAACGTCTGCTTTCGCGAATGCCGGCACGCGCAGGCCAGGCGGAGACGAAGGCGCTGGAAAAATCCGGAAGGTGCGCAAGCAGAGCCGTGATTGTTTTGCGTCCCACGATTTCGATGGCCGACAGACTCCTGGAAGATAGGGGATCGTAATCCTTATCGCCCGGCAGATCGACAGTGACGAAAACCTCACCGCTATGCTGGCTTGCACGGAAGTGCGCACCGAGACATTCCTGCGGCAGTTTGCCGGCGCTCACGGCCTGTGCGATCTGGCCCGCGAGCGCTATCGGTCCTTCGTTTTGCAGCAGACCCCCGTCCACGTTTTGCAATGCAGCGATATAAGCCGGGCGCTGCAATTCGCACGAAGGCACCATGTCGTACGGTTTCCGGCAGTATTCCGCGAGCACCGCATCACCACTGGCATCGACAAATGTGCGCGCGTTGATTTGTGAGCACGTGCCACGGCAGAGAGTTTCGATTAGATCCAGACGGGTGCTGGTGAGCGATGCCGTGATGACTTCGGTATGCAACTTCACGTCAAGACCCGCAGTCCCTGAGCAGATGCGATCATACCACGCGGCGAGGAGCATCGGATGGTGCGGCAGAACATGCACGCGACCGAGGCGCACCGGTTGTTGCGCAATGCGATCTGCAATCAACCGTCGTGCCACTTCGCTTGGAATGCCAGGATGGGCTAACCGCGGCTCATCCCCAGGAAGATAGAGTCCGCAGAATGTGTGGACGAGTGAGGCAGTGCCGGCACCGCCGAGATATCCATGACGCTCAATAAGCACCACGCGCGCACCACAGCGGGCGGCGGCAAGCGCGGCTGATATGCCCGCGCTGCCGCCACCGATCACGGCCACATCGTATTGCTCGTTCATGATGCCGATTCCCCGAGAAGATCGTGCCGCCATTGTTTGCGCATGATGGCAACTTCGTCAGCACTCAAACAAGAATCCACCCAGCTCAGGACGATGGAGATCCGACCCTGGCAGTCGGAAAAGAAGAGCCCCGAGCCGGCCGGTGCAGGTACGCCAGGGATGTGATAGCCATTGAGCACGCGACCACCAAAGGCGTGATCGATTCCTTGCGCAAATGTTCCGGTCCATGAGTGAAAAAGAGACGCGAGCTCACCGCGCAGTTGCCAACGGATGAGGCGCAGTATCATGCGGCTTGGAATGTACCGTGTGAGTGAAAGGAAGGCGCTGAATGACAGATGATGCTTACGCCGCAGATGCTCGACGTTTTGACGCATCAGGAGACGACAGGCGGAATTGATGTTGTCGAGTTCATCATCCTCCATCACATAGTGCAGCATCGTCATGTTGTTCTGGAAGATGACGGGATCACCGGCGGCGGTCTTGGGCCGCAACTGCACCGGGACGAGGAGCATGATCGAAGCATGTTTCATGCCGCGTGCATAAAGCAGCGCGCGATGCGCCCTCGCCGCGATGACGGCATGGAAGAATACGGCCATCAAATCACCCCCAATGCTTTTCAGCACCTCTCTGGATCGACGACTCTCGTCCTCGGAGAATGTCTCGACGAGATGAAATGGATCGCCCTTCGCGTAGCGGCCTCCACTGGCGGATGGGAAATGCTTACCGGAGAGATGCAAAAGAAATTCGCGGATGGCTTCGCTGTCTTGGAATTGCTGCCACACACTGACTTCGGAATGCAGGGCGTGGTGACCGGGCACCACGGCATCCGCATCATCCCACAAGCGGGCAATGGCACACACAAAAAGCTCGATGCCCACCGCATCGAACAACAAATGCGACCAGGTGATGAGCAGCAACCAGCGGCCACGTTGATGTCTCACGACGTCAAGCCTGAGATGCGGCGGGCGGCCATTTTCATGGAGACGTAGCTTCAACAGCCGCATACGCAATACTTGTGCGGCTGCGACCACCGCCTCATCGCCCGGCACATCCTCAAGTCGATGAAACTCCAGTGGCACTGGAACCAGAGGCGTATTGGCGCACAGATGCCAGCGTGCTGCCTGAAACAACACACCCCGATGCAAAACCGCACCGAAGAACGGGAAACGTCGGGGGATCTCCTGCGCAAGCCACCTCAGCTTCTCGCGATCAGGCTCGCCTTCGATCTCGATCTCCGTGGTGGCCGAGAGGCATCCGCCCCACGTACGTTTGCACTGGCCATCAAGCGCCAGAATGAATCCATCACTAGGAGTGAATGGAAACACCTGCATCTGGCTAGATGCGAATGTCATGCATTGGAAGCGCTGTCTTGGCTGCGAATGAGCGTCGCGAGAGCGGTGGCGGTGGAAAAATTCAGCCGGGTTAGATCGGCGGGCTGCACGGTACAATTGAATCGCTCTTCCAGGAGCAGCACTATTTGCATTATGCCCATCGAATCAAGCCCGGCACCGAAGAGGTCGTCATCGGTTGCACAATTTACCGGAAGATCCGGAAGCAGATTCTCGCGAATGAGATCGAGGACGATTTGTTCGAGCTCGCGAGTGCGGTCAGCAGGCTGTGAGCTTGAGGTATGCATCGGTCTTGATGAATTGCATCATTTTGTCAGAAGGTACCTCTCACACCGATCCTTCAGGACGAATTGCGGAAACGTCGTGATCTGGGATGAGTAACTCGTATTAACGGTTTCGTGTTTCAAAAGGATGGGAGGAAAATCCATCATAGCGACCGACTAGTCAAGAAGATTTGGCAGGAGCGCGGAATTCGCAACTGCGTGTTTCATGACCCTCGGCATTGCGCTGTGACAAATTTCGCGCATGCTGGAATTAATAACGGAAGTGATAATGAAGATTGTCGGGCACACTTCCGTGGAAATGTTCCTCCGTTACCGCGCCATCAAGGCGGAAAAGTTAGATGCCGCCATGTTCAGCCGTAACATTCTGATACCGCTACGTCAAAACTCGCCACCCCAAGTTCGCGAAATCTCAGCATTTTAATTAAATTGGTGCCGAAGGCGGGACTTGAACCCGCATGGGTTTCCCCACACGCCCCTCAAACGTGCGTGTCTGCCATTCCACCACTTCGGCACTCGATCTCACGATTATGAAACCTCCCGCACTCCTTGTCAACGCATAGAAGGGCGGGTAGAATCGCCATCAACTCTTCATTGTTTGTTCTCGCGCATTCACCTATCTGTATGATGACCTCTTCTTCATCACCTGCCCCACTGACACAATCACAGCATTGGATTGGGGCGTTTTTCGATATGGATAATACGCTGGTTCCCGGACCTTCCATCGAAATTGGGTTTTTTCGGTATTTATGGCAAGACGGCTTGGTCGGCTGGCCAGAGTTGTGGAATACCTTCGGGTATGCACTTCGCCATATGCCTCCCCTTTCGCTCAGTCCACTCCGCCGGAATAAACTGTATCTTCTTGGACAAGATGTTTCAAAAATTGAGCAACTGGCCACCGAATATGTGGAATTATTTGTATGGCCTCGCGTCGCCTCTCGAGCCCTTGGCCGCCTCGCGCACCACAAACATGCCGGGCATGTAGTCGCCGTGGTGAGCGGATCTCCTGAATGCTTGGTGAAACCTTTGGCTGAGAAGCTGGAGGTACCGTTGGTGTTTGGGGCCAGGTTAGAAGCTCAATCGGGTGTGTATACGGGTCGCGTCTTTGCTCCCATGCCATATGGTGAAGGGAAGGGTCGACATATCGAACGATTGGCGGCGCAATATCATCTGGATTTGAGTCGAAGTTATGCCTACGGGGACAGCCCTGGGGACCTTGAGGCGTTACAATTAGTTGGACATCCCTTTGTGGTAAATCCTATTCGCGGGATGGCTCGTATTGCGCGCCAACAAGGCTGGCCCGTAACACAATGGGCCTAGGCATAACCCCATACCTGGTAGATGCCTTTCCCCTATGCCAATGTGAGTGAGGACAATCCTCGTTCGCTAGGTTGGATTCATTGTTTTACTATGCCTACGCCTCAGACGCTACAAATCACCGAAATTTTTCATAGCATTCAGGGCGAATCAAGCCGCGTGGGGCAACCCTGCGTATTTATCCGCCTGACGGGTTGCCCACTTCGCTGCACATGGTGTGATACCGAATATGCGTTTCATGGTGGAGAGACCATGTCACTGGAAACTATTCTGGAACGTGTGCAATCCTATCGTTGTTCATTGGTGGAAGTGACAGGCGGGGAGCCGTTGCATCAGCCGGGAGCTCTGGTATTGTTACAGCAATTGTGTGATGCCGGCTATCAGGTCATGATTGAAACCAGCGGGACCTTCGATATTTCAGCGATTGATTCGCGCGTGTCGATTATTATGGATGTCAAATGCCCCGGCAGCGGCATGACTGATCGAATGAGGTGGGCCAATATAGAGCACCTTTCGCACAAAGATGAAGTGAAATTTGTCTTGAACGATCAGGCGGATTATGAATGGGCAAAAGGCATAGTCAACCGCTACAGCCTGGGTCAACGGTGCGGCGTCCTCTTCAGCCCCGTCTTTGGCTCCCTTGATTTGCAACCCTTGGCTGAATGGATTCTGACTGACCGCCTTCCCGTTCGTTTTCAACTGCAATTACATAAGCTGATTTGGGACCCGGAAACCCGCGGCGTCTAGGATGAGAATGGGACTAAACGTTATTAACTATTACAGCAACCCTTTTGGGGTATCCGAAGGAGACATATGAATATTCTGGTAAAGAGTGGGGAAGCCACCACTGTCGCGACTGATATGTTGGTCTGCCTGAGTTATGAGAAAGAAAAGACCTGGAGCAAAGCCATAGGGGCACTCGATAAAAAATTGGGGGGACAGTTGAGTGATATCCGAAAAAGTGGCGAATTTTCGGGAAAACCAAACCAAGCAACCCTACTGCATCTCAATGACACATTGCCGGCAAAACGGCTCTTATTGGTAGGGCTCGGAACCCGGGAAGCCGTGACCCTCGAAGGTGTGCGACAAGCCATGGGTACCGCAGTGAAACGGGCCAGAGAAGTGAAGGCCAAAGGGATGGCCTGTATGATGCCGGACGTGCCTAAAACGATCGGCCAGCTTGATACCGTGGCCCAGGCGATGACGGAAGGTGTGATTTTGGGAGATTATCGGTTTACTGAATATCGTACCGATTATTCTGAAGATCGCAAAACCTTGCAATCGTGTACGTTGTTGGCACCAACAACGGCGAGCCAATCCACCGCCAACGCCGGAGCAAAACGTGGTCAAATACTCGGGGACGCGACCAATTTTGCTCGCAACTTGAGCAATCATCCCGCCAATATCATGAAACCCTCCCGCGTCGTCGCTGAAGCGAAAACGATTGCGAAGGAGTCCAAAATTCGACTGAAAGTGTTAGATCGCCAGCACATGAAAAAACTCGGCATGGGTGGATTATTGGGTGTCGCGCAAGGCAGCATTGAGCCCCCGCATTTTATAATTTTGGAATATTCCGGTGGTCCGAAGGCTCAACGTCCCGTTGTCTTGGTTGGAAAAACTGTGACCTTCGATTCCGGCGGAATCTCCTTGAAACCGTCGGAAAATATGGAACAGATGAAGGCCGATATGACCGGTGGAGCCGAGGTCTTGGCAGCCATACGGGCCGTCTCTCGGTTGAAACTTTCCATGAATGTGATCGGACTTCTACCAGTCACCGAAAATATGCCAGGGGGACGCGCAACGAAACCCGGGGATGTTCTCACGATGCTTTCCGGGAAAACGGTGGAAGTGCAAAACACCGACGCGGAAGGCCGGGTGATTCTGGCTGACGGTTTAGCCTATGCCTCTCGTCTCAAACCTGCCTGTGTCATCGACGTGGCCACCTTAACCGGGGCCTGCGCTGTGGCCTTGGGTCAATTTGCCATCGGCATGTTAGGCAATGATGAGGCCCTGAAAGCTGCCGTACAGAAGGCGGGCATGGATTCTGGGGAACGCGTCTGGGAAATGCCCCTCTGGGACGAGTATTTTGAACAGCTGAAAAGCGACGTCGCCGATATGCGGAATATTGGCGGACGCGGAGGCGGCATGATTACCGCAGCCTTATTCCTCAGCAAATTTATCGGCGAACATCCGTGGGTGCACTTAGATATTGCGAGCACTGACTGGAGTCCTTCGGAACGACCCTGCGTCCCGAAAGGCCCGTCCGGAGCTGGCACACGATTATTGATTCAATATCTGATCAATCGCGCCAACGGATCATAAGAATCGGGAAGGTGTGGATCTCATAGACTCACTCGGACAACTGTGCATGATCGGGTTCGAAGAGACGGAGGTCACTCCGGATCTTCGAGCCTGGCTGCTGAAATACCGGCCAGGCGGGGTGATCCTCTTTTCTCGGAATTTGGTGAACCCCGAACAAATCGCCAACCTGACTAACGACTTACAAGTACTCGCCGGCGACATTCCCCTACTCATCGCTATTGACCAGGAAGGGGGCCGCGTCTCACGCCTCCCCGCTGATTTTACGATTTTTCCCCCAGCAGCCACCGTCGCTCAATCCGGCTCCACCGAACTGACCTATCAGGCCGCCGCTGTGACCGCCAAAGAATTACGAAGCGTCGGCATTAACATGAATATGGCCCCGGTTCTGGATATTCATACCAATCCTGCCAATCCCATCATTGGAAATCGCGCATTTGGCACCGAGCCGGAACAAGTCTGCCGGATGGGCGCTGCCACGATTGCAGGGCTCCATGATCATCGCGTTCTGGCCTGCGGGAAACATTTCCCAGGTCATGGGGATACCAGTACGGACTCGCATCTCGAGCTTCCCACAGTGCATGCCTCACGCAAACGGTTGGAAGAGGTCGAATTACGCCCCTTTCGGTATGCCATCAAGCACGGTCTCCAGGCTATGATGACCGCCCATGTTCACTATCCCGCGCTTGACCCCACATACCCGGCCACGCTTTCTTCGACCATTTTGTCAGAACTGTTGCGTCAAGATTTGGGCTTTTCCGGGGTGATCCTGAGTGACGATTTGGAAATGCGCGCGATCTTAGACCATGCGTCTATCGGTGATGCCGCGATTCGTTCCTTGCAAGCTGGGGCAGATATGTTGCTCATTTGCAAACGCCGCGCCCTTGCGACAGAAACCTTCCAAGCCCTACGCCGGGCGGTTACATCCCAAGAGCTACATGCAACCCAGGTGGAGGCCAGTTTAGCTCGGATTCAATCTGTGAAACAGCATTTTGTGTACCCCTATCACCCGATCGACCTTTCAACGCTTGCCAATATCGTAGGGATTCCATCCCATCGAAACATTCTTGCCAACATTATGAAGCCATCTGGTCCTCTCGCCTAACGACTTTGCCTCTGAAGGAATGCTCATTTTGCCTTCCTGGACATTCCACTCAGCAATTTGTTTAGCTACCCATCATTATTGCTTTCATAGGTCATAAAGGATTGATAGCCTTGTTTTGGGAATTTCATTCTTGAAAAGATTCGTTCACATAAAGGAGCGAGCCGATGGCACTCAAAAAAGGTGATATTATTGATGAACATAAGCGATACCCGGATTCCTGTGGTTTAGTCCTGAAAGTGATGCACGGCGGCGAAGGGTTTGAAAAAATTCTCTGTTGCGGGCATGAATTGACCGAAGAAGATGTGGTGCCTTCACTAAACCATGGCCGAGGCCGGAAAAAAGGGCGGTTGCTCCCAGGGATGCCCATTGATGAAAAAAAAGTCGCACCCGATTCCTGTGGTTTACGCCTGATGGTGATGGCAGGAGGCGAAGGGTTTCAAGAAGTGATTTGTTGCGGCCATTCCATCGGCGCCAGTGCGATGCAGGACTTGAAATTCGGGCAAATGCGGGAAGAAGACAACACTTCAGAAGCCACGCCTAATACTCCACATGAAGGAACGGCATAAAGGAACACCGCATATTATGTTGGGTTGGACACCAGACTCAATCAAGCAATGGGTTAAGTGGATGCAGTATCTGGACCGGTGGGGCTATATCACCGCCTGTCTGAGTTTTCTTCTTGTCGGCATGTTGGTCTTTGGGTATAGCTGGTGGGCCTATGTCCAAACGGTTGATAAAGGTTTTTTGTCCGCGACCATTGCGTTGCTGAATGATTTGTTATTCGTCATTATTCTTTTAGAATTATTTCGCACGGTCTTAGGATTTTTACAGTCCGACCGGATTCGCCTCGAACCCTTTCTGCATGTCGGGGTCATTGCTTCCGTCAGGCGGATTTTAACGGCGGGGGCGGAATTCTCCCATCAGGACAATATCCCCGAAACCGTCTTCCGTCATTACCTGATGGACATGGGATTGCATGTCATGGTCATTCTCGTATTGATGATTGCGTTATTTCTTTTGAAAAAGACGGAACAACCGGTCATTGATACGCTTCTGACCAAATAAGGTTTTCCTTCCCCCATCTGGTATTCTCGCCCATTTTTAAGACACCAGAATTCTCCCGCCTCCTTTGGGATTTCTACCTCCAATTACCTTGCACTCCACGAAGGGCTGTGGCACTATTATCCCCCCTTAGGCCGGTCTAATGATGGATGTGGAATGATGGAGTCTCTCCCTGAGTTTGTCGGAACCGTGCATATCATTTTTGGGCCTTACCGTGGTAACCCCATTGCCCTGTATATGCGACAGGATGGTTCCATCTGCCAGATTTCCCCGCGTATTTATCCTTGGAATCGTCGAGTCGGAATAGGTGATACACCCAACCGTGCCGCAGCTGATTTCGAAAACAAATGGAAAGCAGCAGGATTAGCTGAGGAAATGTATACCGGACCCCATTGGGAGGGTGGGATTAAACCAGAAAAACCCAAACCGCCTCCGAAGCCCGCTGCTGACCCTGCGGGAAAACCAACTTCAAAGCCCAAACCTGAAGCCTCCGCGACTGAGAAGCCTGTGGCTTCGGCATCCACGGTCGCTTCACCCTCGGCCGAGACCGATAACCCAAACACCCAAGAAACCCCTGCCTCCTAAACGTTGGCTTTCCCGTGTGTTGTCTTGCGAATGGCTACGTGGGAATAATTGCGACGCCTCGTTTCCTTAACGACAGGCATACTGACGTGCAGCTTTAATAAACGCTGAAAATAGGCGATTCTGCAAAAGATCTTTGCGGTAGAGAAACTCCGGGTGCCATTGGACCCCTAACCAAAATGAGTGGCGTGAGGATTCAATGGCCTCAATCACGCCATCCGGAGCCATCGCGCTAATATGAAATGACCGCGGAATAGCTTTGACTGATTGATGATGCGAACTATTCACGGAAATATTGGATTTCTTGAAAATTCGTCGCAGCAAGGTGTTCGGTTCAATATGAATGGCATGCGCCGTGTACTCCGCTGATCTTTTTTGCTGATGCTCAATCTTCGAGGCAATCTGGGCCGGGATATCTTGAATTAACGTCCCTCCCAAGGCCACATTCATGGATTGCATCCCTCCACAGATCCCTAAGGTGGGCACTTGATGTTGAAAGGCCAATTTTGAGAGACCGAGTTCTAAACGAGCCCGGTCTTCACTCATGTGCTGAAAGGGATATTGTTGGGACTCTCCATAGAATTGGGGAGCAAGATCGGACCCACTTCCTGTGACCAATAACCCATCCAACCGGTGTAAAAGGAACCTTTGTTGAGTCCGGTCTGAAACGAGAGGAAGGACCAAAGGCACACCCCCAGCTTCCTGAATCGCTTGTAGATACCGGGCTCGCAAAAAATAGGTAGGTTCTTTACCCCCCATATCTTTCCGGTTGCCGGCATTGAAATCCGGAGTCACCCCAATAACAGGTTTACCGATCTTTGAGGGCATACCCAGAAATTTAATTCACTCTTTCAGCCACGTAGGATTCTTCATAAGGGGAGGGCCCGTAAAAACGAACAGGTTCATTACCCTTAAGATGATCAGGCGTAATGACATACGTCCCGTAGAAACTTGGCTCCCACACCGATTGGGCTGTCTCTAGATTCCCGCCGGTAAGACCATAGGTAAGCCCCCCTACAATTCCTCCCAGTACGGCATACACAATTTTAGCTGGCAGATACACAATTGTCAGAAGTCCACTACCCAAACCTAACGCGGCCTCATTGCTTGGGCTTGAATTTTCTTCCGCAGCCCAACTCATACCTGGTGGTCCTAGACACACGACGAACGCAAACGTACATAACACCAACGCGCCCCCTCCTCTTTTCACTAATCCGGTCAAAAAAGCCTTCGGCTGTTTCATCACGCGCATTCCTCCTTTTTTTTGAGTCCCTACAACAAAATCTCTCGGCTATTCGAAACCAACTATAATTTTATCCCCGCCTCTCTTAAAGTATACCAGAAAGCAAGGTCTATGCCGATGTTGATTCTATGCCTTTTTCAAATTCCTCTATATCTAACTCGACTTTTATTTGTTGCTTAATGTTCTGAGACTCGCGAAGGATCACTTCATCCGTTTCCATCATGAGTAGCTCCGGGGAAACCTGGATATTCTCCTGTTTGATCCCCTGCCGTATAAAGATACCCAACTTGTGGAAACAGATGAATTGGACCCATAAGTCGTTCCCTTGTTTGATAAAGTCTTCTCGCTCATCCCTCGGGACAACTCGAAGGAGGTCATCCAGCCAGGATTGAAATTTAAGATGATTTTCTAACTGGTGGATTTGATGCCTTCCTACGACAACATCGACTTGAACCCCGCCTTTCCAGGATCGTTTTTTGACATTAAAGACACAGTGTATGGTTTCTGAAGCACCTTCAAATGGTTCAGGTCCATAAAATAAGGTAATCCGAAAGAGCGGAATGTTTGGGGGTGAAAGGAGAGACATTACACAGCCACACACTTTCTCAAAAAATTTTGCCGGGACGCAATGGCGGACAGAATGCCTTGCTATTTCAAGGACAAAGCCTATCTCATTTGGGTTGACACTCGTCAATCTTGAACGATAGAGTCTTTACAGTTGTTGGCGACAAGACCTTGTTTTTTGCAAGATTAAAGAAGGGGTACGGGGATGTTCGGTACCATGGGATTCTCAGAATTGATGATCATTTTAGTGATTATCTTGATTATTTTCGGGGCTGGCCGACTACCTCAAATTGGTGAAGGAGTAGGAAAAGCCCTGAAAGGGTTCAAGAAGGAGGTGGCGGACCTTCCATCTGCCTTGGATCCCAATGATCCCCAAGCCACACCCCCAACCAGTGAGCCAGTTGGCGCCACGATAGCTCCTACGACCCAGGGCTCGGACCTGCCTGCTGCCACCCAAGCCGCCAATAAACCCTTTCAACCTGGTCCGGAACAGACTCCTGGCACTGCAGCGGCTTTGCTCTATCAAGGAGCTGGCCCCAAACCTGCTCAGCAAGCCATGAAAGCCTCCAATGTTTCCAGTTCCACCCCTAGTCAGTCCAATGTGACGGTCCCTGGCCCTATATCTATGGAAGACCGACTCGCACAACCAGCACCAACTGCCTCCGCGCAATATCCCCCGCTCCCTCCAGGCGCTCAAACGAAACCTTTGGCAAAACGACCTTCCGCTATTGTGAACAAACAAGCCGTCGCACGAGTCCAGGCCCAGCAGGCGGCGCTTAAAGCTCAAGCAAACCCTAGCACACCTCATGATATGCAATCATTGGGTGAAGGTCTCGGAAGCGCCGTGCGCACCTTTCGAGATGCCGCATCCGATATTCAAAATTCCATTGATCCGCAAATGCGAACGATCCAAGCAGAATTAGAATCTGCCGAACAAGAAATGAAAGAATCCATTGAAATGGCCAAACAACCATTGGCTCCTAAAGAACCTTGAGAGTCCGTGTAGCTGTTCTTGCGAATTTTTCCTTTTCTTCCCACGCCCGTTACCTTAATGAGCGCCTGTTGTCTCTTCGCGAGCATCGGATGTGTCATTGAAACGACCCCGGAATCTCCAGCCCGGATTACCCAAAAACTCATCCATTTATTACAAGATCCCCAGCCTGATACCCGCCGAACCGCTGCACTGTCTTTAGGCAAAATCAGCGACCCTCAAGGCATTCCGGCTTTGGTATCCGCCTTATCCGATCCGGACGAAGAAGTGCGACAATTTAGCGCCTGGGCATTGGGCAACCTCGCAGACTCACTTTCCAACGACGCGTTAGTCAGCTTGGTTCAGCATGTTGCCGACCCTTCAGATGACGTTCGAGAGGCTGTTGTATTAGCCTTAAGTCAAACCCAGATGTCAGAAGAGCTCTTGCAGGTATTAGGGGAAGCCTACACGATTTCTACACATGCAACTCAACTCACGATTATCCAAACACTCGCCCAATTTGAATTTCCATTTTCTTATACATTATACATTCAAGCGCTCAAAAGTCAGGATCCACTGGTACGTCAAACTGCTATTGCAGGACTAGGTGAACTTGGGGATCCCCGTGGTCTTTTGGTTATGCGAACACATCTTCTTCAAGATTCAAATGTCGGCGTCCGATCTGAAGCAGCCTTTCGTTTGGGAAAATTAGGGGGCCCGGAAGATATTCCCGCCCTTCGACAAGCCCGTGATACCGACCGGACCCCCAATGTTCATTTTTGGGCAACTTGGAGCCTCGCTCAAATAAACGAAGAGATCTAATTAAAACATGACCCGATACATCACGAAATTCTCTCTTACATTCATCATGATTGAATAGCAGTGGTAAAGTCATTACAATTCTATTTTTCCCCTAATTAAACATTCAGAGACTACCATCATGATCAACAAGCTTGGATGGGCTTTGTCATTGGCTCTGCTCGGGATCTTCGGCTGTTCAACCGCTCCCGTTAAATGGTACAAAGCCGGCATTAGCCAGGCCACATTTTCACATGACAAGACTGAATGCGAAGAATCCTTGCTTGGGACTGGCACAACGGCCTATTCAAAGCAAGCGTACAGCTTAGAAAGCTGCATGGAGGGGAAAGGCTATAGAGCCATTCCAGTCTCCTCTCAATAAGAATTGATTGGGCCAATAGTCCAGAGATTCTGAACGGTCTTGCCACCCACCTCGTCATCGTGATGAAGGTACCATCCCTAGTCCAAGCGAGGGATGGACGAGTATGCCACTCCCTGCCACGTTATGAAAATGACGAAGTGAGGCCATAGGCGAGACATGGTGAAAGGATGGACCAACAATATGAAAAAGGTACTATTAGTCGATGATGATACCAGTGCACGTGAGGCTCTTCGCCTGGTTTTGGAGTCCCAACACCTTCTCTGCATTGAAGTCAGCAATGGTTCTGAAGCTCTAAGTTGGTTAGCCACCAATCAAGCCGATCTGATCATTTCCGATAATCAAATGCCCGTTTTGACAGGGTTAGATTTCATTGATCAAATTCCTCAGCCCCCAACTACCGCAAAAGAATTACCGGTGATCCTCTTAAGTGGTCATCTCAACGAACAGGATAAGCATCGGGCTCGTAAGGCAGGAGTATTTGCCATCTTAGATAAACCCTGTAATTTTAGTGAATTTCTCTCTATGGTCCAACTTGCCCTTCAAGACTAGTCCTTAGTTTTTTTACCTCTTGAATTTCCTCATCAGCCTAGGTAACAACATACGGTTGCACCTGACAAATGACAGGAATCCCTCAAACTCTGACCCGTTCGCGGTATATACGGCTCTCTTTCCACCCTGCTATCTCTATTAAGTAACGCGGAGACTGGGCCACTCGCTTCATACAAATATTTCCTTAAGGAGAAACCCCATGTTAAAAATATTCGGCGGAATGGTTATTGGTTCGATGATCACTATGATGCTATTGGGCGGCGCTACCGCGGCTAACCAAGTTCTAGCTAATGCCCAGTCTCTTTACATCGATCCGATCAATCGGCCTGATGCGACAACCACTGTTCTACTTTTAGTGGTATTAAGTATTTTTTTGGCAGCCCTCACTCTTTGGCCGGCAAAACCGGTCATGGAAACCGAGAAAGTTATTGAGAAACTACGCCGGCATTGCAAATAAGAAGGCCAAGCAAAACCCAATGACCTGGCCCAATCGAGCAGGTCTCCTCCCACAACCAGGTTCTCCAATATATTGTTTTTGTAGACATTTCCCCATTTCTTGCCAACCCCCGACGTTTCCCTTCCAGAATTAATTCTCTCGTTGGGGTAACCGACAAATGACTATACATGAATATTTCGCCATCCGACTCTCATTCCCCTTTTTCTCAACGAATTCCGCAACAACAAGTCGTCCAACCGCAATCCTTCCCTTCTTCAAAACCTTCATTAAACAAGAGCACGGAGGAACAAGCCGAGATTGAAAAACTTCGGAAACGAGACCGGGAGGTTCGTACCCACGAACAAGCACATATCGCGTCCGCTGGCGGCTTAGCAAAGGGGGGAGCCACCTTTTCGTTCCAACACGGTCCCGATGGCAAACTATACGCGGTAGGAGGCGAAGTAAACCTTGATACCTCCCCCATAGCAGGCAATGCTGAAGCCACGATTCGCAAAGCCCAACAAATTCGGGCTGCGGCGTTAGCTCCTATCGACCCATCGGCACAAGACAGGGCCGTAGCGGCATCGGCCAATAACCTAGAAGCCGAAGCTCGTGAAGAACTCCAAAACAAGGAACACGAAGGGAGCACTTCCCATGAGAGAACAAGCGCTCTTCAACGTTCCCCGCGGATTGATCTTTTTGTGTAAACCACTTTTCCTACGGTTTTGTGACCTCCTCATTCGAGTTCCACTTCGTCGTTGATTATCTATAGGCAGACTTTGCTGCCGACATCCTTCATTTGCCCAGTAGTGCACATCAGGTTCCTTGGGACACAATCCGCCAAAGTACTGCTCGACCCCATACAATCGGGTACAGTCCTCCGAATATTAAAACACCGCATCCCAAATTATTTGGCAACTTTTTTGCTAAAAATCATTCTTGTGAAAACGAGAGCTCATCCTTTCTTGTAAAGAATCCATCGCCAAGTGTTCTTTTAAGGTTCTCCCACTTCATGCAGATGAAAGAAGGTACGACGTATGGACATTGCTGAGAAAATGAAACACGACTGGGAGCAGCGCGCGCAACATCACGCACGGTTTTGGATTGCCACTGAACATTATCAAAACGAAGAAGTCTTTTCTCAATCTGGACAAGAAACAGCTCAGTGCCTCATGACGGCCATAGATGAGGTTTATCAACCCAATTGGAGCGTTTTAGATATCGGATGTGGAATCGGGCGGATGCTCAAGCCTCTGGCCCCCTATTTTCAATCCTTGGCTGGCGTCGATGTTTCATCGACCATGATTGCTCAAAGTAAGGCCTGGTTAGCGGATTATCCACATATCACCACTTGGGAAAACTCCGGACTGGATCTCCGCGAATGTGGCGATTCCAGTTTTAACCTTGTCTATTCCTATGTGGCATTCCAGCATATGCCCCGACCCGTATTTAATCGATATTTGAGTGAAATTAATCGCGTACTCTCCCCGGAAGGCTATCTGGCGCTACAACTTCCGATCGGTCGTTATAACGATGTGCCAATGGAAGACACCATCGGCATCCGCTCATACACTATCCAAGAAATAAACCAAAAACTCCATGACAACGGCCTGGCCTTTATGAACTCCGACACAGTTGACAATTTCTCAACCGAATTAGACCAAACCTTAGACCATCGCATTCATGTGATACGAAAGATTCGTTCCATAAAGCCGGCGGTCAGTGTCACCTGGGCACAACTCGACGACCAGCATTACCACTCTCCATTGGACCTGCATCTCTACGAAACCTATGCAGAGAATTGCGTACAATTGGGGAATCTTCAAGAAGGGATTCAGACACTACAATCGCTCGTTCAGCGACATCCCAAACACTTATCCGGATGGCTACGATTAACCGCTCTCCTATTAGAACATGGCCAGATCCCTCAAGCCTTCAACACGCTGCAGGAATTAACAGCTCTGCATCCCCGGCACCAAGAAGGCCGGGCAGTCTTAAAGCGATTACAAAAGAATTTTAGGAACATTCAGAACAGCACGGCGACGACTTAATCCCTCGAAGTGAATCAACAGGAAAGTGACCGACCAACAGACTTTCATAAAACAGTCATAAGAAAAGGAACAATCGTTTGCCTTCCCTGTTTCGTCATGTCGGACTTTTCAACTCGACCCAATATGCTATACTAGCGATTCAGCTGAAACGAAGATTCCCCTTTATTCTCAACTATCATTTAAGAAGGAGCCGCATGATTAAACGCACACCTCTCATGCTAATCGCTATGTTGTTCATGTTTGGAACAATAGAAGTCGCCATTGCTGCCCATCCCGACAATGGTCCTGGATGTGGCCTGGGAAAATTGGCTTGGGAGTCCTATGCTGGGCAACAGTCTATTGGGCCACAAGTTTTACAGGCCACCACGAATGGTACATTCGGAACTCAAACGTTCGGCATCAGTTCGGGAACTTCGGGTTGCACCAATGACGGAACGATCTTTGCTTCAGAAAAGGTGAACGTGTTTGCGTCCGTCAATTTTGACGACATTTCCCAAGAGATGGCTCAAGGCCAAGGTGAACATCTGACCTCACTGGCCACTTTGATGGGTATTCCCGCCGATCAACACAACATGTTTTTTGCCATGGCCCAAGACAAATACACGACGCTGATTCAAGCAGGAGAAACCTCTCCCAAAGCCGTTGTGACGGCGCTCTATGGTGCCATAGACAATCACCCCGTATTGGTTCAAACTTCAATCTCGAAATAAGTTTCATTAAAGGCTCCGGCATGGTGCCGGAGCCTTTTTTCATCTTCTTCATTCATCCCCATTCAGCATGTGGTAAGACGATTATTCTGCTGCTGCCTTGCGTTTTCCCTTTTCTGCCTTGAGGCCCCTGCCCAGGACCTTTCCTCCACCTACCTTCAAGAGCTTCTAACCTTGGCTCAAGAAAAAAAACTTCATCAACATCGGTATTGGCGCCTACTTTTGCACTATCGTCAAGATTTTTTCGGGGGCTATAGCAGCGAAGTAGATGACCCAGGATTTTTTCTATCCGAAATGGGAAAAACTGATCCTGAGGGCGAACTTCATGCCACTCTCACCCAATTCTTTTCTGACGAATTGGTAGGTCGGTCTCAGCAGGTCGCACAATGTGCATTTATCGCGCGATTCCATTGGCTTTCGGATCAATTGCAATTCGATAGAAATCGTTTTCCTTTTCAAACGTGTGAACGATTTGAGAATTGGCTAAATGAATTGAACCCCGCTTCGATCACGCTCATTTTCCCGGCTGCATTTATGAATAACCCCGTCTCCATGTTTGGGCATTCGTTTCTTCGCATCGATCAACAGGGACAAACCGAACACACACGCATTCTCGCCTATACAATCAACTACGCGGCGGAAGTGCCGCCGGATGTCGGAGTCGAGTTTGCCTTCAAAGGCATTTTTGGTGGATACCAAGGGTATTTCTCCACAATTCCATACTATATTAAAGTGCAGGAGTATCGAGACATTGAAAATCGAGATATTTGGGAATACCGGTTAAATTTTTCTCGCAATCAAATTCACCGAATGCTCATGCACACATGGGAAATGGGTAATGCGTATTTTGATTATTATTTCTTCAAAGAAAATTGTGCGTATCATATTCTTTCCCTGCTAGAAGTGGCCGATCCCCAATTTCATTTAACAGATCAATTTCATGTATGGACCATTCCAGCAGATACGATTCGTCTTCTCTTTCAACGGGAAGGCTTTGTCCAAGACATCACTTATCGGCCTGCTGGAAGCACCACACTCAAACGTAAACGAGCGACGATACTACCATCAGAAACGTTTCTCCTTAACCAATTGGCAACCAACCCATCCATCGCCCAGCAACCGGATTTTCTTCAATTAACTCAAGCCCGCCGTATTTTCTTACTTGATTTGGCATCCGACTATCTTCGGTATAAAAGTCGAACCGATAAAAAGTTGGCGGATGATTACAATACAAAAAATCAATCCATCTTAGTGAGTCGGAGTCACATCCAAGTCCCCTCACCTCCATTTCCTGTAGCACCTTTTTCCCTCTCACCAGAACAAGGACACGAAACGGCACGTATGGGCGTGGGAATTGGCTGGCGCAACGATGAACTCTTTGAACATATTGATATCCGAGCCGTCTATCATGACCTGCTAGATCCCGATCCTGGCTATACCCCTGACTCCCAGATTCAATTAGGAGCTTTGTCGTTGAGACATTACCACCGTCGCAATCAATTCAGGATTGAACAACTGACACTGGTGAATGTGCTCTCCCTTTCCCCTATTGATTCCTGGTTCCGAGGGCCTTCATGGAAAATTAAATTTGGGATGAATACCGTCAAAACACGTTCGTGTGATCTTTGTTCTAATGGAAATCTGAACGTCGGGGCCGGAGGAGCTCTAGAGACTCATCTGTTTCAACGAGAAGTCTTTTTTCTCTTTGGCGAAGCCGATGCGAATGTGAGCGGAGCTTATGATGAGAATCATCGCATTGGCGGAGGCGTTTCGGCTGGAATGGTCGCTAACGTGACGGAAAACTGGAAATGGTTGGTGTCGGGAGGATATTTGGGCTATTTCTTAGGTGATCGTTCTGATGATGTCAGTATTTCCGTTGGACAACGATGGACCTTCGCCAAAAATTTTGCGGTTCGCACGACGTTTACTCATCATGATCAAGACAACGAGCTCTTAACGGTCTTTCATGGCTATTTCTGATCATGCCTAAGGAGGACGGGCAAAAAATATTTGCTTCCGGAATCGGACGATTAATCATCGTGGCCAGATTTGGCGAAAGGAAGTAACCAAGATCATGAGTCTGGCTTTCTCCTGATGGGAGCTTATGGTACAATCCGCCCGTCAAACTATTTTTAGGCAATTGATGGTTAACATCCATGTCTTATCATTCTCAGCAATCAGCCCCTTCAGTTGCTCCACATCCGCCTCTCCGAGATTATTACCAAACTGAAGAACAACGCCGACAACTCCTGGACACACAATTTGATCATGTCGCTCCGGATTACAATTGGATTACTCAAGCCTCATCCTTTGGTTCTGGGAAATGGTATCGTCGGGAGGCATTGATAAGATCAGGCCTGACGGAAGGGAATACGATTCTTGATATTGCTTGTGGACCTGGCACGGTCTCAATTTGCGCTCAACAAATCATCGGGAAAACGGGTAGTGTCATCGGATTGGACCCTAGTCTCGGGATGGTGACCGAAGCTCGGAAACAAGGGGTTTCGACAGTCGTACAAGGCAAAGCCGAAGATCTTCCTTTTCCTGACTCAACCTTTGATTTCATCAGCATGGGCTATGCCCTTCGTCATGTCACTGACCTCACCCACACGTTCAAAGAATACCTTCGTGTGCTGAAGGCGGGAGGGCAGCTACTTATCCTAGAAATCGCCAGGCCGGACTCCATGCTTCCCTACCAATTGAGCCGGTTGTTTTTAAAACAGATCGTCCCATGGATGGCATACTTAGGGACAAAAAATCCACATGCGCACAAGCTCATGAAATATTATTGGGATACCATTGAATCCTGCGTCCCACCGGAAACCATTCTTCAAGCCCTAGAAGAATCCGGCTTTGCTCAAAGCCGACAATATACCCTCTTCGGTGGATTGCTCAGAGACTATTCAGCGCACAAGCCGTAATCTGACATTTTCCCTTCCCAGTCATCCCACGAACCGTAGGGTACCGTTCCTTTCTCAGACCGTAAGGGAGGTCTCCCCGAGTTAAGTCTTACCGGGACACACCGAAAACATCGGTTATGGATCGTCCTCTTGCCATAAGTATCGCTATTTCTTTCCTGCTGTTCCCACTTTTTGCCAATGGTGCCGGGTCTCAGACCCCTCAATTGGCCAACAAATGTGAGCAGGGCCTTCCATTCAGCTTTTCAAGAACTTGATCAGGCTAAAGCGAAGGGGTTTGAAGGCACGGTGAGCTGGACAAAAGCTGCGACATTGCTAAGTACGGCAAAGCTTCAGCAACAATTTAATAACTTCCCAAACTGCATTCATAATCGAACGGGCACGTTTTTACATAAAGGAAAGCCAAAAACCTTAATGATCGAACCGTCCTGTATGAAAATTTTCTGACCTAACTAAAAACGCATGCGAATGCCCCCCATTCCAGTAAGCCCACTTAAACTTTCAAAATTAATCTTATCTTTTCCTGACCGTTTTTCATATATGGTTATTTGAAAGTCACCACTCACCCGTCCTTCCACAAATAAAGCCAACTGCTGCCCCACAGGGGCTTCAACTCCAAACATACCCATGATGCCGTACCCAAAACCCCAGCCTGTTTTAACATCAACCGAAGGCCTTTTCCTCTCAACCTCATTTCCGTCAAAGTCATTGACGGCTAAGTTTATCCCAAGCCCCATATAAGGAGAGATACCCTGAGGAAAGAAATAATATTGTCCAAACCCTCGCAAGATATAGGATCTCGTATCGATATTTTTGGCATTAAAAAACTCTGCTTCATACTTGCGAAATTCCAGTTCCACACCTAGGCGCTCTTGCGGAGAAATTTTCCCTGTAGCTTGAACGACGGCATTGAATCCTGATTTGCCTTGAAAAGGATGAAAGATTCCCCCACCGCCGGAAATCACCACGGGATCTGACTCTCCAGAATCAATTCCTTTGGCTTGGACAGTTGCTGAAAGCCCACTAAAAACCATCAGTCCCATCATCACGCTCATTAGCAATCTTAAATACAATCGTTTCATACTCCCTCCAAGGTTCTGGTTCTTCTGCTGCCCTATCATGATAAACCAGAATTTCCCTTATCTCCAGCTTCCTGGCTCGTGACATACTGAGATCAATGATGTGTTATTTGGCGAGGCTTTTAACGGCAAGAAGGGGAGCATAGGTCTGGTATAGGTCAAGCTGGTCTTCGGATTCGCCCGAGGAGGATGTGAGAGAAACATCAGAATATTGCAACTTTAAAGGATCGTTCTCAACTTTTCTTCGCAACTGATTCAGTTTCCACCCCAACATACACCATCGCCCTCCAGTCTGGAATGCAGACCAAACCTGTTGAGGATAAAAAGTCCAGGCCGGCTCCACGGGCATGCCAGGTCGCCGAGATCGGCGGCCTCGCCACCGGACCAACCCGCCTTCTAACGGATGGACACCCTCAAACATGATGCACCCATAAAAACACAATATTAAAAACATGAGCTTAACGACCGGTTCCCCGGTCGCTGCAGCTCGACGCATCAGGGTTTCCATGTGGTCCCAGGTGTAATAGCTTCGCCATGCCATACGATAGGCCTCGGCCAATTCCACCTTGGTCATTCGCGGATGTGCCATGGTGACATGCTCCAAATCATAGGCATTCATGTCCGGCTCCATCCACACACCACGTTCATAGAGTTGTTGATGATCTTCAGACCCGGGCAAGGGCGTCAGAATAAAAAATTCCACGATATCAACTGGAAGTTCTTTTTTGAGGATCTCAATATCATGGGCAATACTGGACGGAGTATCGGCCGGAAACCCAAGAATGTAGCCAACTGCAGTGGTACACCCATGGCTTTTCCAGGCTTGCAGCATCTTGCGATACTCCCCGATTTTGTTCTGTCGCTTTTTTGCGCCTACCAACGATTCAGGATTCAGGCTTTCCAAGCCTAAAAAAACACTATGGCACCCAGCCCGCACGGCTTTTTCAATAAACCGAGGAATTTTATGGCAGAGCGTATCAACTTGGATGATAAGTGAAAGCTGAACGCCTTCTTCCTCACGAAGATGAATCATTCTGTCTAAAATAGATTCCCAGCTCCTATTGCGAGCAAAATCATCATCCGTAATAAAAAATCGCCAGACGCCCTGCTGAAGATTTTCCCGAATCAACGCTTCAATATCATCGGCTGACCGCGAACGTGATGTGCGGCCTTGCACATTGATAATGGTGCAAAAGCTGCACTGAAAGGGGCACCCCCGCCCGGCATCAAAACTGGAAAGCCGTCGAAAGGTCTTTTTCACCAACCTGGCAGGGAGGAAGGGAAACGGAGCGCCTTCTAACGCTGGCGTATTGTTCGAAAAATTATAGGAAGATTTTAAGCGTTTTTCGTAGGCATCTTTGAGAATCGTTTCTAAATGGCCCTCGGCTTCACCCGCAACAAGGGTAAACCCATCGGCTAAAGCCTGTTGAATATCCGGAGGCATTTCTTTCAACATCGAGTAACATCCACTGACATGAAAACCTCCAATGACGACAGGAATACCCGCCTCCAAGAATGGCTTTCCTAGATCCAGCGAACGAGGAAATTGGTTGGTTTGAACCCCGACAAAACCGATCATGCCTCCAAGACCCTTGCGAATGCGCTTAATAATTCGCTTGGTGGGGATGGTGAAATGGGTTTCATCATAGGCCTCCACATGAATAGAGACGTTGTGACCCAACACCTGTCGTGCCACACAGTCCATCACTAGGGCATTCAGAGCCGCCAGGCTGTTAGATGGAAGCGCGGGCCGCCCCCATTGAATGACATATCCCTCGTCATCGTAATGAGAGGGCTTAATCAACACCACATGAAAGGTGCGTTTGGTATTCAACGATTCGCTCTGACCGTTAGGCAATCATTCACCATTTATAGTGAGAGAATGATTTGGAGATAAAGAAAAACTGAGAGGGATTGGACACAAAAAATGTGTCATGGCAACCCGCCTAAGCCTAAGGCGTCGCTATAAAGGTGTCAAGCCTTCTTGAGGACGTTTTCCGAGACTGATTTTCCAAATTTTCTACGAAATTTCGGCAATGGTTTCGTAACCAGGGATCGCACCTATTCAGTAGGGACAAGCCCGCTATACTGTTGAGAATTGCCCCATGTTGACATCGCTCAATCCAAACGGGACAATCGGGAATTGGTGCCTTGCTGTTCCCATATCCCATCAATCGAATGGAGGGCTGTGATTTGTCTGACCAGACACCCTTTGAATCAGAAATTGCCGAACTCCTGGTGACCACCTTGAATTTGAAGGTGGAACCTGCGGGAATTCCACCATTGGACCCGTTGTTTGGAGAAGGCTTAGGACTCGATTCTATTGATGCGCTAGAAATTGCTCTGGTGATTCATCAACATTACGGGTACAAATTACGATCCGATGACCCGGATAACACCACCATATTTTCTTCACTTCGTTCCCTCTGCGCGGCTATTCAGAAGAACCGGACCACATGACTGACGTGTGTCCACGCCTTCCTCAATACTCAATGAGGAACATCCTAACTGCCATAGCGTCATTCTGAAGTAAATTCCCATGTTGAGGCGTCACCCTAACAAGGACCTCATTCCCGGCAGGGAGTCTTGACCGACTCGCACCCTATGAGATACTCCAATTTTTTGGGTCCTTATCCCCATGATAGTACCGTCGCTTGGTATCATGGAAAAAGGATGTCACCGCATCGATTGCTCTCTCATGTCAAGGTAACTCGAAATCAATTACCCAGCAAACGATATGTCGTGAATATGTGCCAGGACCGGTATGCCTTTATGGTTGGCTTTGCGGCCGCCCTTTGTCGCAATCAAACGACCTTGCTGCCGCCTAACCAATCACCGGAGATTCTTCAACAACTCACACGCGAATATTCCGATTGTTATTACCTAACTGATGAGCAGGATCAGGTCCCAGGGCTAGAAGGCCTCTCCCTTGATTTGGACACCATGCCCGACCAAGATTCTATGGAGAATCCCCAATTTCCGGATTCGCATATTGCGGCCATCGCTTTCACTTCAGGAACGACTGGCGCGCCGCGCCCATATCTCAAATCATGGGGATCCATGGTCCAAATCGCCCAAAAAACCGGAGAAAGTCTAGCCCTTTCTCCGACACGTCCGGTAACTATTGTGGCAACCGTTCCTCATCAGCATATGTACGGGTTGGAAACCTCTATAATGCTACCTCTCCAACGGGGATGGGCCATTCATTCAGGACGTCCATTTTTCCCAGAAGACATCGCATCGGTTTTACGGGAACAACCATCTCAACACATCTTAGTCTCCACGCCCATTCATCTCCGAGCCTGTGTGATGGCTCAATCCAAATTTCCAGAGGTGGCTTATACATTGTCCGCCACCGCCCCTCTTTCTCAACCTTTAGCCAAGCAGGTAGAAGAATTGTTTCATACCACCATCGTCGAGATTTACGGATTTGCAGAAGCGGGGACCATCGCCACTCGACGCCCAAATCAGGAAGATAGTTGGACATTACTCCCTGATTTGACCGTGGTTTCACTGGGAGACGGCCATGCTGTGAGCGCGCCATACTTTTCCGGCCCTGTGCCCATTCCGGATACGATTCTGTCAACAAATCCCCAACAATTCACTCTGGCAGGACGTCCCAGCCACCTGATCAATATTGGAGGACATCGCGCGTCACTGGATGCCTTGAATGCCCAACTGCTGTCAATTTACGGCGTTATAGACGGTGTGTTTTTTATGCCCGAAGAGAAAGAGGAATCGGTCACACGGTTAGTGGCCTTTGTCGTCGCACCCGGGCAAACGGCTGAATCCATTCTTGCGTCCCTCCGTACCAAACTTGCGCCGGTGTTTCTGCCACGCCCGATTTATTTGGTTGAGACGCTCCCTCGCAATGAAACCGGAAAGCTACGCAAAGAAGATGTGGAAAAATTATTAGTGATAAACAAAATTCCAACCATCTCACTCAACACATCAAACACGAAATGACTCCATGTCGATTGAAAAAACCTTCACCATCGACTCCCTGCATCCCTCACTGCCTGGACATTTTCCTGGCAACCCTATCGTGCCAGGCGTCGTGATTTTGGAAGAAGTATTAGCACAGATTGGACAATCGCTTGACGAACCTTTGGTGCTATCCAACGTGCCCTCAGTCAAATTTCACTCCCCTCTTCGTCCTGACGAAATACTGCGACTCAGGTTCGACATCCTTCCAAAACATTCAGTCAGCTTTTCATGTCAGGTTGGCCCAAGATTGATTGTGTCAGGCCAATTGTTCTTTCAACCGGACCTCCACATTTCTCCCTCTCCGTTATGAGTAAAGGGTGGCTGGCGCAACAGGAACGCGGACATCGCTGGGCTTACCAATTTATGTTGTGGGTGGCGCTTCGAATGGGACGAAAAACTGCCCGTACATTCCTCTACCCAATCTGCGCATATTATGTGTTGTTTTCCTGGAAGGCCAGCAAAGGCATCAAGACGTTTTTACGCCGGGTCCTGCAGCGTCGGGTGGGGCTCAAGGATCTCTTTCTCCACTATCACACCTTCGCCTCGACTTTATTGGACCGAACCTTTCTTTTGGCCAAGCGACGTGAAGAATTCGACCTGAACATTCGTGATATAAATATCCTTCTTGACCGTGTCGACCGAAAACAAGGCTGCCTTCTTCTTGGTTCACACCTGGGAAGTTTTGATATCCTGCGCGCCACAGGTTTAGCGACAAGAAATGCCCCTATCAAGTTGCTCATGCATAAAGAGAACGCACCAATTATCAATGAAGTCTTCGGAAACCTTGACCCTTCTTTGTTAGATTGTATTATTCCAGTTGGGGAACCTGACTCGATGTTACGGGCAAAAGACTGTCTCGATGCGGGTGGCCTGGTTGGCATGCTCGGGGATCGTCCGCTCAAAGATGAAAAGGTGGTGCTTTGCCAATTCTTTGGCCACGCGGCCCAATTCCCCTCGGGTCCAATGTTACTGGCCAGTATCCTCAAGGTCCCTGTCGTGTTATTTTTTTGCCTGTATCGCGGAGGCGGACGATACGACATTCATTTCGAATTATTTGCGGAAACCGTCATTATCCCAAGGGAAACTCGTGCAGCAGGACTCCAGGAATGGACCCAGCGCTATGCGCTTCGCTTAGAGGCCTACTGCCGAATGGCTCCCAATAATTGGTTTAATTTTTATGACTTTTGGGAAACAGATCAGTAGGGTCATGCTCTGGAGTTTTGTGTGTGGTGGCCTTTTTTTACTTGAGCCACTCCCCCATTCTCATGCCTGTAAAACAACCCAACCCCTTCCCCTCCATGAAGAACAGGCCGACCTCAATCGATTAATTAAAAGCCTGGCACAGCCAACCCTTCGTGAGCGGACCTTTCATGAAACCTATTATTCACACATGCTCACAACACCCTCACATAAGGAAGGGACCCTGGTTTTCCAGCCTCCAGACCGTTTAGAAAAACATGTTCAGATTCCCACAGAAGAATCCTTTATCCTGAATGGGGACAACTTGCTCTATGAAAACCCTTCTCGGGAGATTTCTCTCACCTTTTCTCTTCAAGAATTCCCTGCACTTGCGACCTTTATTGTGGGATTGCGCGCACTCTTTAACGGAGACTCTGAACGGCTTCGACAGATTTTTTTTGTTTCGGGGTCTCACACCCCCGATGCCTGGGAATTGACCCTGTTGCCTAGAACGCCAAATGAAGAAGACGGGGTGGATTGTATTCGCCTGGTCGGAGAACACGCATTCGTTCGCACCATTGAGATTCACGAAACCAATGGCGACCGTTCAACGCTCACACTTGATCGACAAATGCCATGATCAGCACTCGTGCTCTCTCTTGGTTCTTCTGGTTTGTCGCAATAGGATTGGGGGTGGGGTTTGCTGCCACCACCATTCCGGTTCACACCGAATTGCCACTCCTGCTGCCTTCTTCAGGGTCATTTTCACAACAATTATTTGTTGACCAACTTCAGTCGGGTCCCACCTCAAGAATTTTGTTACTCGGTTTACAGGGTGCGGAACCTGCCGTGTTGGCCAAAGCCAGCAAAAAACTGGCAGACGCCATGCGGAAGCACGGTCAATTTCTTCATGTGTATAACGGAGAACAGACCCAAAACGACTTTAACCAGGACCTTTTGTATCGTTATCGATATCTCCTCAGCTCGACCGTCACCGCAGACCAATTCAGCCCAGAGAGATTACGGCAAAGCTTAGAACATCGACTCCAAGACATGGCCAATCCACTCCCTGCTTTTTTTAAAAAGCAGGTCCCTGAAGACCCCACAGGGGCCCTTGCAAGCGTCCTCCAGCAATGGCGTTCCGGCAACACGATCAAGATGGCCCATGGAGTATGGTTTTCTTCGGATCAACTAGTGGCCTTGCTGATCGCGGAAACAGCGGTAGCGGGGTTTGACCTGGATGGGCAAGAAGCCATCCAGAGTTTTTTGACATCCAGCTTGGAAGACATTCGCGCGACCGCCTCACCCCAGTCTGTTTCCACTTCCCTGGAATTGCTTCGCTCTGGACCTTCCGTCTTTGCCGTGCAGTCACGAGCCGTGATTCAGCAGGATGCGCAATGGCTCTCCCTGCTTGGCAGTGGATTCGTAATCATGCTGCTCTTAGTGACCTATCGCTCCTTCACGATCTTGTTTTTGGGCCTCGTCCCCCTGGTGACAGGTCTGCTCACTGCAGGAATTACCGTTTACATGGTGTTTGGATTTATTCACGGTATGACCTTGGCCTTCGGTGCCACATTAATCGGTGTCGCCATTGATTACCCGCTCCATGCCTTTGCCCATCTTGGATCGGCCTGGTCACCCAGACAAGCCATTCTCAAAGTCTGGCCCACGATTTTATTAGGAGCGACCACCACAGCCGTTGGCTATGGGGCGATGTTATTCTCTGGATTCCCAGGCCTGTCGCAATTAGCCCTTTTGGCCATGACCGGCCTCTTAACGGCGGCAGCAACCACTCGCTGGATCCTGCCTCTCCTCATTCCGCCCCAACTGGGGCAACCCATTTCCTGGGCCGCATGGATTCCGTTTGAAGGTATGGCTTCTCGACTGATCCTTATCGTTCCCCTGAGTATGGTTCTCTCCCTTGGTTACTTAGCTGTATCAGAGAAACCTTTTTGGGAGACAGACATCGCCAATCTTAGCCCCATCCCACAGAATCTCCGCGACCGCGATGTCTGGTTACGAAAAGAATTGGGCGCACCCGCTGCCCGTGACATGATAATCATCGTGGCACCAGACGAACAACATGTCTTAGAACAGAGCGAAGCTCTCAAAGTCACCTTGGACCAACTCGTGGATCGTGGTTATATGACCGGGTACGAAATGGCCGCAAATTACCTACCCAGCATTCAAACCCAGATGTTGAGACAACGTGCGTTACCCGAACCGGCTACGTTACGGAATTCCCTGAAGGAAGCTCAGCAAGGTTTGCCGTTCAAGCCGAGCCTTTTCGAACCCTTCCTTCAAAGCATGAGGAACTCTCAGCACTTGACGCCGTTGGATTATCGCACCTTTCAAGATACCCCTTTCGCCACAAAAATCCGCTCACTCTTGTACCCCTACCACGATCAATGGGTAGGAACGATTTTGATACATGAGGTGCAGGATCGCAGTGCCATTGAGGATGCCATACACACCGATACATCCTCCGGGTTGCATTTCCTGAATTTGAAAACCGAATCGAACCGCATGGTGACCACCTATCGTCAAGAAGTCACGACCTATTTGGCGATCGGCGTAGGATTCCTGGTTCTTATTTTAGGCCTTGGGCTTCGATCCTTTAAGAAGGTCGCGACCGTCTTGATTCCCATCGCAGGCTCGATTATGCTCGACTTAGGCCTCCTTCATGCCTTCGGGGAACGACTGTCCCTGTTTCATCTGGCAGCCTTACTGTTGGTCTTCGGGATTGGGTTAGATTACACTTTGTTTTTTCAACGTCCCTTTACGACAGTAACCGAACGTCAACAAACGATTTCAGCAATTATGGTGTGCAGTCTCACCACCATCACCGTTTTCGGATTGCTGGCCTGCTCACAAACTCCTGTCCTCCATGGAATTGGCTTAACCGTGTTCTTCGGATCCCTTATTTGCTTCCTATTTGCTGCTATCTGTTTCCCAATCCAGCGTCAACAGACCACCTAGATCTTCCATGCCAACGCATAATCTAGATATGGCCATCCTTGGAGCGGGCCTTGCGGGTAATCTCCTCGCCAGGCAACTTCGACAAACACTTCCCCATTTAAAAGTGGGAATGTTTGAAAAATCTGATTCCACATCTTTTAAAGTTGGGGAGTCTACGGTAGAAGTCACTGGAAATTATTTGATCAGACGCCTAGGGTTGGGGAACTATCTGAGGGAACATCATATTCTGAAAAATGGTCTACGGTTCTTCTTTGACCAGGAAAATCGGCAAGCCTCCCTGATTGACATGAGTGAAATTGGAGGTATCGCCAAACCCGTCCATCCTAGCTATCAATTGGATCGATCACGCATGGAGGCAGATCTCCAACAGATGAATCAAGAAGACGGCGTGGAACTTCATGTGGGAAGCCGGGTTTGTAATATCCAGCTCAGTTCCAATGCAACGCTCCATCAGTTTTCCGTGGAAACCTCCTCCCAGAAATAGAGAGGGCAATGTCGATGGCTGATTGATGCCAGTGGCCGATCCTCAATGTTGGCGAAGCAAGAGTGCTTACGCGTCGCCGAGCCGAACCATACCGTGGCAGCCGTCTGGGGACGCTTCAAGAATGTGATGGACCTGGATGAAATCGGCCCGGACACATTTCGCCGACGCGTGAACCGCACGAGCCGTCGAGAATCGACGACCCATTTTTGTTACCCGGGGTATTGGATTTGGTTCATCGCCATTAGTCAGGAAGTCGTGAGCGTCGGAATCGTGATGGATCGGGCAGCCGGATGGCAAGAAGCCCTTCGCAAAGCAGAAGGATTTTTAGACTTTCTCAAACAGCACCATGCCGCATGGTCACTCCTTCAAGACGCTGAATTACTGGATCTCGGCATCTTTCAGCATCTGCCCTATGGCACACGACAATTTTTTAGCCCCAATCGATGGGGGCTCACGGGCGAATCCGCTGCCTTTACGGATCCGTTTTACAGCCCCGGTTCCGACTTTATTGCCTTGGAAAATGATTTCTTAACGAACTTGATTCGACACGAAGAAGAGGGCGCCTCAAGGCAACACTTACACCATCTCGTGAATCTTTCGAACTCCTATATGCAGTTTCGATATGAGGCCAGCATGTACCTGTATCGCGATCTCTATTCCCTCTTTGGCAGCTATGAGCTCATCAAATTACAGTTCCAATTGGATCTTCCCTTGTACTACCATCGCTGGCTTTCTGAATTTATGCGGGACCTTCACCTCAACGAGGAATTTCTCGCCAATCAGGTTCAGGAGCAACAGCAGGTACTCAATGCCCTCTCGACATTCTCTCAGCTTTTTCAAAAGGTTGAGCGGCATCTTCGCGAAACCAAGGCGGTCTTTCGAGGAAACCTTGGGAATTTCACCGACGCCTTGGAGGGCATTGGGTGGGTCCGAGAAATAGGGCAACCGACCGCTTCTGAGCAGTCGTTGAACCGGCTTCGAGAAATATTTCGCCGAGGATTTGAGCAGGCAAACAACCTTCTCGAAACACGATTAGGCGAACCGAGAGGTCAGCCTCTGTCTTCCATTTCATGACACCGCTGCCTTTGGCTTTAAGAATTGCCTCAGCGACTGACCCCGGAAAATTCAAGGGCTGAACACGCTAAATCAAGAGAATTCTGGCATCACTCCATCTTTTTCACTGCCACATTGAATCCATGCGGATAGTCAGGGAGTGCATCAAGAATTCACCGCGTACCTGGCCTTCTGAACTGGTTGTCTGATCCTTATCCTATGGATCGGGCTGTGTTCCATCGACAAAATGACAACCGTCTTGCTTCCTATCACAAGCTTGATTATGCTCGACGTAAGCATCGCTCGTGCCCTTTACGAAAGGGTGGCCGCGCGTCATCTGGCCACCACATTGTTGGCTTGTAGTCTCGGCTTGGATTGAACCTTTGCCACAGCAACATTTTGATATCGCCATTCTTGGCGCGGGCCTTGCCGGGAACCTCGTAGCCAGGCAACTCAGGCAGACGTTTCCCCAACTTACCGTCGGCATGTTTGAAAAACGTGCGGCCACCTCATTTAAAGTGGGAGAGTCCACAGTTGAGGTCACGGGGAATTATCTGATCAGACGCCTGGGGCTGGGGAACTACCTGACTAAGCAGCATATCGTCAAAAATGGTCTGAGATTTTTCTTTGATCAGGAAAATCGGCAAGCTCCCTTGATTGAGATGAGTGAAATCGGGGGAATCGAAAGACCCTTTCATAAAAGCTTTCAACTGGACCGTTCACGGCTGGAAACCGACCTCCAACGGATGAATCAAGAAGACGGCGTGGAATTGCACCTCGGGAGTCGGGTTTATGATATCCGGCTCAGTGCTGATTCAACTCCCCATCAGTTTTGCGTGGAATCCGACTTGAAAAAATGGAATTGTCAGTGCCGATGGCTCATTGATGCCAGTGGCCGATCCTCCCTCTTGGCGAAGCAAGAGAATTTGCGAATTCCCGAATCACACCACACCCTGGCAGCCGTATGGGGGCGTTTCAAAAATGTAACCAACCTGGATACCGTTGGCCCCGAGACGTTTCGTCAACGGGTGAACGGTACGAGTCGACACACCTCAACCACGCATTTTTGTTACCCAGGGTATTGGATTTGGTTTATCCCCATTAGTCAGGATGTCGTGAGCGTGGGAATTGTCATGGAGCAAAAATCCAGGTGGGCAGAAGCCTTCCGTAAGGCGGAAGGGTTTTTGGCCTTCCTCAAACAGCACCATGCCGCGTGGTCCCTGCTCCAAGATGCTACCCTGTTGGATATCGGTAGCTTCCAACATTTGACCTATGGCACGCGACAATTTTTTAGCCCCAATCGATGGGGGCTCACGGGAGAATCCGCCGCCTTTACAGATCCTTTTTACAGCCCAGGGTCAGACTTTATTGCGTTAGAAAATGATCTCTTGACGAATTTGATTCGCTGTGAAGAAGAAGGAGCGTCGACACAGAAGCTGCACAGGCTCGTTGGTCGGTCCAACGCGTACATGCACTTTCGCTATGAAGCCAGCATGCGTCTGTATCGCGATCTCTATTCCCTCTTTGGTAGCTATGAACTCCTCAAATTGAAATGGCGGTTAGATTTCCCGTCGTATTATCACATCTGGCTTTCTGAGTTTATACAGGATTTACATCTGAACGAAGAGTTCCTCCTCGAGAAAGTTCGGGAGCAACAACCTGTCCTGAATGCCCTCTCGAACTTTTCTCACCTCTTTAAGACAGTTGAACAACATCTTCATCACACCAAGTCCTTTTATCGGGGGAACCTCGGAAATTTTACGAATGCCGTGGAGGGCGTTGAATGGTTGGAAGAAGTGGGACAACCTCAAACACCTCGTCAATTCTTTACCCGTCTTCATGAGATTTTCACTGGCTGCCAGGAACAAGCCAATCAACTTCTTGGCACGTCTGAGACCGTTAATCCACTTCCTCTCTCACACTTTCTGACGCTACGGGCTTCGGCCTGACCATTGCCAATGACCCCTCTTTTTTTCGGGCATGCCACGCTGGTCTCGTCAATCGGGCGTGGGAGACAGGCTCATTTGTCAGCCCTACAGGAAAGACGATCCGGTTTAGAGCCTTGCGATTTCGAGGGAAGAACCCTTCCAACATACATGGGAAGAGTCAAAGGGCTTGAAGAGGTTTCTCTGAATTCCAGTCTTAGCCAGTTCACCTGCCGAAATAACCAACTTGCGTTATTAGGCCTACAACAGGATGGTTTTGAAAATGAAATTGCTGAGGTTCGTCGGCAGTACGGAGCCCATAGAATCGGCGTACTCATTGGCACGAGCACTGCTGGAATTCTCGAAACGGAACATGCCTATCAACAACAAGACCCTGTCACGGGCAGGCTTCCGACGACATTTATCCCACGAGGTCAGTACACTCAAGATACATTTTCCGTCGCCCATTTTGTCCGTGAATATCTCGAGGTCACCGGTCCGGCCGTGGTCATTTCAACTGCCTGTTCCTCTAGCGCAAAAGTCTTTGCGACAGCATCACGATATATGGAAGCCGGTCTCTGCGATGCCGTGGTTGTTGGCGGGGTGGATAGCCTCTGCTTGACAACCTTATACGGATTTACGGCGTTACAACTGACCTCCCCAAGCCCATGCCGTCCCTGCGATGCCACCCGTGATGGCTTGACGCTGGGAGAAGCCGCAGCCTTTGTCTTGTTGGAAAAAACCCCGAAGAAGGGAACTCAACAGACCACCGCACTCTTGGGGTATGGGGAAAGTAGTGATGCGTACCATATGTCACATCCTCATCCCACTGGCCGTGGCGCCCTGATGTCCATGCAAGCATCGTTGGACCGCAGCCACCTCTCGACTTCGGACATCGATTTTATTCACTTGCATGGAACGGCGACTATGGCCAATGACCAAACCGAAGCCCGCGCAGTGGCCACGATGTTTCAGGCTGTCACTCCCTGTAGTTCAACAAAAGGCTGGACCGGTCATACCCTGGGCGCCGCCGGCGCGGTTGAAGTCGTGTTAGGAGATCTCTGTCTACAAGAAGGGCTTCTTCCCGGTTGCCTTAACACCACCAACGTCGATCCGACCTTCTCCAGTCGTGTCTTGCTTGAAAACCAGGAACAGCCAATTCGGTACATCATGAGTAATTTTTTTGGATTTGGTGGGAACAATTGCACCATAATTTTAGGAAAACTCTGATGAAGATTTTTGTTCATGGCGTCGGCGTGATTGGACCCGGCATAGAAAATTGGAACTCGTGCCGGACTCTGTTTAAGGAACACCGTTCTTATGATAACTCGGTGTTGCCCGATCCCATGCCCTCGATCCTACCAGCCAATGAACGCCGCCGGAGTAGTGAAATCGTTCGTTGGTCCCTAGGCGTTGCCCAAGAAGCTGTACACAATAGCCAACTTTCCCCCAAAGACATGGCGGCAGTATTCGCTTCGTCCGGTGGGGAAGTGGGCATTCTCCACAAAATTTGTCAGTCGCTCGCCTCTCCCATACCGATCGTTTCCCCAACCTTATTTCACCAATCGGTTCACAACGCTGCAGCCGGTTACTGGAGCATTGCCTCTGACTCACAGCGTCCTTCGACAAGCCTGGCCTGTTATGACTCGTCGTTTGGGGGAGGGCTGCTTGAAGCAGCCACATTATTAGCTACAGGGCAGGAAGAGCTCGTGTTATTCGCTGCATATGATACACCCGCACCCTTTCCACTCAATGAAACCAGGCCTTTGATCGCTCCTTTCGCCATGGCCTTTGTCCTCGGCACACACGCTTTACCGATAAGTCTATCTCTATTACATATCACCCTCTTATCAGAATCCATGGCCAAGTCTCCCACAACCATGCTTCACGCTTCGTTAGAGTCATTGCGGTTAGGCAATCCAGCTGCACGAGGCCTTCCTCTGCTTCATCTTATCGCCAAAAATTTGACCTCCTCTGTTTATCTGAATTTTTTGGATAATCTTCAACTTCAAATTGACCACCAACCATGCCGACCCTGTCCAGACTAGAGCTAGTAAAACTTCTCCCCCATGGTGACAAGATGTGCCTCTTGTCCTCGGTCACGCATTGGGACACCTCCTCAATCACCTGCCTGACTTCAACCCACCGCGACCAGGACAACCCCTTACGGCGGAATGGTGTATTAGGAATACTTTGTGGTCTGGAATACGCAGCCCAGGCCATGGGAGTACATGTGGGACTCACCCGAAACATTGCCGAGCACAACGCGTCGGTAGGTTACCTTGGAGCCATCCGTGATCTCCAGGTGTGCCATTCGACTTTTCAACAAATCACGGATGACCTGATCATAGAGGCCAGTTTGTTACTGGAACAACACTTGAGTTTCATCTATGCTTTTGCCATAAGGGCACGCGAAGGGAGCCTTCTTCAAGGACGCGCCTCAATCTTCATCCAAGGGTCGGGGGCTATCACATGAAACGGGCACTCGTCACGGGTGGCAATAGCCCAATCGGTACCGCAATATGTCGTGAATTGGCTTCGATGGATTTTCACGTCATTGTTCATGGACACCACCACCAGGAAATGTGCGATACCGTCAGAAATCAACTTATCGAGGCAGGTGGATCAGCCGAATCCATCTGGTGCGATCTCACGAATCGCGAAGAAACTGAACGCTTGATGATCGCGCTCCTCGAAAGCGGCCCCATCCAGGTAATTGTTCATAATGCTGGAGTATTTGATGATGCACCGATGGCCGGGATGACGTCCCAACAATGGCACCAAGTGATCGACGTCTCACTTCATGGGTTTTTTCATGTGACGCAACCTCTATTGCTACCCATGATCCGTACGCGCTGGGGACGCATCATTCCCATTTCCTCGTTATCTGGCATGATTGGGCACCGAGGGCAAACGAATTATTCTGCTGCCAAATCTGGGCTTCATGGCGCAGCTCGATCGCTCGCGACGGAAATCGCCTCTCGGGGTATCACCGTGAATGTGGTGGCACCGGGACTGATTCATTCCCCTTCTACAGAGCACGCATTTACCGTAGAACAAATTGAGCGTATGGTACCCATGAAACGTGCGGGGCAGCCTGAAGAAGTGGCATCAGTGGTGGGTTTTTTGGCGTCGAAGAAAGCCAGTTACATTTCCGGCCAAATCATCGGCGTGAATGGAGCGATGGCGTAGTGGATCGCGAACGTTCAACAGAGTATGCGATCGTGATTCCAGCCTATAATGAGGAGGTAACAATTTATGGTGTCGCACAGGAATCCCTCCAATACCTCCAAACAGTCATCGTGGTCGACGACGGGTCAACCGATCGAACAGCACGAGTCTTACAAGATTTGCCGGTCACGGTCCTGCGAAACCGCACCAATCGTGGAAAAGCGGCCAGTCTTTGGAAGGGCTTTCACTATGCAAAAGAACAGGGCATAACTGCCGTCGTGTCGCTGGATGGAGATGGTCAACATTCTCCAGCCGATATTCCTCGACTGATTAACCAGCTTGAATTAACTCCCCATCGTATCATCATCGGCGCACGCCGGAGACCATGGACTCGCCACACGTGGCACCGAATACTGGCGAATCGGATAGCAGATTTTTGGGTCTCGTGGGCCGCTGGCCACCCGATTGCTGATAGCCAATCGGGTTTTCGGATCTATCCCATGTCATTAATCGCTCAGCTTACTATTCCGACAGGACCAGAGCGAAGCTTTGTCTTTGAAAGTGAGATTTTAGTGGAAGGAGCCAAACTTGGATTTTGGAGCCTTCCTGTGCCTATCGAATCCGATCCTCGCCAAGCTCCAAGGCCCAGTTACTTCAGACCGGTCGTGGATATTGCCCGAATCACGATTATGATTGGAGGAAAATTGTTGTCCAAAGGATTAGCCCCTCGAAATCTGTACCATTCCTTATTCGGTCAACCGCTTGCCCATCAGAGTTCCAATATTCAGGACGGGTCCTCATCCCGCCCTTCTCGCCAATAAAAAAAACCGCCCATTGGTTCTTCAATGAGCGGTCTTATCTCATGAAATACTCGTTACAACATATTCACTTTCATCCGAATATTACTATCCAAACGTTGAATCCATTTATTGTAACCCTCATGAATCGTCCCCTTCTCCGCATCATACTTCAGATCGGCAGAATCCTTATACGTAATACTGTATCCTTCGGTCGTGTAATGAATATTCACCTGGGCCATATGTGTTCGGTTATGTAAGGTGGCCACAATGTGACCTGGTTTGACGATCTGCATATTCCAGGGAGGATTTGAATTCCCTGATGCACTCACAATCGCTCTGGAAACATCTTCCAATGTGGGTTCTTTCCCTGACACTGTATTAATGGTCGCATTTTCGACATTAAAGACAGGCGTTGTTCGACATCCCACAAACAACACCATGACCACTGCCAAAAAGATCAACTGATTCAATGCACGATGTTTCATCGGAAAATCCTCCTTATAGTAAATTCGTCAGTTGGATGGAGATGGTTGAACCATGGGACTGTTGAATAATGAGGATATCGAAAGCCATATTTTCCCAACATTCCCCCGGTCACTAATCCCGAGGGTCGGTTCAAAAAAGTTCGTTCAGCAAGGCCGCAGCCATTTTTGTGCGCGGAGCGTATGGATAATACGTGAGCACAGAAAAATGGCGAGAACGCCGCTGACGGCTTTTTTCAACAGACCCACCATGAGTTTTCCTAGTCTTTCACTGCCCCGAAGCTTGGCAAAGGTCTGACTCTGACCGAGACGCCGATATGTTAAATAATTTTAAATAAGAATGCTAGCTTTATCTTTACTCATGATGAAGGAAGGCGAGATTCCAGATCCCTTCGATTTCAACCAGCAATTCTTTCCGGCACATCTCTCCCAGTACATACAATATTGGCCCCTTCCCATGTTCATGGCCCTCTAATACCTCCCGGACTCCGCACAAATCTTCCCGATTACGCACAAATACCTTCAAGGGACCTTCAGAACATTTCGCACCCCACAACTCCGGGCCCTCGTGACGTACTCGATTCAAGACTGCATCAATATTAGACAAAGTTTCCAACGTCTGTTTGACTGGATCGCCATGATGCTGTGTGGCATGACCCACAATGCTTGCCGTCCCAGCGACGAACAATTGGCACCCTGTGGACGTTCGATGCAAGGTGGCTCTGGCGAAGGAAGGACTTTTGGGCCCGTAGATGGGAGGATACTTATACGCACTGATTTGTCGAGGATTCTCCAGAGGCTGGCCTGGTTGCCTCCCGGCCAAGAACAGCACTTGGAAGGGACCACCCTGGGTACCGACGGCACTCGCTGCGGGGAGAATCGAGGGGAATTCCGGATGAGACGTCGAAAAAGCTTGATGGCGTCCTATGCAAAATCGTTGATACCGTTCTAATCCAAATTGCTCTGCATTCATGGTAGGAAAATAATTCCACATGCGCAGAAGATGAGAAAAACCTGACCGAGTGCAATACTCAAAAATTCGCGCGTATGCGTCACGAGCCAGTTCTTCGAATGCATTTTCAGTGTGCTCAAGGGCTTCGAAGCAACCAAACACGAATTCATCGGTAAAAGCCAGTCGAATGCCTTGAACCTGATCGCGCAAAACCGGGGTGGAGCTTTTCCAAACTTCCACGAACGGGGGCTGGGTTAATGAGGGCAGATGAACCTCAATGGCGAGACTATTTCGCATTATTGGTAGTGATTTGCCTCTACCGTAGGCAATAACCGCTAAGGTATGGGATGTTTCTGATTCCAATTCCCGCGAAAGATCGGAGGCTTGGACGTAACTGACCGTTACATTATCCCGGAGTGGCAATGAGGAAAGGGCAGAAGAGCCTTCCCACTCGGAAGGAACACCGAGTGCTGAACCCATCCCACTTTTTTTATGAGAGAATTGCCTTTCCATTCTTCCGCACCGAGAACCCTTTTCTTTTAGTTGGAGCTCCTACTGCCCTGACCGTCCTTACGCCATCGACTCTTGTTCCACGGCATGTTTTCTCCTTCGATATTGGCCGAGATTCGCTTTAAGGTCAAGCAGGGCCTTGAGGTAATAGAGGCATGTAAAAAGGAATAGAGGAAGTTTTACCGGTGTCGCGCCAAACACATCCCCCGACAACACCGAGGATATGGCCTCATGAATTCTAAAATAATTTTTGGGCGCCATGGCCAGATTCCGAAAAGCCGGTGGAGTTATCCGATAGATAAACCAAGAATATATTTTGAGACCATGTATGACGGTGGCTTCAAAATCCTTAGCCTTCTGCCCAGCCTGTGAATGACCATGTAAATACGCCTCCACCACTTCAGCCCCTTGAATACCACTATGTAAAGCCAAATGCACTCCACTGGACAAGATCGGATCGACGCAGGCAAAGGCATCGCCCACCAACATGAACTGCGAACCTGTCATGACCGAAGATTGATAGGAATGATTCCCAGTCGCCACAATAGGCATGATGGCCTTCGCCTTCAACATACGATTGGCCATAGGACGCGAACCGTGGACTGTTTCCCAAAAAAAATCTTCTAGGGCGGTTTTCCTGGATTTCAGATAAGAAGGCCAACACACCATTCCCACACTGGTTACGCCATCAGGCAAGGGAATTATCCAAAACCATCCATGTTCAAACCAACAGAGGCTGCTATTCCCTTCATCCCTACCTGAATGTCTCATGACCCCCTCGAAATGACCGAAGATTGAAGTACTGTTGTGGTGCAAATTGCGCCGCTTGGCACTAAACGGGTTGGCCAAAAATGCCTGACGCCCAGTGGCATCGACGATATAACGAGCCTGCCGGCGGACCTGTTCACCTTGGGCATTGGTCCCAGACATGATGGCACAATTGTTGTGAGAAAAGTCTGCGGCCTTAGCTTCAAACCCTTCATGAACTCGAGACCCTTTTTTCATGCAATTCTGGATGAGGATATGGTCAAACTCCGATCAGCGGACCTGAAAAGCATAGGGATGGGATTTATCCCTAGCTCCTGAACAATACAGGTTGACCGGTTCATCATGGTGTGGGGATATCAATTCCGTCCCGAATTTTTGCAACCCGATTCTTTCGACCTCTTCTAACACTCCAAGCAAATACGGCAGGCTGTGTGGGAGCAACGACTCTCCAATATGCAACCGAGGATGTGAATCTTTTTCCCACACCACTACCTGCCAGTCCCTTTCTACCAGGACCGCTGCAATGGAAGAGCCCGCAGGTCCACCACCTAGCACCAGCACCTCACACAAATCTGACGAAATTGTCATGTGACCCACACCATTTCATGACGCACAATTCTTGTGAAAGCGGAAGGCTACTCACACCATTTAGCCTTTAAAGCCGCGGGGTTACTCTCGTGCCGAATTTTGATAAGCGTGGCTCATTGTACAAAATCTTCGGATCATGTCTCCAGAAGCAACTCGTCATATTTCTGCATTAAACCAAACCCCCTTTCCCCGGACCTCTCTTTTTTGGTTAGATGGTATTTCTGACTCATATATGTGCACATTCGGTTATGGCAAGAGGCCGTCAACCGATCTGAAAGAATCCATGAGGGTCCCATGAGTTTAGAAGATGAGTTTTGCGATATTCTGAAGAAGGCCCGCTTTGGACAAGAGCATAGCTTTCAGGCCTTAGCGGAATTGACTCATATCGAAATCTCTGACCTGGAAAGTATGGAGAAAAATCAACGCGTCCCGACCAAGGCCGAAATCCACCACATTTGCCAGGCTTTACATTTACGGCTTCATTCTTTGGTGGCCATTACGCTAGAGGGGTGGGTTCCGCAACCCCAACCGAACTGGACCACCGAGGACGATTTAGTGGAAACCATTAGAGGGGACATTGGCGGATATGAAGTCAAAGGCTACCTTCTCACTGATCCAGAAACCAGGCAAACGCTGATGATTGATACCGGGTATAATGCTCCACAGATGTTGGCGACCATTAAAGAACGAAAGTTGACGCTCATCGGCATAGGATTGACACACGGTCATGCCGACCATGCCGGAGGATTAGACAAAATTTTGGCGGAATGGCCAGTGCCCGTCTATCTGGGCAACGGGGATTTTGAGTTGCTTCCCTGGAAACCCGATCTGGCGTCGTTAAAAATTCCAGCCGACCATCATATGATTGCCCTCGGAGAATTGACGGTGGAATGCCTCGCCACTCCAGGTCACACGCCAGGTGGATTTTGCTACCTTACCACCCATAAGGGGCAAAACCTCTGTTTCGTGGGCGACACACTCTTTGCGGGATCAGTTGGCCGATCGAATCCCTTTTCTCTCTACCCGCAACACCTGCAATCTGTCCGGCAAACATTGTTGCACCTCTCCAAAGAGACGGTGTTATTCCCCGGCCACGGTCCGTCAACCACCGTGGCAGAAGAGCAGACACACAATCCCTTCGGCTAACCATGAGTGGGTAGAATGGTTTTAATAACCCCATGACACCTTCTTCAGACAACATGGATAATCAAGAACTGCAGGACCCTTCTCCCCAAACTCAATCCGCACCTCCTGACACTTCCCAGTCGATTCCTTCCGGGTCCCTTATACAACCCATTGCTAAGGAAGAAGCGATTCAGAATCGAATGCTCTACGACTCCCAACGCAACACGTGGGCCTCCAAGCCTGATCAGGAAGAAATGGACATGCCCCGCCACGCGTTTTACGAGGCGCCTCCACCACCGAGTACGTTTTCGGCTTGGGGACTGCCCATTCTCCTTTTCTGCCTTACGATGTTTACGACTTTATGGGCTGGAGCCTACCAGGTCAATACGAAACCGGTGACCGGTGCCTGGGATTTTCTCACAAAATATCCTGGCACCTTGTTTCATGGTTTACCCTTCGCCATAACCCTCTTAGGCATTTTGGTCATACATGAACTGGGACACTACGTGCTCGCGCGCATTCATCGTGTGCCAGCATCTTTTCCCCTATTTATCCCTGGACCCCCACAATTCATCGGCACCTTCGGGGCCGTCATTCGAATGCGCTCTCCCATAATGAAACGACAAGCTCTGTTCGATATTGGGGTTGCCGGACCAATAGCTGGGTTTGTTGCCGCGGTGATTGCCGTCATCATTGGACTCTCTTTTTCCTATGTCGTTCCAAAAGAGCATGTTTTCGGCCTCCAACTTGGTGAACCCCTCCTTTTACAAGGATTTGCCTGGCTTATGTTTGGTCCGATTCCGTCTACACACGATCTGGTCCTGCATCCGATTGCCTTTGCGGCCTGGTTTGGGTTTTTCGTCACGGCCATCAATCTGTTACCGTTGGGGCAACTGGATGGAGGACATGTGGCCTTCGCCGTTTTTGGACGACAACAGCGACAATTGGCATATGTCACGGTGCCCATCCTGCTCTATCTTGGCCTCACCGGTTGGCCGGGATGGTTTGTCTGGGTGGGGATGGCCAGTATTGTGGGACTGGCGCATCCTCCGATCACTGACCCGGATGTCGGGTTAGGAAGGGGCCGAGGATGGATAGCCTGGGGAGCCCTCGTCATTTTTATTATCACGTTTGCCCCCGTCCCCTTTTCTTTTGGATAAAGGAAGAGAAGAATTAGCTCTTGGCAATTGACTGCTAATCAAGATTCTTATCCGGCTCCTGGAAAGTCGATAGACACCTTCTTCTGAATTTCTCCATAAAAAAGGATCGACTCAACATGGCCCTTCAGACCTCTCAATTAAAAACCTACATTGATGAACAGCGCACACATTTTGAAGACATGTTAGGTCAAATGGTCGAAACCCCATCCGTGAGTTCAGATCCCGATCATGCATCGGATATGCAAAAGATGGCTGAATTAGCTCTTGATTATCTTGAACAATTCGGTGCACGGGCAGCCATCGTCAAGACCAAAGGGTATCCCAGTGTGGCTGGAGAATGGTGGGCCGGCCAGCAATACCCGTCCGTAACCATCTACAATCATTTGGATGTTCAGCCGGCTCAAGAACCGGAATGGCGGCAATCGCCCTTTTCCTTTCAAAAAGACGGCGACCGTTATTGCGGTCGTGGGGCGACCGATGATAAAGGTCCTGCACTAACCGCCATGTTTGCCGCACGTTTTGCAAGAGAAGCTGGAATTCCTCTTAATATTCGAGTGCTCTGGGAATTGGAAGAGGAAATCGGCAGCCCTAATTTTTCGGAAGTCTTACAGAATCGCAAAACCGTTCCCCCCTCCGATTCGGTATTGGTCTCCGATACGATCTGGGTCGCGAAAAATCGTCCCGCCCTGTCCTGTGGATTACGGGGCCTGTTAGGGGTTCGCTTAGTCCTTCGCACGGGAGAAACCGACGTACATTCAGGCCTTGTTGGAGGCGGGGCTCGCAATCCATTAGCGGAATTATGCGATGCTGCTTATTCATGCGTAGATGCGAAAACCGGACGAGTGAAAATCCCAGGTTTTTACGATGATGTGGTGCCACCCTCTCGAACGGAAATGAAGGACTTTGTGGCCTCCGGCTTTCAAGTACGGAAGTTTAAAGAAGCCTATCAACTGCGCTCGCTACGAACCTCAGACCCCAAAGAATTGCTCAAGCGCATTTGGGCCTGGCCAACGTTTGAAGTGCATGGCTTAACTGGCGGACACACGGGACCTGGCCTGAAAACCATTGTTCCCGCTTGGGGAGAACTCAAAGTCAGCATGCGTCTCGTCCCTAATCAGAACCCCCAGAAGATCTTCCGTCTTTTAAAAAAGCATCTCCGTGAGCGCAACCCGGATATCGAAGTGATTAACGATGAGGCCCTGGAACCTTTTCGTGGTATTTCCGAAGGACCCTATGCCGACGCATTGCAAAATGCGGTCGAACAGGGTTTTGGGCGTCGCCCGGTGTTCGTGAGGGAAGGCGGGTCAATCGGAGCCGTAGCGACGTTACATCGTGCCTGGAAAGTGCCTATATTATTTATGGGATTGAGTTTGCCCGAACATGGCTATCATGCCCCCAATGAATACTTCGACTGGGGACAGGCCTCAGGCGGCATGCACGCCTTCGTGGAATACTTCCAGGCCTTAAGTCGGTTGTAATCCTCAATTATTCATGCTGGGATCGCTATTGGAAATGAAGTAGGAAACGGATAGACGCTAGCACGTGCGGGGATCATCGAGAGTGAGGCGATCGTTCAATCTTTGCATGCTGGTTCATTGAACCCCTTTGGTGTTAGTGACTGGCAGCTCCCCATCCGTCTAACTGGAAGTCGCGGCAGAGATGAAATTTCCACGGCGGGGAGCCAACAGGGCTGTACGTAAACGATACCCGTTGCCCTAACCCCATGGCATTCCAGGCAATTGGCTTGGTATATTTCCCGCCCTTAATCGATATCAGGCTGAGAAACAACATCAACAAGATCTTCCGCGCCAGCAAAATGCCCCCACAATAGAAAACTTATGCCCTCCCCAAGAACCCTCTATGTTTATTGGGAAAATAATGGCCCTCATTTTGCCGCTGCCCACTGAAGCAACTCCACCATGGGTACTTCTAAGCTCATTCTTATCTGAGCGCTACACTCCAAGGATTAAACGAACCGGGTTGGGTCGCTCCCCAATACCAAATGTAATCTCCTGTTTGACATCCTCTGGATTCAGGTAGGTACCGAAAATCCTATCCCAGAATGTAAAGAGAGATCCGAAATTTGACGTATAATGCCGAGGATCGTCGCTATGATGTATATGGTGGTACCGCGGTGTCACAAAGATCCATTCCAGCCAACGCGATCTCCATACGACATTCATATGCATCCAATTATTTCTCAACACGTGCTCAACACTAATGGCAAAAAATATCCAGGATGGAGCAGCGTGTAAAAGTGGGAGGGCCACCACATATGTCAGGTTGAAAAAAATAATGTGGGGAATTGTGGTGCGAACACCAGCTAACCAATACATGTACCGCGGTGAATGATGCCATTTATGCACCCGCCAAACAGGGCCAGTATGCATGATTCGATGTACCCAGTAGAGCCCAAAATCTTCCACAACGTAAAAGAGGATGAGTTTTATGAAGAGAGGTAGAGTCAATAAGGTGGCTGAGGCATAATTTGGAATCGGAATCCTATCAGTGATATTCACAGCCAAAAGAAAAAATATATTGTACATTCCTAGGGATACAAGGTCTTTTAGGAGCACAGACCGATACTGAAGTGGCCGGGCGGGACGGATTATTTCAATGGCAAAAAAAAGTAATCCTGCAATCCAGAAGAGCAGGTAAGGAAAAAGAGCGTCACTCATGCCTTGTCATCTTGAAATCTGGACCGGATTATTCTATACACTTAATACATTTTCTTATCACAGCCTTCTCCAGTTATGAGGTTCAGCATTTGGCGTTCAGCAAATATTTTTAAAGGACCGCCCCAGCGGAAGTTCCAATCATCATAGATCCGCTCGATCATTACTTTGTCTTAGGGGGGGGGTAAAAATAAATTCCTTTTTAGGATTGAAGACCCTGATCTTCCCTCCTTTATATGAAATATCTAGAATGAGGTTAATACCAATTGCTGTTTCTTTCCCCTCGCCACAAGTTTCTTCTCTCGGATTTATTTTTTCCCTCTTCCCCGCAACAATATTTTTATCGGAATACCCTGAAAGCCATATTCCGCACGGATGGAATTCTCCAGATACCGAAGGTACGCAGGAGGAATCTTCTCTGCTCCTTTGACAAATAAGGCAAAGGTTGGAGGTTTCGTTGCGACTTGCGTGATGAACATTGATTTTTTAGGATTCCCGCGATGTAAGGAAATGGGGTTTTTGTCGAGGAGTTGCTGTAGAAAGAGGTTGAGCGTCCGCGTCTGAATACGTTTCGCGAAAAATGCCACCACCTGATCAATTTTTGAAAACAAGTCAGGGAGAGTCTGAGATTGCACGGCTGCTCCGAACAGCACCGGAACATGGGCAAAGAATGGAAACCGCCTGGAAAGCTCCAAATTATAGGTGGGATACGCTGCAGGATCATCTTCACGCACATCCCATTTATTGACCAGAATGACGCATCCGCGCCCTTGCTTGCTGATCAACCCCGCAATTTTGGTGTCTTGTTCCGTCACGCCTTCAATGCCATCCAAGACTAAGACGGCGACATCAGATCGACCCAAAGCACGCATGGCCCGCACGACGCTATACCCTTCAATGCCACGGTCTATGCGCCCCCGTCTGCGGATTCCCGCAGTATCGGTGAAGATATAACTTTGACCTTCACGAGTGAGGAGGGAATCAATCGGATCGCGTGTGGTCCCGGGGATGTCACTGACAATAAGTCGTTTTTCACCCAAAATGGCGTTCACCAATGTCGACTTGCCGACATTAGGTCGGCCCACCACAGCAATACGGGGAATCTCTAACGAAACCGACTCGTCAGGGGCTTGAGGCAGATAGGGCATAAGAGCTTCAAGTAACTCATCGACTCCGATCCCGCCTTCCGCAGAAATGGGATAGATGTCCTGCATACCCAATTGGTAAAAGTCTGCGAGAAGAGGTTCGGATTTTGGCGTATCAATTTTATTGATTGCAAGAAAGACAGGTTTGGTTATAGGACGGAGAAGGTCTGCCAGCTCAGTATCCAATGGCGATAATCCGACACGACCATCCATCACCGCGATCACCAGGTCAGCTTCTGCCATGGCCTGTTTCGTTTGATCTTTAATCTGCGACACGATCACATCTTCAGCATTGAGATCCAAGCCACCGGTATCGACCAAGGTAAACATACGGTTTTGATATTCGCACTCCGCCATATTACGATCGCGTGTGACACCCGACACGTCATCCACGATCGCCGTCCGATGTCCGACAATTCGATTGAACAGGGTGGACTTGCCGACATTTGGGCGCCCCACAATGACCACTAATGGTTTATGTATGAGCAGCTCATCGCCGGCCTCCTCTTCTGGTAGATCCAAAGGGAGGGGGTTGGTTTCGGGTGCACGTCTTGAACGGGAACGAGTAGCACGCATGACAAAAAACACCTACGGGTTCATCTTCGAAAAATTAGCTGGTCGTTTGAATAGTTGCATTATACCGGTGGTGTTGATGAATAAGTATCATCCAGATGTCAAATAGGAAAAGCTAGAGCATTAATGTGGCACCGTACTACCTGTGAATAGTGCGCAGAGGAAGCCAAAAATGGGACAGCAGGGACCGGCTCCCCCAAGTGAAATGAAAAGAAATTAAGACACCATGATAGTGCGGGGCTAAGGAGACAAACGTTTGATTTTGTAGGAACCGCCCCATTCGCGTGGAGGGATATTTTTTTGTGTGCCCACTCGCAAATACCACCAGACTCCGTCGGCGGTCTTTCCGTCTTCTGATAAGAGCACCTCAAAGGCACCTTCCCGATCATTTCCTTTTTGGTGCCAGGTACCAGACCAGAGGCGATCGACCACTCTCTCAGTCTTGATCCGGCCTTCCTGCCAGGTGTACGGACCATTGCCTTTCGCGTCTAACGTCGCTTGATAGGCCTTGTCTTCTTCTTGAATTTCCCATTCACCAGTGAGGTTGACTTCTACCGGACTGGCTCCAGCTTCGGTAGGCCTGGATTCTCGCTCCACAGCCAAGGGCTTGATGGGTTCGCGCATGGATTCGTGCCAATTGACCAGCATCCATTTTCCCTCCCGGCGATGTAAGACGCCGGTATCGCGCAAGGGCCAGGTTTTCTTGATCGGACCATCAGCCGTTTGCACCTCACGGTTGTAATCAATCTCCATAGCAAACCAGGCGACCTCCCCCTTTTGCCAAACTTTAAGATTAAGAATATCAATGGTTAATCCACGGAGCATAGCAAACTCTTCTTCGAATGCTTGCTTCACATCCTTCCATCCGATGAATTTACGACCGCCTATGGTGTAACCCACGGTGTCCTCATCCGCGGCCATATGTGTTTCAAGAGTCTTCAAATCCATTTCGGCATTGGCTTTGACGATCATTCGGATGACGGCTTCTGGATCTTCCAGATTTTCAGGGGTTTTTGCCCAAGCGTCCCAACTTCCACCAAGAACCAAGATCAAACTTACGAGACCCATCATCAGTATGACTTGAAGCGATTCTTTTCCTTCTATTTTCTCTATACCCCATTTTTGAATATTCGCGCTTATGAAAAACATGGCCTCGTACTTTCTAAGTGGCTCATTTTTTCTCACTGAGAACAACTTACATCTATGTTGAGGGTAGAAAAAGAGGACGATAATTCTCGGGCTGATGCTGATCAGAAAGACCTCTAGTTAGGTATGAAGATGCTTCATGGCCGACGCACAAAGAATAATAAACACGCCCATCCACAAGGCCACTCGCTGAAAGGGCACGGGCTCGACAGCCATTTCTTCTAATTCCTCTGGATCTTCATGGCCAGTAGGGTCGTTTTTAAAGAGGGTTGTGTAGAGGAAAATGGTCAGAACCCCAAGGACCAAGAACAGTTTAATAAAAAAGACCGTGAGATATTTCGCATGGTGCGCCACACCTTCTCCAGTCGCCATAACCATTGCCTGACTGACATAATGCAGGTTGGCCCCACCCGTAAAGAGAATGACCACCAACAAAAGACCCACCATGCGTTTATATTGTTTATAAAATGTTTCCGAAATAGGTTTAATGAATTCTTTCGGAACCGTGGTTTTCAGGCAAGGTGTCACAGCCATGACCAGAAAGGCCAGACCCCCGATCCACACGACTGCGGAGAGCAGGTGCAGCCAATGCACGACAATAGGAATGAGTTGATTGAGGTCGGTGAGGACCCCAAGAAGGGATTCCATTAGAACTTAAAGACAGGCTTTTCGTTGCCAAACCGGCGCTTGCGAAGTTCTTCCATTAATTCAATAGTAACGACCGGGATACCCTCTTCTACAGCATGGCGCTCCACACCTTTTTTTACCATGGCCCGCAAAAAATAGGGGATACGACTGAGCCGTTCTTCCGATGCTTGATCCCATTCAACCGATGAGGCCTCTGCCACATTGAAGGCCACCTGGACTTTTTCCCCACCCTTGGGCGTATAGAGACACCATTCATCCTCATCCATCCAATCCCCATGATCTACGTAGGGGCGCGCTCGACAACCCCCGCAAATTTCACTGTATTCACAATCGCCACATTTGCCTTTGAGATGCGGGTACCGAAAGGAATCGAAAATTTCAGATTTCTCCCACAAATCAACGAAGCTCGTATCTCGAATATTCCCAGCGGATAATGGCATGTAGGGACAAGGCGTCAGGTCTCCATTGGGCGTCACTCGCGCATAGTTGGTCCCCGCGAGACATCCTCCACCCATGTAGCCCTTGGCTTTGGTGATGGGAGAATTTGGATCTTTTTCGTAGGCTAGCCGCTTAAAGTGTGGTGCACATCTGGCTCGAACCAACATATCTTGATATTTATCTTGGCTTTCGACCAAATGGACTAACACTTCTTCATATTGAGAGGGAGTAATATCGGTCAGTTCTTCGCCGCGTCCTGTGCAAACCATGAAAAAGACATTTAGTACCTTGGCTCCCAGATCATGTGACCAATCGATAACAGCCGGCAATTCTTTATAGTTCATGGGTTGCGCACTGAAATGTACTTGGAACTGCAAGCCATTACGCTTACAGGCTTCTATGCCTGCCAACGCACCTTCCCAGGCATTCGGCATTCCACGAAATGCATTGTGTGTGGCCGGATCAAGCGAATCAATGCTGATTCCGACTCCCATGACCCCGATTTCCACCATTTCCTTCGCCATGGCATCGTCAATCAACATGCCATTGGTGCCGAAGACCACCATAAATTGAAGTTTCACGGCATGCCGCGCAATGTCCAATATGTCGGGGCGCACCAACGGTTCACCACCTGTAATCACCAACAGGCTTCCACGGTTGACCTCGGCAATTTGATCGATAAGACGAAAGCATTCCTCTGTGGTAAGTTCATCGTGCCCACCACTCATCTTCGTGGTCGCGTCCAGGTAACAATGCTCACATTTAAGATTGCATCGACTGGTCAGGTTTAGAGCGATGAGATACGGCTTGAAATCATCAACAGTCCGCCCATCACCCGGTGCATTACTGCCCGGTAGCAACGATTCGAACCGTGAGACAGCATTCGAACTTAACGAAGACAAGTTATTGATCAGTGAGTTAAGAACCGGAAGGGATTTACCCATTATTTCCAGCCCCGGATTTGGCTTCAGAAGGAGCCCCTGTGCCGGTCAACTTGGCAACAATGTCTTTGACGTTCCCTGTTTTCATGGCTTCTTCCATGGTTTCCTTCGCTTGCTCAATACCTTGGTTCGCCACGTCCAGCGTGATGGTCGTGGTACCCATTTTTTCCGCATGCTTAATGATTAACGCTTTGGTGCAGTCTCGCATGAAACCAGCGGGGGCACGTTCTAGCCGTTGTAAAGCAGCAGGTTCCCACGTAAATGGATCAAATCCATTGGGCTCAGGAGCTTGGTCATCATTGGAGTTAAAACCCATAGTTGAGGCCTCCCCAGCAGTTTTATTGGCAAAGATTGGGGTATAGTCTTCAGCGGCCGCCTCTTGGATCATCGGGGCCGCATACTCCAAACTTATCGTTGTTATTCCTAACTTTCTCGCGGTCTTTTCAATTTTTGCTTTCGCCCGCCGACGCTGAAATCCCGCAGGAACTGCACGAATGGCTTCTCGTGCATCTTTCGTCCATTGCATAGGGATATCGTCGTAAGCTACTTCGGTTTCCAAGCCTCCCTCTGCCTTGGCTGCGGTATCGAAAATAGATTTATCCACTTGTTTAAATTGGGCTCCATCAAGGCTACAAACCGGACACATGACAGGATGGGCACCTTTTCCAATATAGCCGCATCCCCCACACACATAATAGTCTCGGGACATCCTATCCAAATAGTTTTGATTCCCAGCACTTAAGGAATTGGCAGGGGCTGGTTTCTCTTCTACCACCTGAGACATCATCCCACTCATCGTTGATCCCATTAAATCTTGTGCCACTTGATTGTCAGCTTGCATAGCGTTCCGATCAATGCCGGCAGCATCCAGGGTTCCACCAAGACTTTTCATTGCATCCATGGCACCAGCGGGAAGAATATCTCCCACAGCATCATCAATGACCGAATTACTGATAATGGTATGGCCTTTTTCGATGGCATAACGATGGATCGCTGTCTTTGCAACCCCTCTGGCAAACACAGGGATTTTCTCCATGCGTCGAAGAGCCTCTTCCGTCCAGGCAATAGTGTATTCCGCCTGAACATCAATAGGAGGTACAAATTTTCTATTCGAGATTAAGACATTACAAGGGGCGGAGCGTAGGAGATTCTCGGCGTTGCTGCCGATATCCATATCGTCATCACTATGAACCCCAATGCGTCCAACAATCAGAAGCCACGGCTGCTCTTTCCTAACGTATTGGATCACCTTCTCAAATGCTTTACCATCCAACAGAGTAGTTTTAATGTCAGCCCCTTCATCTTGGGCCACTTCACGCGAGACATCTAAGTGCGATTGGTAGATTTTAGCCAATCCGCTGTCAATCACTTCTTCGTGCAATTTTTCTTGCTCTTTAAATCGAAAGACTTTTCCGGCCTCTTCATTCAAAACGCCAGAAATGCTGTGGAAGGCAGCATAGTGAAAGTAAGGGTCAAATGCGGAAATTGCCTCAACTGGTTTGTTCAAGGCTTTTCCAAGAGCCAAGGCCGTCTTTAACCCGCCAAAAGAATAGTGACTACCATCCACTGCCACCACGATTTTACCGCCGTTCATAGGCTTGGTGTCTTTCACAATGAACATATCCGAATTGCGCACACGCCGAATGACACGCTCCGTGTTGCTCCCGATAATGGAATCTTTAACCGCCCCAACTCCCAAAGCCCCCATAATTGTAAGGTCATACCCATTTTTGGTGATATCTTCTGCGATTGCCTTCCAATTGCGCCCTTCCAATGAGCGTCGTTCGAGAGGAATATTGGCTTCATCGCACTTCTCGCCAACGTAATCCAAATAGGAATCGGTTATGATTTGGAGACCGCGAGTAATAAGAGAATCGTGAATTTGCCGTTGTCGATCCAATTCCTTCTCATCATGGTATTCTTCAGGGAGCCCGGCTTCCATTTGTTTAAACCGCTTATCATGCATTTTCGCCGCATATACATGGCTCCCCACCATTTTCGAACCGAAAACCTTGGCGAATTGGACTCCTAACTCGACAGCCATATTCGAATGGTCTGAATTATCGACTGGGACATATATCGTTTTATACATTCACGAGCCTCCTTAACGAAATTCCCATAAAAAAAAGCGACAGAACTCCACTCGCTTTTTCGCCAGGAAATTCTCCGATATGCCTAAAATTTCGCCAAAAAATACCAGCGGATCTTACCACCCTGAATTTCGTATATGCAAGCCGAAGCAAGCATCTAGGCTTCCTGAGATCCACTGAGAAAACCATCGATTTTTCAAGTGGTTTTGACTGAGAACTTTCCTGAAAATGCAGTTGACGCAGCATAAATTTACCTAAGTAAAATAAATTACTTTCCATCTAGGTATTGTATTTTTTAAACGGGGGTGTCAGGTGGATCAAAAAGATGGTTCCCGCTGAATCGGCAGGACCCTACACCTAACACCTTCGAAAATCCCTGAGATGAATTTTGACATTTAAATTCAGCGCATTTCACCTACGCCCAGTTCAAGCTTTCCCATTTTTCTCCGAGAAACCAACGAGCGTCCTAAAAATCGGGCTTCCGTATTCCAAATCATTTTTTTGTTTTAAAATTGTGCAACACCCTTTCTTGATGTATAGTAAGGGTTTTGGGTTTTGCATTATTCACTTAGGGTCTTATTCCGAGAGGAACATGAGGCTCAACCAATATGTAGGTAGGGGGGACTTGATGAGACAATCCAGTTTTCTGTTTACGTCAGAATCGGTTACTGAAGGACATCCAGATAAAATTGCAGACCAAATTTCGGATGGTATTTTGGACGCCATTATGGCGAAGGACAAAAACTGCCGGGTGGCTTGTGAAACGCTCATTACCACGGGATTGGCTTTTGTGGCTGGTGAAATTTCCACCAAAGCCTATGTGGAAATTCCTGACATTATTCGGGAGACGATTAAAGGCGTGGGATATTCAGATGCAACATGGGGATTTGATCATCGCACCTGCTCAGTCTTGACCTCAATTGATAACCAATCTGGCGATATCGCAATGGGCGTGGATACTGGAGGAGCGGGAGATCAAGGCCTCATGTTTGGGTACGCCTCCAATGAAACCGCCGAACTCATGCCCATGACAATTGTCCTCGCCCACCGCCTGACTCGAAGATTAGCTGAAGTGAGGAAAAAGGGCATATTGAATTGGGTCCGCCCAGATGGTAAATCCCAAGTCACCATTGAATACAAAAATGGCAAGCCCGTCAGAATCGATACCATCGTGGTTTCTACACAACACAGTGAGGCAGTGACAGCAAAGAAAATTGAAAAAGATATCATGGAAAAAGTGATTATTCCTGTCATGCCCAAGAAACTGTTTAATCCCAAAGCCGTTACCTTCCATATCAATCCTACCGGACGATTCGTCACCGGAGGCCCGATGGGGGACACCGGCTTGACCGGTCGAAAAATCATTGTTGATACTTATGGAGGCGTCGGCAGCCATGGTGGAGGGGCCTTCTCGGGAAAGGATCCTAGCAAGGTGGATCGATCAGCTTCCTACATGGCTCGATACATTGCCAAAAATATTATTGCCGCTCAGTTGGCAGAAAAGTGTGAAGTGCAACTAGCCTATGCTATTGGCGTTGCCGAGCCCGTTTCTGTCTTGGTTGACCCGAAAGGAACCGAGAAAACGAACGTGGACCGAATAGAAAAATTAGTGCGCAAGCATTTTCCCCTGACGCCAAAGAGGATTATCGACCACCTCAAATTGCGTCGCCCCATCTACAAGCAAACGGCGGCTTATGGGCATTTTGGCCGAAACGAACCTGGTTTTACCTGGGAAAAAACGGACAAAGCTGCCTTGCTTCGAAGGGAAGCCGGGATCTAATTTTTCAATTACAAACATCGTATAGCCGGGGTGAAGACAGTCTGCTTCCTCCCAATCAATCCCTGTATTTTGGAAATAGGTTAGTCATTCAGACAAACAAGGAGAGCGAACATGTTGAGTACTGCTAGCACATTGGAAACCACTACACAGGACTATAAAGTTGCGGATATCAACCTAGCGCCCTGGGGCCGCAAAGAACTGCAAATTGCCGAAACAGAAATGCCGGCATTGATGGCTCTTCGGGATAAATTCCGAAGCTCGCAACCGCTGAAAGGCGCCAAAATTTTGGGCTGCATTCATATGACCATTCAAACCGGCGTATTAATTGAAACCCTCATCGAACTGGGCGCCCAAGTGCGCTGGTCTTCCTGCAATATCTTTTCAACGCAGGATCACGCCGCCGCCGCCATTGCCGCCAAAGGAATTCCAGTTTTTGCCTGGAAAGGTGAGACTGCCGAAGAATATGAATGGTGTCTTGAACAGACCATTTTAAAGGATGGTAAGCCCTGGGAAGCCAACATGGTCCTGGATGACGGAGGCGACCTGACGATGATGCTTCATGATAGGTATCCAGCCATGCTGGATCACATTCATGGCATTACCGAAGAAACAACCACAGGGGTACATCGGTTACAAGAAATGCTAAAAAGTGGCACCCTTAAAGTTCCAGCGATTAACGTGAATGATTCCGTCACTAAATCAAAAAATGACAATAAATATGGATGCCGCCACAGTTTGAATGATGCAATTAAACGTGGAACAGATCATTTGCTGGCCGGGAAAAAAGCGTTGGTCATTGGCTACGGTGACGTGGGGAAAGGTTCGGCTCAATCGCTCCGCCAAGAAGGTATGATTGTCAAAATTTCTGAAATTGATCCGATTTGTGCGATGCAAGCCTGCATGGATGGGTTTGAAGTCGTCTCGCCATACAAGAACGGAATTAATACCGGCAAGCTTGAGGATACGAACCAATTACTATTGAGTCAAACCGATTTGGTCGTCACGACAACTGGCAACCTGAATGTTTGCGATTCTGCCATGTTGCAAGCGTTAAAATGCGGAGCCGTCGTGTGCAACATTGGACACTTCGACAATGAAATTGATACGCCCTACATGCGAAAAAACTGGGAGTGGGAGGAAGTGAAGCCTCAAGTTCACAAAGTCTACCGGAATAAAGCAGCCAAAGATCATTTAATCTTATTATCTGAGGGACGGCTGGTAAATCTAGGCAATGGGACTGGTCACCCTTCTCGTATTATGGATGGCTCATTTTCCAACCAGGTCTTGGCTCAAATTTATCTGTATGAACGAAAGTATGCTGATCATGTGGAGCCAGAAACTCCAACCGTTCAGGTACTTCCCAAGATTTTGGATGAAGAAGTGGCAGCCCATATGGTCCGTGGATTCGGCGGGATCTTGACCAAACTGACTCAAACCCAAGCTAATTATATCCATGTCCCAGTTGAAGGCCCATTTAAAGAAGACAGCTACAAATATTAATCGACACCATCTGTGATCGCTTTCCCAAGAGGAAAGCGATCACAGCGACCAGCCCTTCTTGCCCATCCTATGAATGACTAGATTTTTCCAATAAGTCTGATAAGCTATAAGGGAAGGAATGATGGTTAATTGTTTTCCTCTTTACAAGGAACCTACGACCATAGTAACCTCGTTCAGCTCTTTTACGGGGGCAGGTCTAATCCTGTAATATATAAAATTAGTGAACCACTTTCCTGTAGAAGAGTTACCATTTCCAATGTTTTTGATTAACTGATCCCTCACCGTGGACCATACCTATGTAAGGCGCCATTCCCGCCATACATCTAGGTGAGAGATAATAAGGACATTGCCGCCATGTCAAGAACCCTAGACCCCTCTAAAGCCGGAACACCTCAACGAGATTACTCTACTATGTTCCTTTTTGGGTTGATCATAGCGGCTACCCTAGTCGGTCTGCCCGTGTATGCCTATTTCTATGACTTCACTTGGGTGGACTGGACGATGTTTTTTTCCTTGTACATGATCACTGGACTTGGCATTACAGTCGGATATCATCGCTTACTGACTCATAGGAGTTTTAAATGCCCGAATTGGGTTAAAATGGCATTTTTAATCGCCGGCGGCATGGCGCTAGAAAATTCCGCGTTGCGGTGGTGCGGAGATCACCTCAGGCATCATTCACGCTGTGATAAGGAAGAAGATCCCTATAACGCTACCCTCGGATTTTGGCATAGCCATTGTGGATGGATTTTTTGGAAAGATCCCAACCGAGATCCAAAATACCAGACACGCCTCTCACAAGATCCATTGGTTATGTGGCAAGACAGATATTATCTTCCGATTGTGTTGACTGGTTTGTTCCTCCCTTTCTTCGTAGGCCTCTTGTACAACGGCTGGATCGGTGGCATCGGCTGCTTTCTCCTAGCCGGTTTAGCGCGCACCTTCTTTGTCTTAAACTCCACATTCTTCATCAATTCCATCTGTCACATTTGGGGTGATCAACCTCATGGCACCTCCAATTCCAGCCGAGACAGTTGGTGGATTTCCCTGCTTACATTTGGTGAGGGCTATCACAATTACCATCATATGTACCAAAGCGATTACCGCAATGGCATTCGATGGTACGATTTCGATCCCTCAAAATGGTTAATTTGGATGCTGAGTAAACTCGGCCTGGCTTACGATCTTCGTCGCCAACAAGCAAGTCCCAACTAGCGACATCCCATCCTCTCTAAAACCCAAGCTCACGTACTTTCCCAAGTCGTTTTACGACTTGGGATCCCCTTCCAAAGTCTGGTAGGATTTCCCTCGAGTCCTAATTGCGGAAAGAAGAAGTCCTATGATAGATTCGCCTGTATTCACGCGGGTTTTATAAACATGATTGCGACTGAAATTCAAGACAACGCCGCGCGGTATTTGATGAATACCTATACCCGCCTCCCATTAACTATTGAACGAGGCCAGGGGTGCCTGGTCTACGACGCCGAAGGCCGAGAATATCTTGACTGTGTGGCCGGCATTGCGGTGAATATCCTGGGCCATGCACATCCTGACATTGTGGAAGCCATCACCCGTCAAGCCCGGCAACTTATCCATACATCCAATCTGTTTTATACTGAACCACAAACCCAATTGGCTCAACGGCTCGTCGAGCATTCCTTTGCCGATAAGATATTTTTCTGTAACAGTGGGGCAGAAGCCAATGAAGCCGCGATCAAGCTGGCCAGGCGTTATGCAACAAAGACCTTCGACCCTGATCGGATCGAAATTTTGACCATGCTGAACTCCTTTCATGGGCGGACGCTGGCCAGTCTTTCTGCCACGGGTCAACCAGCTTTACGAGACGGGTTCGGCCCCATGGTACCTGGTTTCCGATACGTTCCTTTTAATGATTTCGAAACATTAGAAGCGACACTGGCACCACAAACGGCTGCCATCATGCTCGAACCCATTCAGGCCGAAGGCGGCGTGGTTGTTCCCAATGCTGCCTACATGAAGAAGGTTCGGAAGCTTTGCAACGAACGACAAATTCTTCTGATTTTTGATGAAGTCCAGACAGGGATGGGGCGGACGGGGACCCTATTCGCTTATGAACAATTCGGCATTCAGCCGGATATCATGACGTTGGCCAAAGGTCTCGGAGGAGGAGTGCCGATTGGGGCCTGTCTTGCGACCGACACCGTGGCCGCTGCTTTGGAACCGGGTACACACGCATCTACGTTTGGCGGGAACCCTTTGGCCTGTGCGGCTTCACTGAAAGTATTGGACCTGCTCCTTGATGGGGGCAAACTGGAACAGGGTCGTGTAGCTGGTGAATACTTAGCCAAAGGGTTAGCTGCTCTTGCTGGAAAATATTCCTGTATTCGGGAAACCCGAGGCATGGGACTGTTGCAAGGCTTGGAGTTATCCATTGACGGCAAACCGCTCGTCCTGGAATGCCTGGAACGCCGAGTGCTTATTAATTGCACGATGGTTCGGGTTCTCCGATTCGTTCCACCTTTCATCATTAGCCACGAGCAAATTGATCGGTTATTAGCCGTCCTCTCTGACATTCTTTCCAAACGGAAATAGCAAATGCCCTCAACTCGTCTTTCTAAACAGAGTCCTCGCTCCAGGTCTGCTTCCAGAAACAAGGCGCTACAGCTTCCTAAAGACCTCCTGACAGTGGCAGATATTCCTAGGGAAAAAATTGGCGACTTAATCAGGCTCGCTAAAAAATTGAAAACGGCCCACCGCAAAGGTCGGCCAGCTTTCCCTCTCAAAGGGAAGACCCTAGGACTCATTTTTGAAAAACCTTCGACCCGCACACGCGTCTCCTTTGAAGCCGGCATGAATCAATTAGGTGGCCAGGCCCTCTTCTTGGCTTCAGAAAAAATACAGCTCAGCCGAGGGGAAAGTTTAGCCGATACCGCCAAAGTCCTCTCCCGTTACGTCGATGGGTTAGTAGTAAGAACCTTCAACCAATCTGCATTAGAGGAATGGGCCCGGCATACTTCAATTCCGGTGATTAATGGTTTGACCGATCACTGTCATCCTTGCCAAGCCCTCGCTGACCTTCTAACCATAGTAGAAAAAAAAGGGCCAGCAAAGGGATTAAAGTTAGCCTACATTGGCGATGGGAACAATATTACACATTCGCTTCTTGAAATAGGAGCCAAAGTGGGGATGCATGTCTCCGTGGGATGTCCACCCGGGTATGAACCTGATAACACTATCGTGAAGCAGGCCAGAGCCGAGGGCGCTCAGACTGGAGCTTCGATTGAAATCACCCATGATCCAATGGTCGCCGCAAGGCATGCCGATGCAATTTACACCGATGTGTGGATCAGTATGGGGCAAGAAGATGAACAGGAACCACGCATGGCCGCCTTAACCCCCTATCAAGTCAATAGTCAGTTACTGAAACAGGCAAAGCCCAATGCGGTAGTACTTCATTGCCTGCCGGCTCATCGTGGGGAAGAAATTACCGCTGAGGTTTTAGATGGAGCCCAATCCGTCGTCTTAGACCAAGCAGAGAATCGCCTGCACATTCAAAAAGCCATCTTGCTTGAATGGCTGGGAAAGTCGAGCACATAACGCATTGATTCAATCCGGAAACTTCAATACATCATTTGTCTTTGTTAAAAAAAGTCCTGACGTCCCACGACGTTCCCCAATCATGGCGGAAATTTTATCAATAAAAGTTTTTCCCTACTAGGAAAATCATCTTTAGCTCGTCACCGCTCCTTCTGATGAAGACTACTCGCCAAAAATCACCCAGCAAGACACCATCGAGTTCCCGGCGTCAAGCCACCAAACATTCAGACACGTCAAAACTCTGGGGGGGGCGCTTCCAAGGCCAAACTGACGCATTGGTTGAATCTTTCACGGCATCTATAGGATTTGATTGCCGCCTTTATGAATACGACATCGAAGGCAGTGTGGCACATTGTCAAACTTTGCAGCGAGCGAAAGTCTTGTCCACTCGTGAAAGTCGTACGATTATCAAGGGACTGCACGGCATTCGGGAAGACATCCGGACCGGACGGCATCAATGGAAAGTTAAGGACGAAGATGTGCACATGAGCATCGAAAAGCGGCTCACGCAGGTCATTGGTCCCCTTGGGGGAAAACTGCACACCGGCCGTAGTCGCAACGATCAAATAACCCTCGATCTTCGACTCTATCTCCGCGATGTCCTTCAGCATTTGCAAAAGGACCTGCGTCGACTACAACAAGCGCTTGTGACCCTGGCCGAACGAAACAAAGGCGTGATGATGCCTGGCTATACTCACTTGCAACGAGCCCAACCGGTATTATTTGCCCACCATGCACTAGCCTATGTGGAAATGATGGAGCGAGACAAAGGGCGAATGCATGATGCCTTGGTCCGAATCAATGTAATGCCATTGGGATCGGGGGCTCTAGCGGGAACCAATTACCCCATTGATCGTCACTATACTGCGGCCTTATTGAAGTTTCCAAAAATTACCCAGAATAGCTTGGATGCCGTTTCTGACCGCGATTACGTGATCGAAGTCTTAAGTGGATGCGCCATCCTGATGATGCACCTTTCCCGTCTGAGCGAAGAACTCATCTTGTGGTCTTCTCAAGAATTTCAATTTGTTGACCTTCCTGATGGGTTTTGCACAGGTAGCAGTATGATGCCTCAGAAAAAAAATCCGGATATTCCTGAGCTTATTCGAGGGAAAACTGGAAGAGTCTACGGCCATTTATTTAGTCTCTTGACGACTGTCAAAGGCTTGCCCCTCAGCTATAATCGTGATCTTCAAGAAGATAAAGAACCCTTGTTCGATACAATTGATACAGTCACCACATCCGTCAAAATCTACGCAGAACTTTTAACTCAATTGACCGTCCGGCCGGAACCCATGAACAAGGCCGTTTCGGAAGGCTTCCTTCTGGCAACAGAATTAGCCGATTACCTCGTCAAACAGGGAGTCCCTTTTCGAGAATCGCATCATATTGTCGGCAATCTGGTTCGGGAATGCTTAGCCAAAGGCAAAGACCTTCTTGACCTCACGTCCCAAGACTTATTCAAAGCGTCTTCTTCTTTTGACAAAAAAGCCGTTGACGTCTTAACCCCGAACGCTGCCATTAATCAGAAAAATGTGGTGGGGGGCACAGCTTCGGCTCAAGTGGCTTCACAAATCAAGTATTGGAAGACGGTGCTGCAAGCAAAAGCCGAAAGATCCGGTAAGAAAAGGAAGGCGAAATGAATTCCTGGTCTCTGAAATTTCCAGACTTTATGGGATCGCTGAGTGTCCTAGCCTTATTGACCTTTGGAATGGGATGCGGGGCCGTTGGATCACCGATTCCTCCGGAAAAGGTTGGGATTGAAGCCAAAGTGCGAAAACAACAGCAAAAGGATACCCAGTCAGAAGCAATCCTCACTGAAGATGGATCCATTTCGGTTAAGGATGAAGGCGTTGAACTTCCTGTTTTCTATCCAATAGGAGCGCGCTGAGACCACAAACAGGTAGCAAATGTTTGTTCAAGGTACCTCTTACACGGTACAATTAAATTATTTTTATTTGACGCCACTTGGTTTTGGAGGAATAAAGAATGCCTACAACAGAATCCCCTGGTGCGACACGCCCCAAGCTCCTATTATTAGATCCTTACCCACGAAATAATCCTTACCATATGACGGCGAGTGAACGCCGATCCATTTGGTTTCCCAAACTCTCTTTGCCAGTTATTGCGGCCTATACCCCATCAACGTGGGATATCGAACTCGTGGACGAAGCGACCGCCGACATTAATTTTGAAACGCCCTGTGATTTAGTCGGCTTATCTGTCATGACCTGCTATGCCCCACGCGCCTACGAGATTGCGGATGAATTTCGTGCCCGTGGCAAAAAGGTTGTCCTCGGCGGCGTCCACCCCACGTATTGCCCCGATGAAGCTCTGCAACATTGCGATGCGATTGTCTGTGGAGAAGCCGAAGACCTCTGGCCGCAAGTAGTCGCAGATGTCGAGGCGGGTGCCTTGAAGCAGATTTATCGGATGGATCAATTCCCAGACTTGAGTGACTATAAACCCCCTCGAATTGAATTGCTCAGTCCCGATTCGTACATGACGAGATTATGTAGCTTTACTACGCGTGGGTGTCATTTTGACTGCGAATTTTGCAGCGTCTCGCCGTTTAATGGGAAAACGACACGCCGTCGGCCGGTTCCAGAAGTGATCGCAGAATTGAAACATGCCAAAGAATGGCTTCGTTCAGATATCGTTGAACGCATGACTCAAGGATCTCTATTACACGCATTATCGACGTCTTTGAAAATTTGGGTCGGATTGGAAGAAGGCTCCATCGTCGCCTTTGTCGATGATTTACACAATAGCCACCGTGCCTATTGCCGCGAACTGTGGGAAGCCTTGAAATCCCTCAACATTAAATGGGGTTGCCAATCCACGATGTTCCTTGGAGACGATCGTGAAATGGTCAAATTAGCCGCCGATAGCGGATGCGTTTCGGTCTTTGTAGGGCTGGAGTCGCTATCGGAAGATTCGTTGGGCGAAACGAACAAGGGTTTTAATCAAGTTCGAAAATTTGAAGACCAAATAAAAATGTTTCACGATCATGGCATCATGGTGAACCCTGGTATCGTGTTTGGGTTTGACAACGATGACGAATCGGTATTTGAAACGGCCATTAAATTTCTCACTCGCAATAAATTGGAACTCGCCTATTTCAATGTTCTAACTCCTCTTCCAGGCACCGCCTTGTTTGACCGGTATAATCAGGAAGGAAGGATCTTCGATCGAGATTGGTCAAAGTATGACGGCAAACATGTGGTCTACACCCCCAAACGCATGACCCCCGAACAATTACAGGAAGGATTTTTTTGGGCCAACCATGAATTTTATTCCTGGCCTTGTATCTGGAAGCGGGTAGCCCATACTGGCCAGCGTCTTATTCCTCGACTGGAAATGAATTGGGAATTTCGGAAGCTCATTCGAAGGTCGACACCAAAAGGTCGATTATCCCCCATCGCCAACGTCCTCAAAAATCTGGAGGCGAAACTTCCAACATTTGAAACTCAGCAATTGATTCCTAGTGCCCTGTTCCCGCAAGCATCCCAGCCGACGAAAAAACAAGAACTGTGTTTGAATGTCAAAGCCCGACGGCACGATGCCTTTGCAGCTTTGTTCATCGAGCTAGAAGGAACGTTAGACCATTTGAATGCCCGAGAGCTGTTGACGCGTATTAAACAAGCCGCCCAGGAAGCCAGGATGGACATCGTCGTCAACTTTGAACATCTCAAGCATGCCACACCTAAGGCGATCCAAACCTTGCTAGATGGGGAGATCCTAAAATCCATCACCCCTCATGCCAATTTACGTTACCGAAAATTGAAGGAAGCGTTCCAAACCACCGTAGCTGAAATGGCATTGGGAGATTGGGATATCTTTGAAGAGAGCCCGAGCCATGCATGATTTTCACTACAAAGGAGATGAGCTCTTTTGTGAAGAAGTCTCTATTCATCACATTGTCGAGCAGGTAGGAACACCGTGCTATATCTATAGCCAGCGCACCATCAACCGCCATTTCCATGCCTTTGATGACGCCTTTAAGGACATTCCTCATATCGTCGCATATGCGATGAAGGCCAACTCCAACATTGCCATCTTAAAGCTTTTGGCCAAAGAAGGCAGTGGGGCTGATATTGTGTCTGGCGGAGAATTGTTTCGTGCGTTAAAGGCCGGGGTGCCCTCGAACAAAATGGTTTATGCCGGGGTGGGAAAATCGCCTGAGGAAATCCGCTATGCCTTGAAATCCGATATTCTCATGTTTAATGTCGAATCACCTGGTGAGCTTCTACAAATCAATGAGGTGGCCAAGACCATGGCGCTCCGGGCACGTGTGGCTTTGCGCATCAATCCGGATATCGACCCGCAAACCCACCCCTATATTTCGACGGGATTAAAAAAAAGCAAATTCGGTATTGCCGCCGATCAGGCCCTAAATGAGTTTGAACTTGCCAGCCAACTTGCATACATCGATGTCGTCGGAGTGCACTGCCATATCGGCTCCCAATTAACCCAAGTAACGCCGTTTGTTGACGCCATTAAAAAGGTATTAAGTCTTATTCAGACATTGAAATCTCAAGGAATAGATATTCGCTATATGAATATTGGAGGAGGTCTAGGGATCACCTATTCGGATGAAACCCCTCCCGACCCCAAAGAATTAGCTGCGGCCATTACTCCGCTGCTGCAAACCACCTCATGCCAAATTATCATGGAACCTGGACGATCAATTGTCGGGAATGCAGGAATTTTGGTCACGAAAGTGCTCTACAATAAAGAGGGAGCGAATAAACATTTTGTGATCGTCGATGCCGCGATGAATGATCTGCTTCGCCCAAGTTTGTATGATGCGCATCATGACATCCAGCCCGTCCTTAAAAATGAATCTGCTCCAGTCAATACAGTAGACGTTGTGGGGCCGATTTGTGAATCTGGTGATTTCTTAGCCAAAGATCGAAAAATGTCACAACCACAATCTGGAGACTTATTGGCTGTCATGAGTGCCGGAGCCTATGGATTTACGATGGCATCCAATTACAATTCCAGGCCCAAAACGCCTGAAGTGCTGATTAAAGACGACAAGATCATGGTAATCCGAGAACGAGAAACCTACGAAGATTTGATTCGCAAAGAATCAATTCCTGACATATTTGCCTGAGGATTTGCTGACATCATGTTTTCTGGGTCATTAGTCGCCATTGTCACGCCATTTTCTAAGGGAAAATTCGATGAAAAGGCCATGGCTGACCTCATTGAATTTCAAATTGCTCAGGGAACCCATGGCATTGTGCCCTGTGGAACGACCGGTGAGTCAGCCACGCTCACACCAGAAGAACATGAGCGCGTCGTGGCTGTCACAGTCGCAGTCGTCAATAAACGGATACCTGTCATTGCAGGCACAGGTTCGAACTCCACCGATGAAGCCATTCTCTTTACGAAACATGCTAAATCCGTAGGAGCTGACGGGGCACTTCTGATTACTCCCTATTACAATAAACCCACACAAGAGGGGCTCTTTCGTCATTTCGAAGCCGTGGCCAATGCCGTCGATCTGCCACAAATCCTCTACAACATTCCCGGACGCACCAGCATTAATATGCTGCCGGCCACCACAGCCCGACTGTCGCAGATTCCCAACATTATTGGTATTAAGGAAGGCAGTGGATCGCTTCAACAGGTGTCAGAGATTATTCACGGTTCAAAGCCAGACTTTCTGATCCTTTCCGGTGATGATCCGTTGACACTTCCCATGATGGCCCTTGGGGGGAAAGGCGTCATTACGGTCACCGCCAATGTGGCCCCAACTGACATGGCTCATATGGTCTCAGCTGCTTTAAAAGGGAATTATGAGGAAGCCAGAGCTCTCCATTTTAAATTGACGCCCCTGTTCAGCGCCTTGTTCTTGGAAACCAACCCCATTCCTGTGAAAGCCGCACTGGCCATGATGGGAAAAATGGCAGAAGATGTCCGACTCCCTCTCACGCCCCTCGCCGATCAATACCGGCCAAAACTTCGAGAAGCCTTGCAACAGGCTGGGGTCTTGTAAGGATCCACTCCATGGTGCGAACCATCATTGCCGGTGCGGCTGGCCGAATGGGCATGCGGCTCGTCGCGTTAATGCAGGAAACCGAGGGTCTATCCTTAACCGGTGCCATTGAGATGAAGGGGCACCACGCACTTGGCCAGGACGCCGGGGAAATCTCGCAAATTGGAAAAGTAGGAATTCTCATTAGCGACAACCTACACACGTGTCTTGCTCAAAGTGACGTAGTGATTGACTTCACCGGACCAGCCTCATGTTTGGTGAATCTGGAGCAGGTCGTCCAAACTTCAAAAGCGATGGTCATTGGGACGACAGGGTTTTCAGAGAAAGAGCTCACCCAACTCAAGACCTTAGCCATGAATGTTCCTTGTGTGTTTTCACCCAACATGAGCGTCGGCATCAATGTCCTGGTAAACACGATTGGCAAAATCGCCAAATCCCTCGGTGACACTTACAACATCGAAGTCATTGAAGCCCACCATAACAAGAAAAAAGACGCGCCGAGCGGCACCGCTCTTAAATTGGCTGAAGCACTAGCTGATGGAATGGAATGGAATTTACAAGAGGTCGGGGTGTATGCCCGGCATGGCATCACCGGAGAACGCAAAACACGTGAAATCGGCATGCAAACGATCCGAGCCGGCGATATCGTCGGCGATCATACCATTCTGTTCGGTGGTCCCGGTGAACGGATTGAAATTACTCATCGCGCCCATACCCGCGATACCTTTGCTCGTGGCGCGCTACGCGCTGCCGAATGGGTCGCTCAGCAACCTCCTGGGCTATATTCCATGGGCAACGTTCTGGGCCTAGAATAATTCTTACCGGACATTTACCTACCCTATCTCAGGCATTTCTCCTCGCGAGAAGCTTACGACCTTCATTCATTGACAAACCGAAAGAGCCCATGGTGTTATCGAGATAGTTTTTTGATGGAATACCTTCATTCTTCTTGCATCATAGGAGGCCGGTTTTTATGGATATGTTTGGCAAAGTGCCCTTAATTGAAATAAAGGTGCACGTCGCACCGGATCAAAAAAAATGGCTGGATAAAATGGTCGATGAAGGGAAAATTGCCGTACCTCCTGGAGGCACCCTGGAAAAAGGCTCAGTCATTTCAATGTTCATGCGTATGCTCATCCATAATGCCATGGAAGAACAAATGCGGCAGGCTGCCATTGATGCCGAGGACGAAGATGACGACGACGATGATTAGATTCTTAGGTCAAAACCTACGCGGTAGACTAGGAACTCTGTAAATTCTTAGTTCCTTTTGTCGTTAAATTGAACAGACTCCTCTGAACCGGAAAAACGATTGACCCAAACATATAATTCTCTTCTGCGGTCTATGCCTCTTCTTATTTGTTCGTACTCCTCAATCAATAATCTCTACCTGTTTCCCTAGCCGCTTTGCGTTTTGCAGGCATTCAATATCAGTAACCGTGCATCGAAGTTTATCAAGATCCTCTTCATCAACAATCTCGACTTTTTTCCCCAGAGATTTGGCCTCCTTAAGACACGCCACATCCGTTACAACACACTTCATAGTTGTCGAAAAATTCTCTAAGTTCACAGCAGGATAAGGCGTCGTTTTCTTGACCTCTTTCTTCTGAATACATTCTTTATCAGTTATAGCACAATCAACAGCTTCTTCCGTTTTGTTAAACGTTGAATCTACCGCATCATCAGCCGCTTTATTGGCTCGTTCTTCGGCCTTTCTCTCAGTTCGGTCTGTCACACGGTCGACCATTTCCCCCAATTTGTCAAAGAAATCTGCGTTGGCAGGAGAAGCGAACCCCAGGCCTATAGTTAAAATAACTCCTAAAATCTTTGTGTATTTCATGTTACTTCTCCCTAAAAGAGAGGCTCAAAAGATATATTGCCCACTTAACTAAATGATAAGTTAGCCCAAAATTTATTAAATATCAAAGGGTTGATGGCACGAGAAAGGATACTTGGGTAGGATGACATACTGCAATGCCCCCCTGAGGTGAAATTTAGGAATTTCTTTACCCTCATTTCCCACCATTGGGTTCAAAGTATTTTGAAAACTTGCCGAGCAACAGCCACTGTATGCCGGATATGGGAAGTGGAATGTGCCATGGACAACAACATGGCTTCAAATTGAGAAGGGGCTAAATAAATTCCCTGATTAAGCATGCCGTGGAAAAATTTGCCGTATCTGGCCGTATCGGATTTCTTCGCACTTGCATAATCGGTGACGGGTTCTTCTGTGAAAAATCCTCCGAGCATCGAACCGACACGGGTCTGATAGTAGGGAATCTTGGCTGCTTTTGCCGCCTCGCCAAATCCTTCAGCTACCATCTTCGATTTTCTTTCCAATTCTTTGTAGACACCAGGATTTTTTAGTTGCCCTAATGTTTCAAGCCCTGCCGCCACCGCCACCGGATTTCCTGAGAGGGTGCCTGCCTGATAAACAGGTCCTGCCGGCGCAATCATCTGCATCATGTCTTTACGCCCTCCGTAGGCGCCAATGGGCAATCCTCCACCGATTATTTTTCCTAAACACGTAAGATCCGGTAGGACTTTGTACCGCGCTTGTGCCCCTCCGAAATGTACTCGAAACCCAGTGATGACCTCATCAAAAATTAAGACGATTTCATACTTCTGGGTAATCATTCGCAACCAAGGCAGAAATTCATCCGTTGGGGGTACCACTCCCATATTCCCTGCTACCGGCTCGACAATGATCGCCGCTAAGTCCTTGGCATGTTTGTGGATAAGTTTTTCTGTTGCCGTGATGTCGTTAAAGGGAGCTGTTAACGTAAGACGAGCAAAGGCTTTTGGGACTCCCGGAGTATCAGGAATTCCGAGCGTGGCAATGCCCGACCCTGCTTTAACCAGCAAATGGTCGGCATGCCCATGGTAGCACCCATCAAATTTCAGAATACTATCTCTCTTGGTATAAGCCCTGGCTAATCGAATAGCACTCATCACCGCTTCTGTCCCTGAATTGACGAGACGGACTTGGTCAATCGAGGGCACAGCTTGTATGATCATTTTTGCCAATTCTGTTTCGGCTTGGCAGGGGGCTCCATAACTCGTGCCTTGTTGTGCTGCTTTGATAATAGCATTCAGAACGCTTGGATTTGCATGGCCCAAGATCATGGGTCCCCAGGATAGGACATAATCAATGAAGGAGTTTCCATCAACATCTTTGATTGTTGCACCTTTGGCTTTTTTAATAAATAATGGATCCCCCCCAACGGAGCGAAACGCTCTGACTGGACTATTGACCCCTCCGGGAATGGCTAATTGAGCGGTTTTGAAATATGCGCGTGATCGTGTTGTTCTCACTGAATTCATCCCCCGAACTGCTATACGTTATTTAAAGAAAAATCAATAGGCTTGCTACTTCAGCTTGGCTTGAAGAAAGAAATTAAAAAAAATGATAATTTATTAACTTTATTCCACCATGAACCGAAAAACACTATAGTCATTTTTTCAATTTTCACGCAGGAATCCAGAATGCATTGTGAACATCGAGATCAAAATGGGACCACGATCCTTGAATGTTTCGGTCGATTTGATGAAGAAGACACAAGCCATTTCATTCAAACTCTCGAACAACTCCAAGCACGGGGATTGAGGAACATCCTCTTAAATTTAGCTTCCATATTTTATTTAGACCCAAAAGTTGTGAATCTTTTGCTATTTGCTCAAGAATATTTGCATTCCCATGGGGGAACTGTATGCATAGTGAGCCCATTAAGTTCTGTCCGTAATGAACTCATACGGGGCAAAGTTCCTGATGTTATTCCAACCTTTGAATCCGTCTATAGCGCACTCCATCGTCCTCATGCGGCTTATTCTCAAGCTTCAAAATAAAAGCATGGTGAGGGAAAAAAGAAAAAGCTCAGAGATCTTTACATCTCTGAGCTTTTTCTTATAAATAACTCGGCAACGACCTACTTTCCCACACCCTTACGGGTGCAGTATCATCGGCCCTGGAGGGCTTAACTTCCGTGTTCGAAATGGGAACGGGTGGGACCCCTCCGGTATGGTCACCGAGAATTCTCTTAAGCTAGGAGTATCTGGGTTAGCAGCAAGAATTTTCATTGCTCCTATTCCTCACTCCATACTTCTTTAAGACCATGTCTATCAAGAACAAATGTTGTTAAGTCGCACGGCCGATTAGTACTGGTTAGCTTCAGGCCTTACAGCCCTTCCACACCCAGCCTATCAAACTCATAGTCTATAAGTGGCCTTTAGGGAGGTTACCCTCCGTGTGATCTTATCTTGAGGCTAGCTTCCCGCTTAGATGCTTTCAGCGGTTATCTAAACCGGACATAGCTACCCGGCACTGCCGCTGGCGCGACAACCGGCACACTAGCGGTCCGTCCATCTCAGTCCTCTCGTACTAGAGACAGGCCCTCTCAAATCACCTCCGCCCACAACAGATAGGGACCGAACTGTCTCACGACGTTCTGAACCCAACTCTCGTACCGCTTTAACGGGCGAACAGCCCGACCCTTGGGACCTGCTTCAGCCCCAGGATG
>JBBDSY010000063.1:0-33304 GCA_040904705.1 Nitrospirales bacterium | reverse complement strand
CGTCGATGCCACCGGTGTGCCAGCGGATATCACCTATCCCACGGACCTCAAGCTCCTGAATGAGGTTCGCGAGATCATCGATCTCATGCAGGCGTGTCGAGCGACTCCGACTAAGAAGCCCTGGAATGTCATTCTTTTTGACAATCTTGGATTTGATTCGAACCTTGTGTACCCCTCGAATGGACTGAACGTAGTCTGTGATCTAAAGAAAAGTCATAAAAGGAAGAGTAAAGTTATTTTGTTGAATGATGGTTTGTCCTTTGCATATCGGAAAGCCACAAGGGTTGGATTAACGTCACAAAGGAGGCATTTACAGATGTTTCTATATCTCCAAGAAGAACATGGGACAGCCGTAATTGAGTATTCACTATTTATCAGCTTAATTTTGATTATTGTGGCAGGTGCTCTTCATGTTCTTGGTCCAAATCTAGTTGATGTATTTTCCTTCATTAGCGCTGAGATAACCCCAGTTCTTGCGATTTAGAATGCGAAAGTCAGGTTTGCTGGGGGACTTTAAGACCTTACTCTAACCAAGATGTGGGAATGCTTTTTTAAGAAATTGAACAGTTTGTAATTTTCCTTTTTATCCTGACTTACAGCTTTAAATTGTCCCTCTTCTCTTGATTCTTAAGTCTCTGACTTCCTCTGCCGACAAACATGGAAAACGGAGGGAGTTTTATTATGTTTCTACGCTTACTTGTCCTTATTTTTGTATGCTCACCCTTGGGGTGTGAATCGCTTTCAATGAGCCATCGCACTTCAGATGCTACGCAACCAAATCAACCCAAGCTCACCCTAACTTCTCTCTCAAAAGCCAAAGCTTCTGAGTCGTCTCCATTTACCGAACGGATGGTCATCCCAGGAAGGGGGGCAGGAGAAAATTTCGCACAAGAAAGAAAAGAAGCAGAGCCATTTCCCACCATCTATTTTCCGTTTGATAGTTGGGAAATTACTCCTGAAGTCGCGGATCGTTTAGACGCTACAGCTAAATGGATGACTCATTTTTCAACCTACGGGCTGATGATTGAGGGACATGCCGATATTCGTGGAAGCGAAAGTTATAATATGGTGCTAGGTGTAAAGCGTGCCAAAGCGGTTAAAGATTATTTAGCCAATTTGGGAATCCCACGGACTCGATTGGATATTGTTTCATATGGGAATACGTTAGTGCTCTGTGATATTGATGATGAGCATCGGTGTCACCAGTTTAATCGACGGGCTGATCTGTTACTGGAATAATAGTTTCCCCTTCTGAGAAATTACCTCTTTGGCCGGAATGTTCCAGACCCTCCTGGGCTCAAAATAGACTCAACATCGCTAGGTCTCCCCAGAAACTAACTACTGATTTTTTTATCCATGGCCTATTCTTCCCACTTTTTCAACACGGCAGTTGTTTTTGGAAAGGCCTCTAGGGATCCGTCTATTTGACAACATTCCTTTCTTTCTCGTTCGCCATTTGTTAACTCCGTGATATTGAGTCGTGAATTGACGGCAAATGAAAGCCCTGGGTCATTTGGGGGGCGAAGATTCTAGATGAATATTGACAATGATTTTCAGGCTATGTTATTTGCAATGGACTTGCAATAAAGATTGTCATTTATTCCTATTCGCTGGTACTTTTATAAAGGTTGTGACTGATGATGGTAGAGCCAACTATTGGTAAGGGGTTGCGTGCCAAGGGGCGGCGTATGACTCGTACCCGAAAAGCTGTGTTAGGACTTTTAGACCATACCCATCAACCTTTGAGCGTTTCTGAAATATATTCGCAGTTACAGGAAAACCACGTTTCTATTGATATCGTGACCGTCTATCGGACGGTGAATGTGTTGAAGGAGCTAGGCATTGTAGTGCAATTGGACCTTCATCAGGAAGGCCAATCCCGTTATGAGTTAAAGGAAGGGCGCCAACACCATCATCATATTCAGTGTCGAATGTGTGGGAAAATTGTGGATTTGTTGTTGTGTCCCTTAAAGAAGCTAACAAAGTTAATTGAAGAACGAACACAATTCAAAGTAGATGCTCATACTTTGGAATTTGCGGGATTTTGTCCCGAGTGCCAATAATGTAAGAAAGTCAAATATGAGTCTCATCGGCCAAAAACTCTCTAAAGCTGGATCGATTGCTTCACTTATTTGTGCGGTGCATTGTGCCGTCACCCCTTTGGCATTGCTGGCTCTGCCAGTCATTGCGGCCCATTCATGGGATGGGTTGGATGGCGTCTTAGGCGTTTTTTGGGCGGAAAAAACTGAATGGGTGTTCTTGGCCGTGATTGCACTCTTGGCGGGATTTGGTTTATTAGCCACCTACCCGCGTCACCACGATATTCGGCCCACAATTCTAACTATCCTCGGGATTTGTGTGTTGACCATTTCTCACCTTTGGATAGAATCGGGAGGTGGGAAAGAAATTTTTCTAGATGTTCTGGGTGCTTCGTTAATTGCCTGGGCTGGTTTTTGGAATCGCCGTCTTTGCCATTATCTGGGTTGCCATACTCATGAGCATCCTCATACATCAGCCTCTTCTAAAATCGAACCGATTCCTGATTTATCCTCCCATTCGTAACTTTCAAGCTGGTTTTTCTTTACTTATCACTCAGTTTACTTTACCGCCACACCCATATGCCTTTTGGCGATGCTCTCCCATCTGAGGTTCCCTTGATAAAGCGCATGCTCTAATAGATTAACATTAAAAATAAATCCTCTCCTTGCAAAATAGAGAGTGGCTGAATCTATGAGTGATGGTCTTCAGCTCTAATTCTTCCGTGGATCGTGAAATAATTGAATGATTACCCAGATACAGTCGTCTTATTCGTAGATTTATCCAAGGTCTCTGCTAATTCATCAAGGAGATGTTCGGTATCTTCCCATCCGATGCAGGCATCGGTTATAGATACTCCCCATTTTAGTGATTTCCCGGCTTCCCATTTTTGGTTTCCGGGTTTAAGGTTGCTTTCGATCAAGAGTCCCATAATGGCTGATTGGCCTTCCGTAAATTGTTTCACCACGGATTGAGCGACAGGAATTTGTCGTGTATGGTCTTTTTCGGAATTGCCATGGGAGCAATCAACCATGACAGGACGGCGAATGTCTTCCTTGGCGAGACATTGGACCGCTTCCAAAATATCCTTTTGATTATAATTGACGCGCCCACCTCCACCGCGAAGAACGATGTGTCGATCTGGATTGCCATTAGTTTTGATGATGGAGATAAGCCCTTCGCCATTGACGCCTATAAAGCTTTGGGGATGACTTGCGGCAACCATCGCATTGAGGGCGACTTGGAGTCCTCCGTCGGTTCCATTTTTCAAACCGACCGGCATGGATAGGCCGCTGGCCATTTCACGGTGGGTTTGGCTTTCGGTGGTGCGTGCACCAATGGCGGACCAGCTAATCAAATCGGAAATATATTGAGGCGTGACGGGATCAAGAAATTCAGTGGCACAGGGCATCCCCAGTTGGTTGATTTTCAGCAAAATGGAACGAGCCAGTTCGAATCCTCCCCCGATATCACATGAACCGTCCAGGTTAGGATCGTTGATGAGTCCTTTCCAGCCAACTGTAGTACGGGGCTTTTCAAAATAGGTTCGTGATACGACCAAAATGTGGTCGCGGACACGATCCGCAACTTGTTTAAGTTGTTCTGCATACTGAATGGCCGCCTCAGGATCATGAATGGAACATGGGCCAATGATGATGGCCAGACGGTCAGTATCTTTTCCATGAAGGATGTCACGGATTTCTTGTCGTGCCCGTAGCACCCTTTGGCCAGTCTCATAGGAGAGGGGAAGTATCTCCTGCATGTGTTTAGGGGCAGGAAGGGGGGCAATGTCGATAATGTTTTGATTGTTAATACGCTCAGCCATGGTGGACATCCTTCGTCAAGATAAAATCGTATGATGAATGGAATAATCTAAGAAACGCTAAAAATCAAGAAAACTGAGAAATATTGTAATCAGAAGCTCTCATATCAGGCAACTAGGGCGTACGAGAGTTGTATTGAGTAAATAAGGGCTCAGTCCTCGTCATCCTGATGATTAGAATAATTATTTTGGATATGTTTGAGTCCATAGGGATAAGGCACCAAGACTTAATACAGATGCCTTCCAATGCCTTTTGGTGAAGAGAACACTGCTTGACTATAAAACTTAGGGTTAGGCTGTGGTATTGACCAGGTTGGCTTTTTGAGAGGTATACCACTGCAAGACGTCTTGTCTGGCAATATCTTTGTCGGCTTTAAAGAGGAACTGAATGCCTATTATGAGTTCGTTTGTCGGATGCACCCATTCGATGGCGCCATGGATTTTGGATTGATGATTGAAGCCAGGCAAGCGACAGCTTAGGTAAAGATGTAGGGCCGAGACTTTTGGCCAGGTCGAAGGGGCAATGGTGAATTGACAGCCGGTTGGAGAGAGGTTGCTCAATTGTATCGGAAGCACGGCAAGAATATGCCCCGTGCTACTTAGGGGACGAACTACTGCAGGGATGTCTACAGTCAGACGCGGAAATGAGCGAGGAACATGGCGCGTGACCGTCGGAGGAGCCTCTAACCGAATGGCTGGTGGAAATGTGAGGAATTCTTGAATCACTGTTTCAAATTCATAAATCTCTCCGTCAATAAAGGAGCGACCTTTACAACGCAATCCTTGTGACAGTAAATCTTGCGGTTGATCGTTGGGTATACCACAGAGAAGGGAATGGTCGGGGCCTAAGCCTAACAGGGATGATTTGATTAAAACATTTTCTGGGCTGGTCGAAATTGTTAGCCAAAGAACATTTGATCCCATGGCAGGGTAGCGAGAGGTCGTACTCATCAGGCTCTTTTCGGTTAGAATTGTTCATGTTACAAGGCAAAAAAACAAGTTACAAGATTGATTGAGAAGAATTAGTACGAACAGCGATGAATGCGCAGAAACCTTGAAGAAATTCTTAAAAAAAAGGAGGCAGGCATAGGACGAGTTTGAACTAGATTTCATTTATTGTCAGATTTCAACGACAAGCGGTGCGGACTGTGTGACAGAAGGATGCGAAGGAGAAATTAGGTTGAGAGGTAACTCAGACTGTTTTGGATGATGGGTCTGGAGGGAGATTTGAGATTTCTTGAATTAGTTTATCGGCAAGGTCTTGAGCAGAAACGGAGTAAGCGCCTTTTTTTAAAGTGGTTTGAATTCGGGTGATTCTGTCTTGCCGAATATCCGGTATGTCAGCCATGGCTTTGGTGTATTGCTTGATTTCCTGCCCCCTGAGAGAAAGAGCCATGGGATCTGATTGTTGCCACCCCATCGACGTTTCAACTTTCTTGGGTTTAACCGAAGCGTGAGGGTTCTCATTGGGGTGAGAAGAAGGAAGTGTGCGAGCCGGGGTCGACTGAATATGGGGCAGGGATGGAGTTTTTGGCGTGTGCATATTGGAAATCATAGAAAAAATTGGCGAAAGAATCAAATAAGACTAATGAGGCATTCCAATGGAATATGTGGTTTCAGCACGAATTTCACAAATTCAGGTCATTGATCCTGGAGAGATTCGACGAGTGCAATTGGCGTTACCTGATAGTATCGAGGTTGGAGGGAGGCGCTATGTGATTCACGATACCATGCGGCCGGGGACAGCGTTTTTAGCAAAGCCTTGGGGTAGTCGGACGGCGAAGCAACGTCGCCGAATGTATACGAGGTCGAATACGTCCCGTAATGAACCAGGTCTCTTAGAGACATTTATTAATGAGACGCATCTCGCCAAAGCTGATACTTCAACGTGGTGGCAGTTGGGAGTAGCGGATAATTGGTATGAAGACGGGAAGGGGATTGATGTTCGTGTGACGCTTGATGAAGGTGAGGACATGGCCACAGTTTATGAAAATACGAGCATGTGTAAGGCCACGAACCTTCGCTTAGAACCTGATGGAGAATGGGAAGACCGTCGGTTGGTGTGTGTGGCCTTTGGGACTGGTGTGACACCATTTCTATCATATATTCGCTATATGGCCGATCAGGAATGGGCCAAAAAAGTTGGAAGGGGTAGTGGGTCTTTGACCCTGATTGCCAGCGTACGTCATGCCGGACAATTGATGTGGCATCAGGAATTACTCAAGATGGCGCAAGTGTTCCCTCAGCAGTTTCGATATCTACCGGTTTTAACACGATCCTGGCCACGTGAATGGTCGTTCTTAACAGGCCGAATCCTTCGCACTAGTGTTCTCATCTCTGGCGAGGAGCAGATTGATCCCACGCCGTTGCTCGAGTTAGTTCCGAATCTTTCTCAATCCGATTTAAGAATGTGTGGAAGTGTCGCTGCTTGTCGTCAAGTGTTGCAGGGCCTTAGTGAACACCGCATTCTTCCTGTAACCGTACGAACCGAGTCGTGGTAAACAGGAACGGGTGCTAAATTTGAACGCGGCTGATAAAGGTTGGTGTTATCTGATGGTGGGGCGTGTAATTGAATCAGGAATGGTGACATTGGGGCGTTTCAGGAGCCGAATCACTGGACGCCCGATAAAGGAATGATGGCCACAAATCAGGCAATGAATACTGAGAGTCACCAAAAGTTCTTGTTCTAAATGTTCCAAATTCACGGTGCGAGATCCACAGCGGGAACAACGAGGGTGTTTGTCGACCTTTGCATCTGTTGGGGAAGCCTTCGTCGTGGACTTTTTTCTCGGGCGTCCTCGCTTGGCTGGTGTTTGGGGTGATTTTTTCATGAAGCGTTCGTCCTTCATCCTGGTTTGTTGACTAGTTCTCGATGTTTCAATAACAAGTCCTGTGCCAAACAGAAAAGGTAAGAATATGCATGAATCTCTTCTAAGCGACGGGATATTCACTCGGATATCTGAGAAGGTAGGTAACTTTTTCCATTGGTACCCGGTCGAAATGTGATGGGGAAGGCCCAATTGAGAATCTATTGGGAGCGGGGGCCAATGTCCGACTGCGCTAAGATGGCATTGGCACGGGCTAATAGGTTGGCGGCTTCGGTTGGACGGTTGGCTTCTTGGAGGACCCGGGCATATCGCTGAAGGATAACCGCAAGATCGGGATGGTCTGGGCCATTAATGGATTCTTTAATATTCAGGGCACGTTGATATTGGTCGCCTGCTTTTTCATATTCTTTGCGTTCATGATAAAAGTTGGCCAAGCTATATAAGCTACTTAAGAGGAGGGGATTTCCTGGACCTAGTGTTTCAGCGCGTTGAATGGTGGTTAATAACTGTTGTTCAACCAGAGCCGATTGGGTCCTGGTGCTTGAGTTGTCTTGGGGATATTTCTGCGGGTGATGGTGACAGGCTGAGAAAAAGGCACAGAGAATAAGCAGACTTGCATATAGGGGGAATCTGGGGAGGGTCCAACCGGGTTGTCTCATAGTGAACGAAATAGATTGCAAGGGAAAGCGCATAGGTCGTCTTCTACTAGAATTCTATGAACTTTAGACGGTCTCCTGCAAGTCAATGATCAGGTGGGTCGTCTTTCTTTCCTGAAATGGTAGCAAGGAGATGGCAGTCTAAAAGGGGGAATGCAATGCCGGTTGTTTGGTGTTCGATTTCGGCCCATGGATTCGGGCATGCCGCACAAGTTATTCCGATCCTCAATGCCTTAGGTGCAGTTCTTAGGGATTTGCAGGTGATACTACGGACCTGTGTCTCGCCCTCGATTTTCGAAGAATATTTGGAGGTCCCCTGGGAGGTGCAGCCCGTCTTCCAAGACATTGGATGTATACAACGAGGTCCGTTAGACATCGATGTCGAAGGGACTTGGGCGGCTTATCAAGAGTTTCACGAAAATTGGACTCAACGAGTTAGGGAAGAAGTCCAGGCGATGAACATGGTTAAGCCACAACTTGTGATTTCCAATATTTCCTATTTGGCAATCTCGAGTGCATCTCAAGGGCATTACCCAGCCGTTGCGATTGCCTCACTTTCCTGGGATCAAGTTGTAGTGCCATATATGCAAGGCACAAATGCTGGTCACGCGGCTATTTATGAACATATCCGCCAGGAATATGGGAAGGCCACTCACCTCATTCGGCTGCATCCTTGCATTGAAATGCCAGCCTTCCCCTCGGTCACCGACACCGGTCCCTCTTTTCCAGTTGTCGCAGTCCCAGCGCAGAATGTACGAAAAATCCTAGGACTAGAGGATGTGGACAAGCTTGTGCTCATTGCGTTTGGAGGTATTCCGCTAACCGGGCTTCCTTTGGAGGAAATGGAACGGTGTGACGGTTTTCAATTCTTAGTTGGAGGGATATCGTTGGGAGCGTCGTCCGGGCGAGTCCATCGTCTCGAAGATATCAGGATGTCGTATGGAGAAATTTTGAGGCAGGTGGATGTGGTGATGACCAAACCAGGGTATGCCACCATCACGACGTCCGTGCATTTAGGTATACCCCTAGTCTACGTCAGGCGAAACAATTTTGTGGACGAACAATCGTTGGTCGACTATGCCCATCGCTATGGGCGGGCCGTAGAACTGACACGTGCGGATTTTGACACTGGTGTCTGGGCAAAGTCTCTCAAACGGGTCCTCTCCTTGCCTCATGCATTTGAGTCCCCAATCAAGCCAGACTTGGGACCAGCCGTTGGCCTGTTGAGAAAATATCTTAAGAGTTAAAAGTCTCCATAAAGCTCCTTATTGATTAGGTGCTTCCTGGAATAGATGATGGATAGGGCGTCACTGAAATTGCCTCCAGCGTATTAACGATTAAGGAGCCGTTTCTGTTTTGTTCCTTCCGAAATGTTCCAATGACTTCTACCGTTTGATTCATGCGTATAGCTGGCGCTCCTTGTGTGCGATCATGTCGCCCATACACGATGATGGAATGGGTGCCTTGGGATAGGCGAAAAACAAAGTCCAAAAAGAGTTCGGACTCATCTAGGTGTAGTTCCGGTTGGGTGATCAGGCCCCGAATGGAAACAAGATGCTGATGGAACGCTTGGTTATCTCCTAACAGGTCGGCAATAGAGACTTGTTGGGGTGGTGTGCTAAAAGTGGCAGACGCCATGTGGTGGTGGGAAAAAAGATAAGTCTCTAGGGGTACAGCATGTCGCGGAAATTGAAAAGTAAAGAGTGAGAAGTGAGGGGAAGGTCCTCCATTCAACAGGAAGAGCAGGGATCCGATACATGAGAGTGAGTATGGGGAAAAGGAAATCATGGGAAGCGAGGGTATTTTGTGCCCACCATTTCAGGATGTTGGTGCAGAAAGGTACGTCTTTTGGGTACGTATTCGTGTGTGGGAGTGACAAAATTGCCAAGTAAGAGAACACTGAAATGCCGACATTGAATTATTATGCGGTTCTTGGTGTGTCGCTTCAAGCTTCACAGGATGAGATTAAAAAAGCCTACCGCAAATTGGCTCTGCAATATCATCCTGATCGGAACCATGGGAACCGTCAGGCTGACCAGAAGATTCGGGAAGTGAATGCAGCCTATGAAATTCTTGGAGATTCCGATGCTCGAAAGGCCTATGATCGATTGCGGTTGGGTCACGTGGAACCCATGGTGTCCCATCGGGAAGAGGAAGAATCCGAAACGGCCCCTTCACCTGGCGTGGTTATGCAGCGAATGGAAGGGACGTTGGGAGAAGAAGCGCGCAAACAATTCTTTAAAACCATGATCAAAGATACCAATAAAGTAAAAGAGGAGTTGAGCCGAATTCGTGAGCAAGTTATCGCAGTGCAAGGGTATGACACGTTTCTCGAAAAAGTTGTGGCAGAATGCGCGGAAGAGGCTATCAAGGAATTGGTAACCGAAGAGCTTTGGCAGCTTCGTGAGCGTTTGGTTGATATTGCGGTGGAAATGGTGTGTTCAGAGGTCCCTGGCTCGTTTCAAGGGGCAAAGGCCATCGACCAGGTCAGGCGAACCTTACATCAGGCGTATCATGAAGGGTGGGTAAGGGGATATGCGCAAGCTTGTGAGTTGATGTATGAACGGCACTAATGAAATGTTACCGATCAAAGGGCGATGTATTGTCTTGGAAGGTGTTGTTTTTGGAGGTTCGAGGATCAGGGGTCGAAAGGGCTTGGGCTTCTTTCGATAAGGTGATGTGATCCTGCACGGGGGAAGAAGCTTGGGATTTTTGTTGTTCTGGGGTCTTCTCAGGCCTATCGTGACTTGTTCTTAGGGCCGATGCGGATTTATGTGCTTGGGAGATAGATGTTACGGCTTGCGATCCTTGGTGACTGTCTATTGCGGTTATTGCCATGGTGCCAGATCCTTCCAAATAAATAGGGGTTGGTTTTCATCCTTATACGTGCTTTATCGGTGATCGTGACAAATACTTGCCAATGACGTTAGGGAAATTCAAGAAAAACCGGTAATCGGAATATATTGACTAAGAAATGAGAATAATCCGATTAATCCATAGTGGCTAGAGGGTTTTATTGACGGCCTCATCGGATCGAATGATGGCTTTCAGCCTTGGTGTCCAATCATTCATTCTGGTTGATCTTCTAATCTGGAACAAGTGGGGATGAATACTGAATTTATTGTGACGGCGGGGGAAAGGGTGAAACGACTGGATGCCTTCTTAGTAACCCATGAGCGAGGCGTTTCAAGGTCTCGTGTGCAGCGATTAATTCTGTCAGGACGTGTCCGGGTTAATGGGGACGTGCCGAAACCTAGTCAGAAAGTTAAACCAGGTGACCGGATTTCTTTGGATAAACCAGAGCCGGGACCGCTAATGGTGAACCATCAACCTGTTCCACTTGACGTGCTTTATGAAGACGAAGTGTTGTTAGTTGTCAATAAACGAGCAGGGGTTGTGGTCCATCCTACTTCCGGAAATTGGAAGGGGACTCTTTTGAATGGCCTGTTGGAATACCTTCAGTCTACCGAAAAAACGAATGGGCTCAACACTGAAATGAGTCACCCAGGGTTGGTGCATCGTCTCGACAAGGAAACCTCGGGCGTCATGGTGGTGGCAAAAACAGATCAAGCCCATCGGGCGCTCTGTTCTCAATTTGAAAAACACACCATTGCCAGAACGTATGAAGCCCTCCTATATGGGAATTCAATCAGTACCCAGGGAACGATCGATCTTCCGATCGGACGTGATGCGATCAATCTGAAGAAAGTTTCCAGCAATTCGACTAAGCCTCAAGCGGCTATCACAGACTATACAGTCTTGCAACGATGTGAAGGTTTGATTGCTCGAGTTGAATTGACCCCGCGTACCGGACGTCAACATCAGCTTCGAGTCCATATGGCCGCTCTTGATTGCCCCATTTTGGGGGATCAACTCTATGGTGGGCAGAAGGTCTGTCAAATACAGGGTATGAAGATTCCAAGGATGATGTTGCATGCTCGAAAATTGGGGTTTCTTCATCCTGGTCTAATGAGCTATCAAGAATATGTCTTAGAACCGCCAGCCGAATTTTTGACCGTATTTCATGCCGGACACAAAATGGCCTAGAGCTAATTATTCAGTTCTCTCTCTCTCTCTTGTAACCGTTCAATGAGAATGTGCAAAAGATCGGGACGAGCTCCTCATGTTCTACGCCTTTCCTGCCGCCCATTGGCCAAGTCTCCGGACGACGAATCCCATCGAATCGACCTTCGGCACGATTCGGCAGCGGACCGCCCGTACGAAGGGGTGTCTGACACGGGACGGGATCCTGCATATGATGTTCAAACTCGGCCAATGTGCGGAGAAAACTTGGAGACGAGTACGAGGATTCAGAGAGTTCCCCAAAGTCGTCGCAGGCATTCAATTTATTGATGGCCTTGAACAAAGAACCAGTGACTCAGTCGCCGCGTAAGCCAATTCCTAGACACCAGATTTGACAATAACTCGTGAGGCAATGGGCTTTGTCATAAATTCACCGGTTTTTCGTCGGTTTCGTAAGAAATCTGTGGAGAATAGATCTGATGTAAGAACAGGACCGTTCTTCTGTGGTGATTTGCGACGGACGATTGAATCTAGAAGCCACCGCATGGGATTAATCGAAGATTCTACTAGCTGGTAAACGGATGGGGCGGTTCATTAATGAGGTAAGCCCAGGCTATACGAAAACCATGCATATTAAAGAATCGCCCATTTCCAATTCTGCTTTGGGCATGATTGATCTCAAGTATCTTTATTCCTGGTGGCCTCAAGACAGTTCATGAACCGATGAAGAACTGTTTCTATATGAGGTTCGTTGAATATATCCAAATGTTGAGCGGGAATATTATGAGTCTCTAATCCTCCTAAAGCCATATTTTCCCAGCATTCCTTCATTCTTTTTGATGTTTGGAACAGAATTATTTTCCCAGGGTAGGCTTCAGGGTCGTAGAGCTTAGCTGCCGTTTGGACTACCATAGTTGTGTAGAAACGACGGAAAGGCTTAGGAAGGGAGTACCCTAATTTGAAAATCATTATGCATGTGATTTTCTTGAATAAAAATTTAAAGGTATTGGCTAAACTTCTAAGTCGCCATTGGATCCCGCTAAGGATTTTGTTAAATGAAATTGGGGTAAGATGTGTTTCTGGGGTGGCCTCTTGATTTTTTCTGAGCTTAGCGGCAGGTAATGAAGTGGCTACTTGTAAATGTTGTGAGGCTGTTTTCCGAATAGAAGCTGGAATGGACGGGTCTATCAATATTAACACTTCAATCGTCTCTTCCTGAGCGCGAAGTTGCTGCGCCATTTCATATGCGACGATTCCACCAAAGGAATATCCTGCCAAATAATATGGCCCTCGAGGTTGTATGGTTCTTAAGTCATTCAGATACATCGTGGCAATTTCCTTTACAGTTGTCTTGAGGGCGGGTCTGCCATCGTAACCCTGGTTGAAAAACATGTATAAGGGTTGTTCTGTATAGTGTTTGAGGTAGGGCCCAAAGGTGGCGCCAAAACATACACAAAAGATGGGTGGATTAGCCCCGCCGTCTTGAATTTTCAACATAAGAGACGATGGGGAAACTTTTCCTTCTTGCCTTAAAAATAAAGCCAACTGTTCAATGGTTTGAGCATGAAAAATCAGAGTGACTGGAATCTTTCGTTGGAGGGTGCGTTCAATCTCAGAGCACAATCTGACGGCCATTAAGGATTCCCCACCTAAGTGGAAAAAATTATCGGTAACACCAATAGGGTGCCGTCCTAAAACGGTTTCCCAAATCTTCGTGAGATGGATTTCTATTGAATTTCGTGGTGCGATAAAAGTCTCTTCATCGTTAGAGGATGAGTGGTTTCCTGCCAGCAGCTTCTGTCGATCCACCTTCCCATTCGGGGTTAAGGGGAACGTATCTAAAAAAACATACTCAGTAGGGATCATGTAGGAAGGGAGGGTTTGGCTGAGAAAGAACCGCAAATCTGATATGGAGGGAGCAGGGTCTTTGTTTGCCACCATATAAGCTACAAGGCGGGTGTTCTTTAAGCTATCTTCACAGGGCAATACGATAGTGTCCTGGACGGCCGAATGTCCGGTAAGGGCTGCTTCGATTTCGCCGCACTCAACCCGGTAACCTCGAACCTTGACTTGACGATCTTGCCGTCCTAGAAAAATGAGGTGATGTTCATTCCTATAGCGAAAAACGTCTCCACTGCGATATAAGCGACCTCCGGGACTTGGGCTAAAGGGATGAGGGATGAATAGTTCTGCGGTCCAATCGGGTTGATGATGATAGCCGCGAGCCAACCCGAACCCACCGATGCAGAGCTCCCCCGGAGCTCCAATCGGCAATAGCTGTTGCTGAGTATCCAGCACATACACCTGGGTCTGGTCAATCGGCTTACCAATGGGTATGGAATCAATAAAGTCATTGCCTTGTGGTATAGGGAAGCAACACGTAAATGTGGTGTTTTCGGTGGGCCCATACCCATTGATCAATTGACAAGTAGGCAATTGATTGACAACTCGCTGGACATGGCGAGGCGATAACACATCCCCGCCGGCTAAAAGACATTGAATGGAACGTAATGCCTGTACATTCCAATCGACCATCTGATGGAATAATCCAGCCGTAAGCCATAAGACCGTGATTTGAAACTTCTGCAAGAGGTCTCCGAAGTCGTCAAAGGATGGTAGTTGAGGTGGTCCAAGGACTAACTTTCCTCCGTTGACCAAACACGTCCAGATCTCAAAGGTCGCGGCATCAAAAGCGGGTGATGCTAGTTGGAGAAAAACCGCGTCACGAGGCCATTGAAAGTAAGTGGGTGTGCTAACAAGACGAACGATGCTGCGATGAGTAATTTCCACTCCTTTGGGTTTACCCGTAGAGCCAGAGGTATACATGACATAGGCCAAATTTTCAGTGTGGACGATTGGAAGATGTAGGGATCTGTTTTCAGGTGTGCCATATTCCCAGGCCATATCCAAGGTCATCAAAAACCCTCTTCTGAAGTCTGTATTTTTAATTTGGTATTGACAAGACTCTAACTGCGCTCGTTGGGCCTCCGAGGTGATCACGATGGCTGTCTCAGCATCTTCGATCATAAAACAGAGACGGTCTAGTGGAGCGGATGGGTCCAACGGAACGTAAGCGCCACCAGATTTAAGGACACCGAGTAGACTGATGATGAGGTCCAGCCCACGCTCCAAGCAGATTCCAATTCGAACTTCCAGGCCAACTCCTTTGCTCTGAAGAACATGGGCAAGCCGATTAGCCCGCTCATTTAATTCACGGTAGGTGAGTTGCTGATCGTCAAATACTATGGCAATGGCATCAGGTGTGAGTGCCACTTGGTCTGCAAATAATTCATGAACGGTGTTGGCTTCCAAGGAAAACGTGCTTGTCGCGTTCCCTTTACAAAGAAGTTGATGCCGCTCAACTGAGGTTAGGAAAGGCATTTGACTAATTGGGTGGGTTGGATTTCGGACTAAGCCTTCCAAGAGCACTTGAAAGTTGTTGGCCAGACGTTTAATCGTGGGATATTCGAATAGGTCGGTATTAAAATTAAAGGTTCCTTGTAAAATATCTAAATCGGAAGTCATCGCTAACGATAGATCGAATTTGGCGGTATGAGTGGTCCGAGTAATATTTGTGACAGTGAGGTCCTGAAGAGTCAGTCCCTCACTTTGATTACGATGATGTAATTGAAACAGGACTTGGAAGAGAGGATGGCGGCTGGGGTCTCTAGCGCATTGGAGAATGTCAACCAATTTTTCAAAGGGAAGGTCCTGATGCGCATAAGCTTCGAGACAGGTGTCCCTGACTTGAAATAAAACTTGTTCGAAGGTCGGATTTTCCTTGAATTGCATTCTTAAAACCAAGGTATTGACAAAAAATCCAATGAGGTTTTCCAATTCTGAATGGGATCGGCCCGCTATCGGAGTTCCAATAAGGATATCCCGTTGGCCTGAATACCGGAACAATAAAACCTGAAACGCTGTCATCAAGGTCATAAATATCGTTACTCCATGGATACGACACAGGGCATTGATGGCCTGGCCCAAGGCAGAAGGGAGCGTGAAAGATATGCTTTGGCCCTGGTAGGTTTGTTGAGGCGGGCGTGGAGAATCGGTGGGCAACTCTAATTGGTGGGGAGCATTGTTCAATTGTGTTTGCCAATATTTCACTTGCCGGTTGAGTTCTTCTCCTTGAAGCCAATGGCGTTGCCATATGGCAAAGTCAACAAACTGAATCGGCAAAGGAAGTAATTGTGGGGGGTGTCCGCTTATTTGAGCGGTATAGAGGGAACTGAATTCTTTGAAAAAAATGCCCATCGACCATCCATCGGTAATGATGTGATGAAAGGTCAGCAGAAAGACATGTTCCTCATTTCCTAAGCGGATGAGTTTGGCTCGAACCAAAGGGCCGGTCTGAATATCAAAGCCCTTCTTGGCTTCTTCATGAATAAGCCGTTCACATTCTGCTTCTTTTGAGGATTCGTTCTGTTCACTAAGATCGATGAGAGGCACTACCAGGGGTAGAGCCGGTTCAATAATTTGTACGGGATGCCCTTCCCTAGTAGCGAATTTGGTGCGAAGGGTTTCATGCCGAGCCACCAGGTGGTCCAGACTGCTGGACAGAACTTTCCTGTCCAGGGTGCCCTGAAGCCTCCAGGCATAGGATAAAAGGTATGCCGAGCTTCCTGACTCCCATTGCTCAAGAAACCACAGTCGAATTTGAGAAAAGGAGAGGGGAAGATTTTCGGGCCGTGACTGAGGAGCAATTTCAAAGGAAGATTGCTTGTTTTTGAAATTTTTAAGTTTCTTTGCAAGCCATTCTTGCTTGGCTTTCGAATGCTCAAGATTCTTAGTCATGAGGGATACCCGATAAGGACAAGTGGAGTTTAATGTTACCGAAAATTCCGACGTGTGACATTTTCGCCGAGAAGTGCATTGCAGGATTGTAAGGAAGCCTGATTGTCTGTGGGGTTTAGTAATCGCCCATCCTGACTTTTCAAATGTTCCAAGGTCTGCTGAATACTTGTTTGGGCAGCGAATAAACATGGCGTACTGTAGTTCACAAGTGAAACTCCTGCCTTTTCCAAATCTGAAAAACTCCAAGATGGAGATTTACCTCCCGCAATTTGATTGACCATAATTGGACATTTTACCCTCTCTTTGATCTGCCGGACCAAATCTAAATTAGGGAGAGCTTCGACTAACACCACATCAGCACCACAATCGGCAAACGCTTGGGCTCTCAGCATTCGGTCTTCGTGGTCTGTTGCGTCGGTTCGGGCAATAATGACAAGCTCTTTACGAGTAGCGATAACACGGGAAAGTTTTTCAAGATATTCAGGTAATTCTAAGAGTTGTTTCCCGGATAAATGCCCACAACGGCGCGGACGTTTTTGATCTTCCATGATAATGGCTGAGGCGCCAACCATTTCCATTAAAGAAACAACATGACAAGCTATCTCACTGTCACCAAACCCATCGTCAATATCGACCACGAGCATATGGTGGGGCAAAATAGTTCGCACCCGTTGAGTAAACGCAACCAAATCTGACCAACAAATAAACCCAATATCTGGCAATCCATAAAAACTTGCGGCAAAGCTGAAGCCACTTAGAAATAATCCATTAAAATATCGAGAGGCAATGGATGCCGAAAAAACATCATAGACTCCCATGAAGGGAAGAAGGGAGTTCTTCTCCAATTCATCCCTGAGTGCTGTCCCATGTGTTGAGTGCATAGAATCCTTATTCCACGGATGCCATATTAAAGTAATTCTTAAAATTCAACAACTAAATTGAACCCCGACCAATGGATAAATCGTTCTTCAGACAAAAGAATAATATTCTTGTCGGTTTTTGTTCATCGAAAAATAATGCCAAATTCATGAAGAAAGGAGTCTAACTTAAAGCCCTAGTCTTCCTACCAGATGAGGCATTCCAATCTCGTTTTCGGAATCAAGCGTTAAGCTAGCCGCCATTTTTTCAAAGGGCTTAAAGAACGGGCTTGTGTTCATAATTTTGACATCTAGGTTGTGCCATCTGGAGGTGGATCTTGGAAATCATCGGGTAGGAGGTCATCAATTTCTTTAGCGAAGCCGGCCACCGTGGGGTATTCAAATAGGGTACGGAGGGGGATGGCTAATTCTAGCGTATTGCGCATCCGCGCGATCATTCGCGTGGCCAACAAGGAATGGCCGCCGAGCTCAAAAAAGTTTTCATGGATGCCAATGCGCTCAACGTTTAAGACCTCCTGCCACAATTCTACGAGCAGTTCTTCTAGCTCAGTAGTTGGCGGGGCATAGATTCTCCCTTGGGTGCGATCTGCCTCATTGGGGGCGGGTAACGCTTTGCGGTCGATTTTCCCGTTAGCGGTGAGTGGCAATGAATCAAGAACCACAAATCGTGAAGGAACCATGTAGTCGGGAAGCACCGTGCTGAGATGGGTGCGTAAGAGAACGACATCGGCTGAATGGCCGGTTGTCGGCACAAGATACGCCACCACGTGTTTATCCCCTGGTACGTCTTCACGACAGAGACTGACCACTTGTTGGACTGAGGGATGGCGGCGGAGGGCCGTTTCAATTTCACCCAGCTCAATACGATAGCCGCGGAGTTTAATCTGGTGATCAAGCCGGGCTAGCCACTCCAGCTGGCCGTCAGCCCGGTACCGCACCTCATCGCCGGTGCGGTAGCGCCGTGCTCCGGGAACAAGGCTATCGGGGTGGGGCACAAATCGTTCCGCCGTGATATCGGGACGGCCCCAATAGCCCCGGGTGACCCCTTCTCCACTAATGAACAATTCCCCTGGCACCCCAATCGGCGCTAGATGCCCCCAGCGATCTTCGACATAGGTTTGGGTATTGGCGATGGGGCGTCCGATGGACATGCGCTCAACGTCACGGGGCAGCGCACAACGCGTCGACCAGACGGTCGTTTCCGTTGGGCCATAAAGATTCCAGACTCCTTGACTTCGCTCTCCTAATTGGCGGGCGAGGGCCAGGGGCATTTGTTCGCCTCCACACAGAAGCCGTAATCCTGGTAGTCCCTTCCAGCCCTGGGCCACCAGTAACTGCCAGGTGGCGGGCGTGGCCTGCATGACGGTTATGTCATGAGTCTCCAGGCCGCTTAGGAGCTGCGCCCCGTCTATGACCATCTCACGACTGGCAAGCACCACCTGGCCACCCACCAGGACGGGCAGCCACAGCTCAAGCCCTGCAATATCAAATGAGAGACTGGTGACCGCTAACAGCCGATCAGAGGCGTGCAGGCCGGGTTCTCGATCCAGGTCCTCGAGAAAGTTTACCAGCGCGCGATGGGGGACTTGCACCCCTTTGGGGGTTCCGGTCGAACCGGAGGTATAGATCATATAGGCCAGGTTGTCTGGAGTCAGATGCAGCGGTGGAGGTGTGGTGGGTTCCTGGGCAATCCGTGGCCAGTCGGTATCGATCCACACCAGCTTGGCGGACTGCGGAGGGATAGAAGCCTGGCCATGCTGCTGCGCGACGATGACGGCTACGGCGGCATCCTCCAGCATGAAGGCCACGCGTTCTGAAGGGTAGGTCGGATCAATGGGCACATAGGCCCCCCCGGCTTTCACTATGCCCCAGAGCGTCACGAGTAGTTCAAGGGAGCGCTCGCAATAGATGGCAACGCGAACCTCTGGACCAACGCCCCGGCTCTGTAAATAGTGAGCCAGCTGATTGGCCCGTTGATTTAAGACGCCATAGGTCACAGCTTGGCCTTCACACATGACGGCGATGGAATCGGGCTGTTGACCAGCCCGTGCCTCTAAAAGTTCTGGCAAGCAGGGCTCCGGGCAGGGGCGAGAGCGCGTCGTGGCATTCCAGTCCACCACCATCTGCTGCCGCTCAGCTTTGGGCAAAAGGGTGAGGTCGTGAATGCGCCGAGCAGGGGTGGCGACTATCTCCTCGAGCAGGTGTTCGAAGTGTGCGGCCATTCGCTCAATCGTGGACTGTTCGAATACATCGGAATTGTAGATCCACGTTATGCTATGTCGGTGGTCCGGGTGTTCACCTACTGCCAGAGTCAAATCAAATTGCGCGGCTTGTCGATCAACTGTAATTTTATTAGCTTTTCCACCGAAGGCAGTTCTGGCTTGTTGGAAATTTAGTACCGACAACATGACTTGAAACACAGGACTGCGGCTTAAATCCCGAGGTGGGCGAATGGCGTCCACTAAGACTTCAAAGGGCAGATCCTGGTGGGCATACGCTTCCAGCGTGGTCTGTCGAACCTGACGCAGCAGCTCTACGAAGGAGGGATTTCCCCCTAACTGTGTACGGCACACCAACGTATTGACAAAGGTGCCAATCAAGTTCTCGATAGCCAGAAAATGTCGATTGGCAATCGGCACCCCAACCAGCAGATCGTCACTGGCCGTATATCGCCCCAATTGAATGGAGAGGCTGGCCAAGAGGGTCATGAAGAGGGTCACCCCCTCGCGTTGAATCAATTGGGTGAGCCCGACCGTCAGTGCGCGCGAAAACTCGATGGTATGGCGCCTACCCACAAAAGTCTGGAGGGCTCCTCGCGGCCGATCATGGGGAAGATCTAAGGTCATCGGGGCTCCAGCCAACCGCTCTTTCCAGAAGCGGAGTTGCGTCTCCAGCACGTTTCCCTGTAACCACTCCCGCTGCCAAGCGGCAAAGTCGTGATATTGAATCGGGAGTTCGTCGAGCGGTGAGGGCCTTCCCGCGGCAAAGGCATCATAGAGCGTTTCAAGTTCACGACGCAGAATGCCCCAAGACCAGCCATCGGCAACAATATGATGCAGGATGATAAGGACGACCACCTGATCCGCCTTGACCTTTATGAAAATGGGCCGCATCAACGGGCCTTGCGCTATATCAAAGGGTCGTTGGGATTCCGTTGTGGCAAAGCGCTGGACAGCGGCTTCTCGTGTGGATTCGGGGGTGTCCTGGAAATCCACCACCGGTATGGAGACGGACTCAAAGGGGTGAATCAGAGGTGACGGATACCCATCCTCGGTAGGAAACACAGAGCGCAAGACCGCATGTCGCCGACGGATTTCGTTAACGGCCCGTTCGAGGGCAGTGAGATTGATAAGGCCTGGGAACTGAAAAGCCCAGGCAAGATTATAGGCGGCACTGCTGGGGGCGAACTGATACAAAAACCACATCCGTTCCTGAGCAAAAGATATTGGGATTTTCCCTCCAGGGGGCAGCGGGCGGATTGGAGGGAGTGCATGCGTGGCGGATGAATTCTGAAGGTCTTGGAGGCATGCAGCCAACTCAGCCACCGTCTGGGCTTCAAATAATGTGCGCAAGGGGAGGGTGACGGCAATAGTCTCTCGTATGCGTGAGAGTATCTGTGTCGCCAACAATGAATGCCCGCCCAGCTCAAAGAAATTATCGTGGGTTCCAATTTGCTTGTGGCCTAACACCGTCTCCCAAATGTGAGTCAATGCTTCCTCGTTTGGAGTTCGTGGGGCGACATAGGTCACTTGTGGCATCGTCGTGGGAGTGAGCCTTTGTAAGGCTTGCCGGTCGATCTTCCCATTGGGATTGAGCGGTATATGTTCCAGCAGTACATATTGCGACGGGACAAGCGCATGTGGAATTCGAGCACTGAGGAAGGTCCGGAGGTCAGTGCCACTTAACGAGGTGTCCGGATGGGTGACTACATAGGCAGTTAGTGCCATTTCCCCTTTCAGGTCGGGATGGCCTAAGACGGTACACCCCTGTACTTCCGGACAGGTCTGTAACACGGCGGCGACTTCTTGAGGCTCCACACGCACACCACGGATCTTGACCTGATCGTCGCGCCGCCCAAGAATGTCTATGGTCCCATCTAATCGATACCGTCCAAGATAACCCGTATAATAGAGAATATCTGAGGGATCATCGCGATAGGGATTTGGTCTAAATCGTGAATGGATATCGTCGCTTGGCATGAGGTAGCCCAGACTGCGGAAGGGCGTTCGAATCACAAGTTCCCCTACCTCGCCGATTCCACAAAGGCGACTGTCATCACCAAGGACAAAAATTTGGGTCTGAGGAAGTGGCCGTCCAATTGGCTGAATACCCTTCTCTCTGTTAGCTGGAATCTGATACCAACTTTTGACTAAGGTGGTTTCGGTTGGCCCATACAAATTCACGAACTGCGCCGGGCTGGGGCAGGCTGTTTCCCAACGTTCAAGAAGTTGTGCTGTGAGGGGTTCCCCCGCAAAGAATACCCAGCGTAATGCAGGGAGTGGGATAGGAGGGAATTCGAGTGCCAACCAAAATTTCGCAATGGAAGGGACTAGATGGACTACGGTGATCTTCTCTGCCGCCATCCAGGCGAATTGCTCAATACCAGGAGCTTCTTCGGGGGGTAGGCACACCGTAGCCCCACTCGTGAGAGGCAAAAAGAGGTCGCGCAACATGGCGTCAAAAGACACACTAGTGAAGTGTGCCACCCGGTCCTGAGCAGATATCGAAAATTGTTTTTGTTGCCAGGCTAAAAAATGTGCTAAAGCCTGATGGCTCCCAAGTATCCCCTTCGGCACACCGGTCGTTCCGGAGGTGAAGAACACATACGCAGGCCCTTTCTCCAGAAATGATGGTAAGGCGCCTTGTTCCTCATCAGGTACTGGGGGCCATGACGTGATAACACCCGTTGAGGGTTCGATTACGAAATATGACGTGGGACGATCTTCGGTAATGAAGTCTTGTGTGGGCTGAGTTCCAATTTCAATGAAGAATGTGGCCCTGGAATTTCGTCGCATGAGGGTTTGACGGGAATCCGGGAGCTTGGGATCCAGAGGCATGACGACCCCCCCGGCTAGCCACCCCCCCACCATAGCCGTAATCAGGCCGATACTGCGTGCCCCTCGAATGGCAATCACATCTCCTTGTCCTAGCCCCTGCTGCCGTAAGGCCCTGGCACAGGCTTCACTTCGGAAGAGCAAGTCGTCATAGCGTAGTGCCATTGACCCGTGCTGCACCGCCACGTGGTCTGGGGTGTGCATGGCCCAGGCTCGGATAAGGGTAGGCACGGAGTCGAAGGTAAAGGTGTCTAAGGGCTGGTGAGGATCAGGTGAGATGGCCTGACTCTCTGGCGTCATGAGTGAATAGTGCTGAATGGATTGATCTGGCGAGGTCACGATTTGCTCAAGGAGCTGCTGGTATTGCGCGACCAGGGACTCAATCCGCTCGGTCCGAAAGAGCGTCGCATTATAGACAACCTTCGCATCTAAGTGGTTTCCGTCTTTGCGGAGATAGACTGTAAGATCAAATTTTGAGTCAGGTTCCCTTTTGGACATTGAAGTCACAGTCAGGCCAGGCAGCGTAAATGGAGTAGGCTCACTCGAGATCATATTAGAGATTGTCAAAAAGTTCGTTGAAATTTTCTGAGTGACTTCCATGGTTGTGTTACGCCGCTTTCGTCCTTGAAGGGTTTTGTTGCTCCGCGTGGGCCATCTCGATGGTTGCCATGACCTGAGTAATCTCTGCGTGGCCTTTCACACGCCTAAACTGTTTCTCGCAGTACAGCAACACCGTCCCCAGCCACCGTTGCAGCATGGCACTCCCTCGAGAGCGTTTGATATGCCGCTCGCTGTGGCGGACCAGCGAGAACATGCTCTCGCTGGGATTGGTTGACATCAATGTCTTGCGGAGCAGGGCTGGCACCTTCAGCCGATGGAGTGTTAACAGCTCCTCAAAGGCCTCCCGGAGCGAGGCCGCTGCCGACTCGTTCTTGGTCTGCAGCCATCGTTCCAGCTCCCGTAGCATCTGTTTGGCGTCAGCATAGCTGGTCTGTTCGAGCGCGATGGTCAGTCGGCGGTGGGCTTCTTGGCGGTAGCGCTTCGCCAGATGCCGTTGCACGTTACGACTCTTGTGAAGCGCACAGCGTTGATGCACCAGCTTATTCCCGAACCGGTCCCGCAACGCCTTGAGCAACCCGCTGCCGCCGTCCGTCACAAAGAGGATCCGTTTGGCGAGCACCAGGCCCCGTCGTTCCAGATCAGCGAATAACGCCCCGCCGATTTCATGATTTTCGGAGGAACCTTGCCAAAAGCCCAGGGCCATCTTCTGTCCCTCCACATCCACGCCGAGTGCGACGAGAAAGGCCTCGCCGCCCCGGTGGATCGTGTCGAGAAAGATCGCAAAGGGCTTGAACTCTCCCAGCGGCCGTTCCTGAAAGGCCTTCAGCTTCTGGGCCGTCAGCGTCACCATTTTCTGGGAAATGGCTGAGGGCGAGACGCCGAACGCCTGCGCCGCGTCAAGAACGGTTTCCTCATATTTCTGCGCCGAAACACCCCGCAGGAGTTTCTCCAACAACTCCTCGGAGAACGGCCCGGCGGTCTTCAAGCGCTGATAGGACTGGAGTGGGAGTTCCCCCCGGACGATATCCCGGAGCCGGGGGCGCATCACCGGGATCTTTTGATCGCCGAGGTAGATGGAGCTTGCTTCGTGCGCCCACTTCTGGAGCGCCGGGTCCGTCGGATGATAGTCCGGCCCCGCCAGTTCTTCCCGTTCGATCAGCATCACGCTCTCGGCGACCATCCGGCCCATCTCCAGCATCACCGCATCCAGTGCCTGTTTGCCGGTGTGAATCACGCGGGTCAGGACTCCTAACATCTGCTGTTCCCCTGAAATCGCTTTCAAGCCCGTCATGGCCTGCTTCCGTTGCTTCGTGTCTGGTCTCATGAGTGCCTCCTTTGGTGTTCGTGCCCCGTGGAGTATTCCACGGAGGAGCCACTCATTCCAAATTCAACGGACTTTAGGATAACCTCATTCTGTTTCGCTAGAATTTAAATTTATACAGAAGTATCAAAAGAAATTATAGTCGGCTATATATTTCTCTTTTGCCAAAATTCAAGCGCTGGTGTAAGCGGTCGTCATCCTGCTTTTGCTAGGTAGAGTCGCCGTCCTTCAGGTGTTCACGTAGAGCATGAACCTTCCCTTCAATTTCGTCATCCTTATCTATAATTATTGCCAATCGCTTCAGGAAGTATTCCTCCGTTAGAACTTCGATCACTGTGGTTTGGTGTCGGTCTTCGTCGTGCCAGTTGAATTCCAATCGGCCGATGGTGGTTTCTTGCAGTTGCGTTGTGCCGTCTTCAAGAAAATGGGCGCAAACAAGCTGACCGCTAAGAACAAGCATCGGTTGCCAAAAGAACATACGCCAAAATTCAGTGCGCTCCAATCCATCGCGGGTAGTCCAGGAATGAATTTGGTCTTCGACGTACTCAGAAAGTTTCAACAAAGAGCTATACACGTCATCGGGGTGCGTTGCCATCAGCTCTTTATTGCCACCACTTTTCTGGGTAAGAACGCAATACTGTGAGAAGAGGTTCTTCCAATCCGCACCTTTCTCTTTATAAATGTCGAGGTGAGAAATGAAGAGGTTGGGCTCCGGAGTACAAATAACCTTGATATAGTTCTCAAAATCTGCTCCGGGCGAATTTGGCCTTTCGGTAAGGAGTACGAATGGATATTTGTTGTTGATGGCCTCGACAACGAAGTAAGTCTTTACGCAAGTCTTTGGGCGCTCAGGAGTATAGCGAAAATACTCTGCGACGAGATCAATTTCCCTTCCCTTGCCTGTTCGTCGATCCCTGACGATCTGATTTGGTTCGACGAAGTATCCGTGACCAGTCAGAGAGCGAACGAGTCTCGACTCCAGGAGGTACCCAGATCGATCAAGACATTCCCGAACTTTCTCTAATGAAATGTGATCCCTGCTCAAAGACGGTCTCCTCTAGAAAATGACTACTCAACTGCCGTGATTCTGAATAGTCAATGTAAGCGAATGGGATATTCAGTTACGTTTAAGGTTTGACAAAATAACCCGGCTTTCTTGGAAGGAATTACGGCGTATTGCTTTGGACGGTTAATTTTGACCTCCTCATATAGTCTTCTAAAGAATTGAGTTCATCGAATACTTGAGCCACCTTGTATCTAAGGGTATTAACTTCACGGGTATTAAAATCAGGGAGAGGTAAGGTTGCGCGGGCACCGTCAACAGATACCATAATAAATCTTTCTATCAATTGGCCGTCATAGGAAAGATCATACCAATTGCTACTTGCATTAGTGTCTGGATACCGTGTCGCCCAAGGCTCGTGAAACTCTCTAAGGTGGGTACCTTCATTATCCCACCTGGTCCTGATACGTAGACGCGGATCTTCCTTTAAAAATGCGTCTTCTGCCCAATTTGTTTTGACTAACTTCCAATCAGTTTTAGCATTTGTTTCCTTTAAGAATTCCAAAATCTCATCGTAGGCCATGTGTCTTATTGGTTTTCTGCTGGGTGAGACATATTCAGCCATTGATGGGCTTGCAAAGAGAAGCGAACTTATTAGCCCAAAAACGTATGCAATCGGCTCTACATCTTTACCGACAATCCAAATTACACCTGTCATTAAGGCAAGAAAAAAGAAAATGCCACCAAGAACTCGCAAGGCATGCGCGTACTCTTTAATCCATCTTGCAATCTCAGTGACTTTTTTCTTTCGTATCGTGGTAATTTCCATAAATTCCAGGTAACCCTTGTTACCTTATTGCTTTAAAAAATTCAGGCATGCCTTGACCTCTCTTTAATACCTGATAATAGCTTTTATCAGATATAAACTAAATCCCTGCTTTTTTGGGTTTTCCTATATCCCCGACAATCATTCTATGAGCATTCTAAAATAATTTCCAAAGCATTATTGGCGCCATGTACACCTCAATTGCTGGCTTAACGATCAATGTCGGCAGCAACTATGCTCAACCGGTGAATGGCGGGGGAGAATATCCCGATAGCTACGTCCCTCCACTTCCTTTTCACTGACGCCTGCTGCCTGGCCCCTGGGGCGGACGCTCTCATCAATCGGCAGCCCTTGTCCGAGCCCTTCGACAAAACTCAGGGCGGGCTCCGCGAGTTGGGCGGCCATCCGAAGGCTTGCGTCCGCCCTCTTCTGCGATGTGGCCAGGGAGGGCGTCATTGGTTTTGGCTACTTTTGCCGGAACAAAAGTGGCTCGGCTGCCGGGCCGAAACCCGGCAACGCTCGTCCATGGCAATCATTCCAGTTGATAAAATTTGACTCGACAGCCGATATCCCCTCACATGACCTTTGCGTTGCCAACTGGGGAGTGAGCTTCTACACTCCCATGTATGTCCACTGTTAATGATCCATTCCCTTCCCCAGATCCGGCGGCGCCGGTTTTTCGACCGGGTGAGTTTAAAGGCCGTGAAGGATTGGTGCGTAATGTGTTGGGGCGTCTGGAGCGAAGGGAATCCTTGAGCATTGTCGCGGGACCCAAATTAGGGAAAACTTCGTTGCTACTCCATCTCGCCTGGCAACTCAATCAGGTCGGTTTTTCGGCCAAGTCCACCGGGCCGTCAGCGCTGTACGTTGATGTCAACGACGAGGCCGATTGTCTACGATACAGGTCGCGCCCTCAGAATGCTCCCTCCATTGTCTTGTTGGATAATTGTGACAGCCTAATTGAAGGGAGCATTCTTTCTCTTTCAGATATCAAATTTTTCCAGGGAAAGCCCGTCGTATTTGCCGGAGCGCGAACGTGGCGGGAGGCTGTGAGAGAGGGCGGGTTGACGCACAAACTGAAGTCTATTCCACTAGCGGTATTTTTGGAAAAGGAAGCACAACAGATAATCAGTCCAGACCTTTCATCAGAACAACAAGCGTGTGTCCTCAGCTATGCAGGGACTCATCCCTTTATCATCAAGGTTTTGCAGAGTGCGTTGCTGGGTGGGGGGCCGCATGTTCGGCCGGAACAGATTGTGAAAGACGTCAAAAATTCCCTCTCCTCTTTTTTTCAATGTTGTGCCAATCAACTGCGAGGGCCGTTAGAACATCAGGTACTGACCTACGTAATAGAAGCGGACAAACCGGTGAATCCGAGGGAGGTCGCGCGGGCTTTTGGGTTGGCGACGATCAAGCTTGTCGCAGATACCTTGTGTTCTTTGGGGTTGGTCGGTCGCTGGATTCGAGAGGAAGAAGCCACGCTTTCAGCGAACAGCCGCTTGTTTAACGAATGGTATAGGGAAACGATGGCCTCCTCAGATATGATTGGTTAACGGCGTCTTGCTAAGTCATGCAGGGTGCATAGCAATTTCTCTCCGTCTGAAAAGAAAACGAGGAACGATTCGTGGGACCGTTTAAAATATATTCTGCGGAATTCAAGGCAAGTTGCGGGGCGGTTGAGCAGTTTTTAAAACCGACGCTTCCGGAAGTGGCCATCGTTGGTCGTTCCAATGTCGGAAAATCTTCAGCCATCAATTGTCTGGTGAATCACAAAGGATTGGCCAAGGTCGGCAAGACGCCGGGGAAAACCCAGACCATCAATTTTTTTCAGATTGAAACGAATGGCCCTCGGTTTATGTTAGTGGATCTTCCCGGCTATGGATTTGCCAAGGTCCCAGATCGTGTTCAACAACAGTGGGCCCCATTAATTGAAACGTTTTTTAAATCTAGAGAAAATCTACGAGGGGTGATCATGCTGGTGGATTCACGAAGAGTGCAAGACTCTGATAGGGACATGCTGGCTTGGATCAGTCAATTACATATTCCCATGATGCTGGTCGCGACCAAGGCGGATAAAGTTCCCCGTGGCAAGCGCCAGGGAACGATTCGAGATCTTCAGGAAGGTTTAAGAGTGAATGATGAGCTCACCTTTCTCTCCGCCTACACGGGCGAAGGCAAACAGCAGGTTTTAAGACAGCTTCAGGATTTATTGAAAAGTTAAAGCCTCACGTCGATGAAGGCTTTTTGTTTGAGGCCTTTTAGCCATCTCCGATATGCGTCTTCTCCTCGTTGTTTCACCAGTTGTGCGTGAATGTCCCGCTCTACTTGTTCAAACGGGTAGGGCTGTGATTCTTTGACCTCTTCAATGAAGAGAAGGTGTATTCCGGCCTGCGTTTCAATAGGCCTGGATAGGGTGCCTGGTATGAGTTCTTTCACGGCCTGAGCGAGAGGGGCGACCAGATCTTTCTCCTCCACCCAGCCCAATTCGCTGACGAATTGGGTATGCTGGGCGGCAAGATCTTCGAGTAAGGTTTCCGGTTTCCAGTCGGCAGAGATCGCTTGAGCTTTGGAGAGCGCCCGTTTGCGGGATTCTTCACTGTAGGTATTCAGGAAAATTTGTTTGAGACGAAATTGCGGTTGTAGCCTAAAATTATGCGGGTTCGCTTCGTAATATCGGCGTAGTTCTTCCTCTTCGACGACAATATTTCGTCGCACCTCAAAGTCAAAAAGTTTCTTCAGGAGCAGTTGTTTGCCGAATTCTTCTTCCGTTTGCGTGGGAAGGAGAGGTGTTCGTCGAAGAGCCGCATCGATTTCTTCTTGTGTGACCGTAATCTCTTTCGCTTTGGCTTCCTGAAGCTGTAGCCGTTCATCAATTAAGGCATTGAGAACTTCTCGCTGCTTTTGCCTATATCGGCGTTCAAATTCTTCTCCATGGTATTTAGCTTTGAGGCGACTATATTCGTCACGAATTTCATGTTGAAGATCGGTCAAGGTGATGACTTCCTTGTTGACCACTGCCACAATTCGGTCCGTAAATCCCAAACTCCAGATGGGACTCATGGTCAACACGATGAACCCAACAAGGGCCACACAGAATACGGTACGCCAGGCCGAGGCAGAGTTTGAAAGAACCGTTGAACGCCTCATGATTTCCCTTGTTTGGCCAGTGATTGCACCAGGCCCTGTAGCAAGGTATTGACCTGCGGGTACATCTCGCTCCATTCCTGTTGTGCCATGGTCACACGGAAAGCCCGAGGTGAGAGAAACTCCAATCCTCCCTTCCAGACATCCATCAATTGCTGGAGCCCCTGATCAGGTAACTTGGCCTGGTCGTGAAATCGGATGTTGACCAAGCCATGGCGCAGTTCGACATATTCCAATTTAAGGGCTTTCGCCAAGACCCGTATCTGCATGACTTCAAAAAGCCGTTCCATGGCGTTGGGTAAGGTACCAAACCGGTCTAATGTCTCCCCATAGAGGAGGGCTAAGTCTCCCAGCCGTTCGCTGGCGGTGAGTCGTTTATACAGCCCTAAACGCTGCGAGGCATCTTCCACATAATCATCGGGGATAAAGGCGGAGACATCGAGTTGCAGTGTCGGTTCCCACTCTTCTTGGACCTCGTGCCCTTTGAGTTGTTGGACGGCTTGTTCCACCATTTGTAAATACAAATCCAACCCCACCGCCGCAATATTGCCGGATTGTTGTTTGCCGAGCAAATTCCCCGCTCCACGAATTTCCAGGTCGGCAGCCGCAATGCGGAAGCCTGATCCGAGTTCGGCAAATTCTTGAATGGCGATCATGCGCTTTTGCGCATCCGTACTGAGCGTTTCTTCGTTAGGAATAAAGAGATAGGCAAACGCCTGTTGCCCGCTTCGCCCCACCCGTCCTCGCAATTGATACAGCTGTGACAGCCCAAATAAATCCGCTCGATCCACCAAAATGGTATTGGCATTGGGAATATCCAGTCCCGATTGGATGATGGCCGACGCCAACAACACATCGGCTTCCTGATGGAAAAATTGGAGCATCACGCGCTCCAAGAGTTTCTCATGCATTTGCCCATGGGCCATAAGCACCCGCGCCTCTGGCAAGAGTTCTTGCAGCCAAGCGCCGGTTTGCTCCATCGTTTCGACGCGATTGTGGACATAATAGACTTGTCCTCCACGCGCCAGTTCTCGCCGAATCGCTTCCCGCACGACTGTCGGGTCGAATCGGAGGACTTGAGTTTCCACGGCCAAGCGACCGGGCGGGGCCGTTTCAATGACCGATAAATCCCGCACACCCGAAAAGGCCATTTGCAAGGTCCGGGGAATGGGTGTGGCCGAAAGGGTGAGCACGTCCACTTGAGTCCGGAGCTGTTTCAGTCGTTCCTTGTGGCGCACTCCGAACCATTGTTCTTCGTCGATGATGACGAGTCCCAATCGTTTAAAGGTCACATCTTTTTGTACGACGCGATGCGTGCCCACCACAATGTCGACCAGCCCGGCCTCCAGGTCTTTCAGCGTAGCTTTGATTTCCTTCGCCGTCTGAAATCGGGATAACACGGCAATCTTGACCGGAAATGGAGAAAATCGAAGGGAAAAATTTTCATAATGTTGTTGAGCTAAAAGGGTGGTCGGGACCAAGACAGCCACCTGGCGATTGGCCTGAATCGCCTTGAAAGCCGCTCGCATCGCCACCTCGGTTTTCCCATAGCCTACGTCGCCACAGACCAGCCGATCCATGGGTTTCGGCGATTCCATATCTCGACCGATTTCCTCGATCGTCCGTTGTTGATCAGGAGTTTCTTCGTATTCAAACCCCGCTTCGAATTCGTGCACCAACATGGTATCTTCCTGGTAGGCGGTTCGGCGCGCCACTTCCCGGTTGGCATAGAGTTCGACCAACTCCTCGGTCATGTCCTCGATGCCTTTTTTGACCTTGGCCTTGGTTTTCCCCCAGGCTGTTCCACCGAGTCGATCGAGTCTAGGGGACCGTTGCTCGGCGCCGCGATACCGATGAATCTGATTCAGTCGGTCCAAGGGCACATACAGCGTGTCGGTGCCTCCGAATTGGAGTAACAAATAATCGCTCGTAAACTCTTGGACTTCCAGGCGCCGCAGACCCAGGTAGCGACCGATGCCATGTTGAAGATGCACGACCAGGTCGCCTTCTTTCAGATCATCTAACGTTGAGAAAAATTTGGCGGTTGGGGATTTGGTTTGCGGTCGATGTCGAATCCCTTTTCCAAAAAGTTCTTCTTCGGTCACGAAAGCCAGCCGGCCATCGTGCGAAATGAATCCTGCCGATAATTCCCCTTTCAAACAATAAAAGGGTGGGCGGCCGTCAATCGGGTCGAGTGGAAAAGGCTGTTGCCAGGTATTGGCGGGAAACCCATGGTCGTGCAACAAGGCAATTAACCGTTCCACCTGTCCTGCACTGCGGGCGACGAGAAAAATTCCGGTCTCCGCACGTAATTGATCAAGTTTTGTCAGGGTTTCTTTAAATGGCAAACCCCGTACGCCTAAGCCCACGCTGGCTGGTGATTGCGCATTCAACTGGATTGGCGTATGAGGAATCAGGGTGGAATCCGGCGCTAAGTGATCCCATAACATAGTGGGGCACATGTTGATGAATAGTTTGATCGTATCCCACATTTCATACAGCTGATCCGGTTCGGCATGTCCGTGGCCTGCATCCAATTGTTCCCATGTTTCCAGGAGAGTGTTCCAGAATTCAGCGGCGGCTGCATTCAGGTCAACCGGACGAGAAAGCCAGACGGTCAACGGATTTTGCACATAGTCATAGAGGGTGACGAGTTGAGGATAGTAGCGTGGCAGATCCCATTCCATGCTCGGGGTGATGAGAGAAAGTTCGGCTTCCTCTTGTTGATTGGCAGGCGGAATAAACTCCCGTGTGGGAAGAATCCAGGTTTCCTTGAGCCGCGTGATTGATTCTTGAGTTGAGGGATCAAACGTGCGAATGGATTCGACCGTATCGCCCAGAAACTCAATTCTCACGGGATGATCATGGGCCGTGGAGAATATATCCACAATGCCTCCGCGCACACTGAACTCTCCAGGAATTTCGGCCAAGGAACCTCGTGAATAGCCCAGTCGAATGAGCGATCGAAGGAGCCAGTCTCGTTCAACGGTCTCCCCTACTTTCAGAACGAAGCAGGCCTCAGAAAAGACGGAAGCCGGCAGCAATTTATGGAGCACCGCGGGCAGAGAACTAATCAGCACGGTGTTCTCGCCCTGACACAACACATGCAAGGCGCGCACGCGTTGACAGATCACCGTATGCGCGGGCAATGCCGGGTTATAGGGAATAGTCGCCCAAGGCGGAAACAGTGCGAGGTTGGCGTGCTCAAGTCCAAGGAAATCCGCAAAAAATTTCAGATCCTCATGTAACTGCTCGGCTTCTTCCTGTGTCGGTGTAATGATAAGACGAGTCTGGGTTTCGGAGGTTGACCCTTTGTTCTCAGATTGCGCGAAGAAGGTCATGGCCAGCGCTAAACAGGCCGGTTGTGTGCTCAACAGACATGGCGGCGGCACATTTTCCGGAATTGCCGGAACCACCTCGCGCAATTGATTCTTGAAAGCTTGAACGACCGGAGGGAGTTTCATGAGGGTATTGTACAACGAAACGGTTTTCGATGAGCTCTCTAGCGAAATGACTTCACAGGGTTATTGGCGAGAATTCTTTGAACAATCGCAGTGGTAGAAATATTTGGAACAAGAGAAATGTTTTGCACCGATCCACCTCGGGCTTCCACAAACTCTTTTCCCACAATGCGGTCTGTGGCCCAATCGCCACCTTTTACCAGAATGTTGGGCTGGAGAGCTTGAATGAGGGCCAATGGATCAGGCTCGTCAAAAATGGTCACATAGTCCACGCAAGCTAAAGCTGCCAGAATTTCCGCCCGCTGCTCGGCAGGCACAATCGGACGGCCTTCCCCTTTGGCCAATTGCCGAACCGAGTTATCACTATTGATGCCGACGACCAGACGATCGCCAAGGCTCTTGGCCTCTGCTAAATACCGCGTATGCCCGATATGAATCAAATCAAAGCAGCCGTTGGTAAATACAATGTGCTCACCAGCCTTCTGATCTGCGGCGACACGTACGACTAAATCCGATCGTGAATAAATCTTCTGTAAAATGGTGGCAGGTACCTTTCTTTTGACCCTCACTACGAATAACACCAGGATTTTAGCATGGGACGCCCGTTACGTGCAGCTGCCGGTGGCATTATCTACCATGTCCTCAATCGCGCCAATGGCCGACAGGACATGTTTGATGGACATCATGATTATCAAGCCTGGGAACAAGTGCTCATGGAAGCGCAGGTTCAAATTCCGGTTCGCATTTTAGCCTATTCGGCAATGCCGAATCATTGGCATTTGGTCCTTTTCCCTCGACACGATGGGGATTTATCTCGATTTTTGGCATGGCTGACCGTATGCCGTCATCGGCGGTGTGTCTAGCGGGTTGAAGTCCCGCGAAAGGAGTTGTTC
>JBBDSY010000062.1:0-34138 GCA_040904705.1 Nitrospirales bacterium | reverse complement strand
GAATCATCCTTGTAATCAAACCTTGTTTGTCATATTCTTTCAAATATATGGCCGCCAAGACTCCAAATGGCACGACCGCAATACTCATGATCAGGACCATCAACACCGTTCCAAAAATAGCAGGGAAGATTCCTCCCTCCGTATTGGCTTCTCGAGGTTCTTCGCTCAACACTTCCCAGAAGTTTTGCGCATACATGAGGAGTTTCTCGCCCACACCCATCTTATTGGGCGACCAAACCTTGACCAAGGTTCCTAATTGAATCGTTTTCTCTGCTCCTGCCGCATCCATAACCGTTAACCGATACTGTTCGAGTTCCTCATATAAAAGGATGAAAGCCGTGTTTTGAACCTCATACAAGGCCTCCAATTCATGTACACGCGACTCAATCTCCTTGCGTTGCTCTGTCCCCCCTTGTCCGGCTAGCTCCAACGAACGAAGATCCAATCGAGCCTGCTCAAGACGATGATTCAGCTCGCCAATTTCATTCCGTTCAATGTCATGTATTTTTTCTTGAATAGCATGGGTTTGTTCCAACAAGGGATACAAGACCGCCAGCGCCTGCTCATGACCAGAAGCCAGAAGGGATTCGCCCTTTTGAATCTGCTTGATCCACCCGTAAAAGTTTCCCCATTCTCGTCGCTCAAACGCCAGCACATCCAACGGATACTGTTCGCTCAGAATATCCGCTCGGTCCACCCATCGAAAATCCAACCCATACAGATCGCGGTTGCCCACCTTCAGTTGAACCCGTTCATGCCCTTTGGGCTTGTCGAGAGATTCTGATTCGGGAATAATTTCTGTGGCCACCCATTCCCCAAGCACAACCTCGCCATCCTTCAGCGTGAATTGAATCAGGTCCTTTGGCCAGAAATAGCCCATTCCGTTCATCATAATTAACACTAACAGTCCGCCGATCATGAGTAAGGACACACTCAGTGCGCCCCCACACAGCCAAATGAATAACGAACCTGAATCCAGAAATTTCTTGATGGAGTGTTGTTTCACTTTTCCTTTTTCTTTCGTACGAGGTCTGCTTCTTACTCTTTCGTCATCCCTACTCAACATTAAAACTGGGAGTACTTCGCTCGAAGACGCTGGCGAATCAACTCTGCCACGGTGTTGATGCTAAAGGTAAACGCAAAAAGAATGAGACCTGATAGAAACAAGACGCGATACAGCGTTCCGCCATGGGGCGCTTCCGGCATTTCCACGGCTATATTCGCGGATAAGGTGCGAAATCCATTAAAGACACTCCAATCGACAATTGGGGTATTGCCTGTTGCCATCAAAACAATCATGGTTTCGCCAACCGCGCGCCCAAAGCCAATCATTAACGCCGAAAAAATACCGGGACTCGCTGAAATCAACACAAGACGCGTGAGGGTCTGCCATTTGGTTGCCCCCAGCGCGAGAGACCCTGCAACCAGATGACGGGGCACATTGGAAAGGGCATCTTCCGAAATACTGAAAATGATCGGGATAACCGCGAACCCCATGGCAAAACTAATCACAATCGCATTTCGTTGATCATAGACCAGGCCGAGATGGTCAGTGAGCCATTGCTTATAATTTCCTCCAAACACTATCGTTTCAATCCATGCGTTCGAAGCAAGGCACAGGCCCACCGTGACGACCACTGCCACCATGATTAACAATAAATCAATTCCATATCTATCGAGCTTGGCAAGCGATCTCGGTAAAATCTGCCAGAGGAGACAGACCACTCCAATCATCACCGGCAGCAGCAGAATTCCCGCCACGACAGCCGGGAAAATTTTCTCTAATAAGGGGGCAAACCACAGGCCCGCCAAAAATCCTAAAACCACAGACGGGAGCGCAGCCATAATCTCAATGCCGGGCTTCACGATAGACCGAAGATGGGGATGCATAAACATCGCGGTATAGACCGCACCCATGACAGCTAACGGAATGGCCAGAATCATGGCATAGATGGTTCCCTTCAGCGTCCCAAATATCAACGGCATCATGCCAAACTTTGGCTCAAAATCATCAGATCCACTGGAAGATTGCCAAATATGTTCAGGATCTTCATAGCCTTCATAGGTGACCGGAAAAAATAACGAATGAAACGTAATTTCCGGATGCGGATTGTCGATAAAAAACGTACGCAGGCGTCCATCCGTCCCCAACCACGCCCCTCCATTGGCCTTGGGTGAAAAACGAAGCGCTCTGGTCTCCGTTGAAACCCCGTCAAATTCCATAATCGTCCGACCTGTCGTCGCATGATGCAGAATGACATTCCCCTGGCTATCGGCCGTCAGAAACCCCTTATCCCTCTGAGAGGGAGATATGGCTTGGACCGTTCCAACATGGGCCTGGAATGTGAAAATTTTTCGGAAGGGAACGATTGTTCGTGCCTTCCTTTCATCCATGGGGACCCAGGTCATCACTTGCCCAGCTTGCGTTCCAACGACGAGTGTTCGCTCACCATTCAAATAGGTCAAGGCGGTCACCGCATCTCCAGGTTCACCAACAGCCATCCGTCGAACGTTCGTTTCCTCGCCATCCCGTAGCGACCATTCCAAAAGTTCGCCCTGTTCTGTCCCGGCCACCAATCGTTTCCCAAAGGCATCCAAGACCAGCTTTGTGATTATTGCATGCTCGGGCATTTTCAATTGTTGCTGCGTAACGATGGTTTCATCCGAGAAAGAAAAATCCCCTGGTTCCTCGACCGTGGTCAACCACAATCCTCCCGACGATGTGATCGCAGCAATAAGCTGCTTCTCCTCTTGCTGTGCATGGGCATGGTGCGCTAATTTTTCCCCGTCAGGAGTCACCCGTATAGGATGACCAACGCTGTAGGTTGGGACAATCGTACGGATCGACCCCTTAAACTCCGATCGAAATCGAATCGTGACCGGAACCACCATGCCTTCTTGAGTGGCCACGCTCACTCTATGCCCTTTTTGACCGATTAACACAGCCGACTGGACCGTTCCCTGAAAATTGAAGGTCTCTCCCGTCTGAGTAAGGAGTTCCCCCTCAGGTATCTTGAAAAACTGCAATCGATTCCCCGAAAGGACGAAGGCCACTTCTTGGTATTCGCCTAATCCAATGACCGTAGCTTCCGCGGTGAATTCCGCTTTTTCCTGAACAGGCACATCTGCCGAAAGATTTCCACTCGGTGCCTGAAACAGCGGGAGGACCTCCCACAGCAAATACAGAAAAATCCCCAAAATACTGACAATGGTGGCAATGCCACCAACCCAGACAACAAGACCAGCGGAGCGATCCGCGGTATGTCGCAGACGGCGATGCGCCGTGCGAGTTTTTCGTCTTGCCCATTGGCCAGACGGTGATGAAATTTCTTCTGCACCGGTAGGAATAGGAGAGCGAGTGTTCAAGCGATTGAAACGGTTAGAACGAGGTGAATCACAAAAAAAGCCACTTCCTCGTCAATCGACGAGAAAGCGGCTCGAAAGGTTGCTAGGAAATCTATTCAAAATTCCCACGTTGTTTCGCTATTAGATCGGCACTTAACGGGAAATACCCATCTTTGATTGCCACGTTTTGACCTTCTCGACTGTAGACAAAATTTAAGAATTCTTTGACGATTGGGGATAGCGCGGTATTCGGCGTTTTATTCACATAGACTAACAAAAACCGCGCCAATGGATACGTTCCTTTTGAGGCATTCGCAAAGGTCGGCTCCACAAAGGCTTCTCCTTCCTTCATGGCCAAAGGGATAGCCCGGACTCCAGAAGTACGATAGCCAATACCACTGTATCCCAGCCCCGCACGATCTTCGGTCACCCCTTGAACCACAGACGCCGACCCCGGCTGTTCCTTGACTTGATCTCGATAGTCTCCATTCTGCAAGACGCTCTCTTTAAAAAATCCATACGTCCCAGACGCTGAATTTCGCCCATATAAACTAATTGGCATCTCAGTATATGGGCCACTCACCCCCAAATTTCCCCATGTGGTGATGTCATGCTTGTACCCTTGACGACGCGTTTTTGAAAAAGCCGCATCCACCTGTGCCACGCTCATCCCGCGTATGGGATTATCCTTATTGGCATAGACGGCTAAAGCATCGATCGCCACAGGAAAAGCTGTTGGCTTATACCCAAATTTAGCCTCGAAGGCATCCATTTCCTTGCCCTTCATTTTTCGGGACATGGGACCCAACTGTGCCGTCCCTTCAATCAGCGCAGGAGGCGCAGTACTGGATCCTTTGCCTTCAATCTGAATCTTCACATTCGGATATTGCTTCCGAAAGCCTTCCGCCCACAGCGTCATCAGATTATTTAACGTATCCGACCCAATACTATTGATATTGCCTGAGACGCCACTGACTCTGGTGTAACTTGTCCACTGGGGGTCATCCATCGAATCTTGGGCCCTGGCCGTGGGAGCATCAATTCCACCGGCCCCATACCATCCTAAAAATAGCCCGACCATGATAGCCCCGATTCCTCTCGGCCATTTTCTCAACGCGCTCTTCATGAATCCTGTCTCCTTAAGTGAATCAAAATTGTACATTTTCCAGATTTCTCCAATGTAACAACTATGTTACGAACGTGTTACATATCAAGATGGTGTCTTAATTGCTTGTTGTTCGGACCACATCCCACATGCGTTCATTTATCCGTATCTCCAAGACAGAATCAACTTGGTGTACTGTCATGAGACCTTCACGCCTAAACCTACCTAAAGCTGAAAACAGATCCCCCCATCGAATCCATGGAAACTGATTGACAATCATGTCAAGCCTGACTACTTTTTCTGACGCAATAAAATTCAAAACATGCTGGTCATCTTGCCCAACAACCATTGGTTTGGCCCCCACTTTCTCTTTCATTGAAATCATCTCTCACCTCCTATGGTTACTTGTGATTGGTCCAGGATCAATTCACACGCCAGATCAACTCTGTCATACCGATCCTACGCATACTATGTTGCTAACGGGTTGGGAGCAGGTTACAGCTCTGTAACGTTTTCAATGTAAGCCGAAGTCGTAACGTAGGATTTATCTTTTCCAGGACAACCAGACCCGAGGCAGGTTGTACAAATAGGGGAAAAGATAGGTAGCCCGAGAACTTAGGTCTCGGAGATTTTCTGTCGATACGAAGAGAGGGGGGAAAATGCCGTCTGGACTTTTCCTAACCCGTATATGACTGAGGCCTGTAGACCTGAGAATCTCTTTGTCCTTTACCACTCCTCTATGGATCCCCTACCTCAATTGGGTCGCGACTACACATGTCTAGTCATCCCATGCATTTAGGCCTCATCCTTATGGCGGCGGCTGGCTCGTCGGATGTGGACAGACTTATCCAAACTTTCTCGGCATATGGCTTCAAGCTGGCGCTCGTCCCGGATGGCGAAACGGCTCTGGCCTTCAGCCAAGAATACAATCCGGATTTAATCTTTTTGGATGTTATACAGCCTGGCCTGAGCGGGTTTGACACCTGTCTTCGGCTGAAGGAACAGGATGCGACCAAACATATTCCCGTTATTTTTGTCACGGCTCCATCGGACACGGTCAGTAATGTCAAGGGATTTTCTGTCGGGGCCGTTGATTACGTCACCAGGCCATTTCAAATAGAGGAAGTCATTGCGCGTATTACCACTCATTTGAAAATTCGAAATCTCCAGGTTCTGTTGGAGGAAATCATTGCCAATCTTCAGGGGGAAGTGTCTGAACGCAAACGCACTGAAGAAGCGCTGCAAGAGTCGATGCACCTGGTCCAGCAAGCGAATGATCGCATGAAAAATGATCTCGCCGCTGCGGCAAGAGTTCAACAAGCGCTGCTGCCCGACACCTTGCCTACAGTCCCAGGTGTGGCCTTTGCCTGGACCTATCTCCCTTGCTCAGAATTAGGTGGGGATTCGTTAAATGTGTTTCAGCTCGATGCCGACCATGTAGGACTCTATGTACTGGATGTGAGCGGACATGGAGTCTCGGCATCCCTTCTTTCGGTCACCCTCAGCCGTGTGTTAATCCCCCGGCGCGACCCTTCTTGCCTCTTTATTAAGGCCAATAGAGCACCTGAAGCAGACACTCTTGTTTCTCCCGCAGAAATCGCCACTCGGTTAAATCGCATGTTTCCCATGAGCGAAGATGGGAGACAATATTTTACTTTAATCTACGGAATTCTGAATATTCGAAACGGGGTGTTCCGGTACACCTGTGCCGGCCATCCGCCTCCCCTCTACATGACGCCCAATCGACAGGTGATCCCATGTGAGATCGGAAATGTTCCGATCGGTCTCTTCGAAGATAGTCACTATGAGGAGGGAACGATTCAACTTCAACCAGGTGGACGCCTATTCTTGTATTCGGACGGCGTACTCGAGGCCAAGGATCCCGCAAAGGAATTCTTCGGTGAGGCTCGATTACAAGAAATATTGGAGGTCACGCAGCACTCGCCGTTACAAGTCAGCGTCGATTCGATCGTGAAGGGCGCGCTGGATTGGACCGTGACCCAACACGCGCAGGATGATTTATCCATTCTCGCCTTCGAATGGACTGCATAACATGAACCAGCAGACTCACAATCCCAAAGCACAAGTGATTCTTAACCATCAATTTCCTGCGCGGGCGAGAGAACTCGGCCCCACGCGAGCCATGACCAGAACAGCCCTCAATAATCATGCTTGGCACTCCGATAGAGTAGAAGACATCGTGCTGGCGATTGACGAAGCGTGCCAAAATATTATTCGCCATGCCTACCATGGGGAATGCGATGACCCGATCACCTTGCATATCGAGCTCAACCATAATGCCCTGGTCGTCATCCTCGAAGATCAGGCCCCAACGGTCAGTCCCGATTGCATGAACCCTCGTCCGCTGGAGGATATCCGTCCTGGCGGGCTGGGCTGTCATTTTATACGACAAGTGATGGATACGGTCTCTATCGGACCATCTTTAACGGGGCAAGGTAATCGTCTTTGCATGGTCAAAGGCCTGCCTTAAGTTGCACAATTATTGAGTCACACACATGGAACATTACGTCAGTGAAGCACAGGGCTATCACGTGGTCACACTCACCGGAGAGATCGACCTAGAAACCTCTCCCCACGCTCGCCACCTCTTGCTCGAAACAGTTGACCAACGTCCAAAAGTTCTTATTGATATGGCATCCGTGACGTATATTGATAGCTCCGGTATCGCGACACTTGTGGAAGCCTTTCAACACGCAAAAAAAAAGGGAGGGCAGCTCGCCTTTATTTGCTTGAACCCAGCAGTCATCCGCGTGTTGTCCCTAGCCAGACTCGACAAAGTGTTCGCCATCCATGCGGACATTGAAAGTGCGGTCCATGCTGAGCTCTGACCGCCCGCTTCCCACTCTCCTTCAAACACTCGAAGACCTAGGGCGTGTAACAGTCAAATGGGTTCACGCGCTGGGATTCGGAGCTTCCTTACTATGGCAATCGGTTTTTTGGATCTGTTGCGGAGCTCGCCAAAAACAGCAGGTTCGCCTAGGTCCCATCGTCTCGCAAATGATGGAAGTGGGCATTCTGGCCTTACCGATTATCTCACTTGTCTCCATCACCATCGGACTCATGCTGGCCATTCAAGGCATTGACGCCTTGAAAGATTTTGGCGCAGAGCACCAGGTGACATTCGGCGTCGCCCTCTCAGTGGTTCGTGAGTTCGCTCCATTAATAACCGGAATATTAGTCGCTGGCCGATCAGGTTCGGCCTTTGCCGCTCGCCTGAGTACCATGATGATTAACAATGAAGTTGATGCTTTGCGAGTCATGGGCATCAATCCGGTACGCTTCCTCGTGGTCCCCAGCCTTGTGGCCATGACCATGATGGTTCCTTTGCTTACCCTTTGGGCAGACATCATCGCTCTTCTTGGCGCCGGACTCTATATTACGACAGACCTTGGCATCTCCATGGCAACCTACATCGCACAAACAGTGAGCTATCTCGGAACGGAGGATGTCTTACACGGCTTAGGGAAAAGTTTGGTATTTGGCGTATTGATCACGCTTGTTGGTGTGGTGAATGGCTCATCCGTGAGCGGGGGGGCAGAAGGCGTGGGACAGGTCACAACTCGGGCAGTGGTGCATTCCATCTTAGCCATTATATTGGCCGATCTCATGATCGTGTTCATGCTCACTCGATAAGGAAACCATGTCAACTCTTGTTCCTGAATATCAGCCCATCATTCAAGTGACCGATCTCACCACCCATTACGGATCCCGCAAAATCTTGAACGGCATTTCGCTGACCGTCAATAAGGGTGAAATTATGGTGATCATGGGTGGCAGCGGCTCAGGTAAAAGCACCTTATTACGTCACTTGATTGGCCTGGAACAGCCGACCAGCGGGAATATTAAACTTTTGGGGCACAATATTGGAGCGATGACCGAACAAGAGATGAATCAGTTTTATCGGAAGCTGGGGGTCGCTTTTCAAAGTGGCGCGTTGTTCAGTTCGATGACCGTGGGGAAAAACATTATGCTCCCGCTTCAAGAGCACACCAAATTGGATCAGAAGACCATGGCAATCATGGTGCGGCTTAAATTGGAAGTCGTCAACCTGGCAGGATTTGAAGATCTGATGCCGTCGGAACTTTCTGGCGGCATGCTGAAGCGCGCGGCGTTTGCACGAGGCGTGATCATGGATCCTGTCCTCCTGTTTTGCGACGAACCATCGGCCGGGCTAGACCCGGTCGTGTCGGCATCCTTAGACGAATTGATTCTCCGGCTCCGAGATGCCCTCGATATGACCATCGTGGTTGTCACGCATGAGTTGGAGAGCGCATTTCGTATTGCGGACCGTATCACCGTCTTGGATAAAGGCGATATTTTAACCATTGGGACTGTGGATGAAGTCCGGGCCTCCGACAACCGACGCATCCAAGATTTGCTCACCCGCCATTTTGAAGAAGAGGTCCTTGATCCCGATGAATATATGGCTCGACTGACGGGTGAATCCCAAGGGACACTGACCCATGCCTAGCCGACTATTCCTCCACTCCTCAGGACCCGATTAAGACATATGCGGGATTCTCGAAAAAATTATTTCATCGTCGGAGTGTTTGTGCTCACGATGCTCAGTACCCTCCTGGTTTGGCTTGCGGTGCTTTCTGGTGGCACTCAAGCGACCACTCCCTATTACATGGAATTCACCAATGTCATCGGACTTTCGCCGGGCGGACAGATCCTTTTCGAGGGCTATCCGGTTGGGGAAATCGAAGATATTGTCTTTACGCGAAAGCCTGAATCCTCCGCCTATCGTCTCAATGTCGCGATTCGCACGGGTTGGGATATCCCAGAAGACAGCCTCGCGGTTATGACGCAAGCCAGTCTGCTCTCCGCAGTGGTCGTCGACATTCAGGCGGGGTCCTCCCATCGGATGCTACACCCCGGTGAACGTATCCCCAGCTTGGGATCCACTAATATGATGACGGCCATGTCATCCGTTGCCGCGAAGTTCGGGCACCTGGCGGACACAAGCTTGAAACCCTTACTGGATAATCTCTCAGGAGGCACAGACTCCCTCTCTGCCCTCTCTCAAGATGCGCCTGTCATTCTCGATAATGTCAAATTGTTTACGAAGCAATTGACGACTGCCACGACGCGACTCAATCAGATTTTGGATCAAAGCGACGGGCCTATCAAAACCATTTTAGGGAAGGCCGAGTTGGCTTCTGGAAATATTTCCACTCTGACGACCGATTTTCATCAAACCCGAAAACAATTGAATGCCCTGTTGATCTCGATGCGACGGCTAGTCAACAACAATAGTGGAGAGATCGATCATTCCATCGCCGATCTCCACCATGCCTTGGAGGTGGTCGCTAGCCATGTTCAAGAAATTAGCTCAAACTTGGAAGCCACCACGAGAAATATGAACGAACTCTCCAGCGACCTGCGCCGCAACCCGGGGCTTATCGTCCGAGGCCGAGAGTTTAGTGAACCGTAAAGAATTCCTGGACATGGAAACACCCTATAGAAATTGGTTGATCTGCCTGTGTGTGGTCGGCGCCTTGGCCTCAACGGGATGTTTCGGAGGACAACCCTCGCCGGATTATTTTTATCGATTGAATGTGGCAGATCCAGAAGTACGATTAGATCCTGCCCCCTTAGGTGGAACGCTTCAAGTTACACGGCCCTGGGCCGATGCCCTGACGAGTGAGCGACATCTCGTCTATCGCAAAGACGACAATATCTCCCAACTCAACCACCATGCCTACCATCGATGGGTAGACTCGCCAACACTCTTATTACAACAGGAAATCACTCACTATCTGAGAAAGGCCGGACTCGCCCAACAAGTGGTTACACCAGAAATGCGCACGAAGGCGGACTACGTCTTATCATGCCGGATCTCGAAGTTAGAACGGGTGCTCGATCGACACCCTCGCGTCATCTTGGAACTTGAACTCGGGATCACATCGATGAACGATCGCCAAACGGTTTTGCTACGCACGTATCGCGAAGAAGAGCTAACTATGGACCATAAAGTGAGCACCTCCATCCAGGCTTACAACCACGCGCTATCGCAAATCCTTCATCGTTTTCTCACAGATGCATCCAAACTTTCTCTCATCAAACTCACCAATACCAATATGTGATTTCCCTGGCCCTCGCTACCAATTGATATTGTATATAGGCCATGGACACTCCATTGCGATAACCAATGCTGGCAAGAAAAAAAGAAACAGGATCAATATCACGACGCCTGTCGTCCAGCCATGGAGATGGACGTTCTTATCAAACAGCCGGCCTGGCCTGAGCGCAGCGAGTTGGTCCACTCTCATAAGGCTGGCGTCCGTCCTATCGTCATGAGGCCGGACGGGCCATCAATGGTTTGGGGTCCTTTTCCAGAAAGAAAAATATCTCGGCGCCCTGGCCGTGACCCGGCATGACCAAATGCACGATCAATTCTCAGTATTTTGCGAAGAATGAACAAACCAGATATGACGAGTCCAGTATGGGGAAATAAGAGCCTTAACGGAGTGGTGAGCGAGAGGAACAGAGTTGGAAGAATATTAATTGCAAGCCGCAACCCTGGCCTGCCAGTCTAAACTCGTGCCCCGATCTATCTTATATCGGTAATACCTACCCCCTCATTTTTAAGCTCTCCATCATTTCGATGTTTTCCACTGAAGAGTTGATTCGAGTTCTCCAAGCTCCACAAAAGTGCCTACTGCTTTAAACACAAGGACAAAGTCGACAACTGTCTCCATAGGAAGATTTTCTTCTCGCCCACCGATGCAAAGAAGAACGGAGCCTATGGCCTTATCATCAGACACCAAATTAAAAAAATCTTCATTATTCAATGTCGCATACATAATATACCGTCCATGCGCTCCACCGCCAATTACCATATGGGCTTCATCTTTGCCCTGTAACCGAACGATGGTGTACGTTTCGCCATTCAGCTTTCTAATGGCTGCATCAATATCTTCCCATGAAGGATTTAATAAAATAGCTCCTGACTGTTCAATTCCTTCCCAAGCATCTGCAAACATTTCTACGACAAACATTCGGCCTCTCCTTCACTTGTGTTCAGGTCTTGAAATTCTACCATGCACCGACTGATGGATTATTTCGTAGAAATTGGCAACACCACCTCGATAGTGGTACCTTTACCGACCTCACTCTGAATACGAAGTTGGCCATTCAGCAGCTGGATCAGATGCTTGACTATGGATAAACCCAACCCGGTCCCACCTTCCTTCCGTGATCGAGCACGATCCACACGGTAAAATCGCTCGGTGATCCGGGATAAGTCGGTTGAAGGAATTCCCTGCCCGATATCTTTCACTTGGAGAACGATCGATGTTTCCAATCGCTGTATCAGAAATGAAATACTCCCGCCCTCCAATGAATATTTAATGGCATTATCGACCAGATTGACGAGGATTTGAACGACGCGGTCCCGGTCAGTCCATACACAGTCCATTCCATCAATCTCGTTAAGGAACTGAAGGCGTTTCTTTTGGCCTTGGGATTGAAGCATTTCCGTCACCTCTTCAACAACATCCCTCAATCCGACCGTTTCCCACCGCAAGACGACTTTCCCGGATTCAATTTCTGAGAGACTTCGCAAATCATCCACTAACCGATTGAGCCGCTCAGCATGTTGATGGGCCACATGTACAAATTTACGATTATTCGGTGTCTCGAGAGATGGCTCATCGATTAACGTCTCCAGATATCCAATAATCGCAGCCAGAGGGGTCCGCAATTCATGAGACACGTTGTCAATAAATTCCGCACGGACCTGTTCTAAACGACGCAATTGGGTGACATCATGCAACACGATCACGCTCCCATTTTTCTGATTTCCCAATGGAAACGGCAAACCATACACTTCTACGATCATTCGCGACGGTGTATGAATAGCCACTTCCACACGTTGCCGTTCATGAAGCGCCAGAGTCCGACACCGTTCAACTAATTCGGCTAATTCTTTATTACGAATCACTTCCCACACCGACTGTCCTTGCAACCCCTGTTCATCTAACCCGAGAATCCGGCAGGCGCTGGAATTGCCGAATAGCACATTTCCGTGAGAGTCAAAGGCCACGACTCCTTCCAGCAAATTTTCCACGATGGCTGAAATTTTCGCTCGTTCCTCTTCAAGATTGCTAATCTTTTTCTGTATGTGGTTGACAGATTGCTGCAGTTCGGAGCCCAAGGACTCCCATGAGGACAAACGAGAAGGACGACTCTCTTGGTTTTCGGTTATTTGCTGTAATTCCCCAATACTGGCCCGGATCCTCTCTTTCCTTTCACGCGTCTGATTCCAATCTTTCTGAGTGATCCTATACGCCGTGCTCAGGAGAGCGATCGCTAATAACCCGACTGCCCACCATGACCATCCCCAGGTCAGACCAGCCCCAACAACGAACATGGCGGCAACCATCCACCCGACAAGGCCGTACGGAGGCTTACCCAAGGCCGGTACTCACAGACAGAGGTTGGTCATGAATCAATTTCAGCATCAAAACGATATCCCACACCTTTCACGGTCACCACCCGCTTCTGTTCCTCTCCTAACTTTTCTCGAAGCCGTCGTATATGGACATCCACCGTGCGGGACTCAATATCAACGGCATTGGCATAGCCCCACACCGTTTCCATAATTTGCTCCCGATTGAGGACACGTCCATTGGCCTTCATGAGGCCGCATAAGAGGTCAAACTCTTTGACGGTCAGGGCGATCCCTTTTCCTGCAATCGAAACCCGATGTTTCCCCTCATCTACGATTAAGGTTCCAACCTGTTGGACGGAGGGCAAGTCCTGCGGCAGGCCACGCCGCATTACAGCTTTCACACGAGCCACAAGTTCGCGTGGACTAAAGGGTTTCACCATATAATCATCGGCGCCCATTTCCAAGCCCACAATGCGATCCACTTCTTCGGCCTTGGCCGTTAACATAATGATGGCCGCCGACGCGGTCTTTGGATCTTTTCTGAGCTTGCGGCATACCTCTAAACCATCCACACCTGGCAGCATAAGATCAAGGACAATCAGATCTGGAGTCCGCTCCCTGGCTAATTGGAGCGCCGTTTCCCCATCTCGAGCTTCGAGACAGTGAAGACCATCTTTTTCAAGATGGTAGCGTACAAGGTCAACCAGATCCTTTTCATCATCAACGATTAACACCGTTGCAGACATAGCGATTTCTCCTCAAGATGATATATCAGAGTCCCAGGTTTTCCGGATTCCTGAGAGTTTCGTGATATTTCTAGAAATATCAATGAATCATTGCCCTATTTAGCCATATCTTTCCTTAAAAAATGCGACGCAACTTTGGCGTAGCTCGTTAGATCTTGTTCCGTCGCGCAACATTGGGCCATATTGAAAAACCGGGCGGCATGGCTATGTGACGGCTAGAACAATACTGTAGCCATTGCTGGAACCAATCCTAGCACAACAGGAGAGAAGACAGAACAGAGAGATCGCAGGTTGGAAGAAAAAACAAATTGGAGAGTGTATTGATGTACCCTCGAACCGACCCACATATCAAAAGGTTTAATTCAAAACAATATGTGCTCCGCATCAGGACATCACAAATCTCCGATGTCCATGCAGCTATACCGCATCGCGAACCTTGTCTTTATCCCCGACAGGCATATCAAAAACCGCAACCCGTCTCTTAATTTTTTGCCAATACCACTCCTATTGACCACCATCGATTCATATGAATATCTCACGCATTAAACTCGTTGAGAATACCAGCCATTCAATCACCAGACAGTTGGTTGATTCTTGACTCCGCCGATTTTTGCCTATCGCCTTTTCGAGGATCGAGCGCTGAGATCTTCACCTTTGCGCCAGAAAGGCAGTCGTTGACTAATCGATCCGTAAATCGAACGACTCTACTTGCCTGAATCCCTCATTCTGCTACCGTTTTTTGGGTCAATTTCAAGAATGTGTCGCCACGTTCGTTCAGCGTCGCACACTTTTGAACGGTGGGTATTTCCGCTTTCTAGCCCCTGCCATTGAGGCAGTGGATTCCCGACGACGACAGCAATGATTCTCTTCCGTCCCCCCACGGAAGTTGGCCTCAACATACCGGAATGAACATCGAATAATCGGGCGCCAGCTCATCTATTGATCATACTCGGCGGCCTCGACAAAGAAATAGGTGTGGCACGCTCGATCAATAAACGTTTTAGACAGCGTAGGAGGGACGTTGTTAAATTTCGCAATACTCACGATTTGTTCTATAATATCTCGAGGATGACAACTCCGCATATTGAGTTGATATTTTTCATACACATCTCTTAAGAGATAGTCTACGGCTTCTTCGTCATACGGTACGTCTTTTTTCTTACAGACTTCCTCAAAGATCTGCTTAAACCGTTCAGGGGTCGGATCGGCAATGTAAATTTTATTACGAATACGTCGGAGGAAAGCTTCATCCGCTAGTTTGGCAGGCTCTAAATTGGTCGCAAACAACACAATGGTGTCGAATGGAACCTGAAAGACTTTTCCTGTATGCAACGTCAAATAATCCACCCGTTTTTCTAATGGCACAATCCATCGATTCAGCAGATCTCTGGGGCGCACCAACTGCCTGCCAAAGTCGTCAATCAGGAATACACCCCCATTTGCTTTGATATGCGGAGGTGCTTTGTAATACTTTGCGGAGTCATTAAACGACAAATCCAATGTCGCCATGGTCAACTCACCGCCCGCAAATTCAATCGGACGCTTACACAACACCCATCGGGAATCATATTCCTTTTTGTTTTCAATCAAGGAGCGAGATGCTTCCTGGGGCACATCCACCTTCACATGGGTAATCGCATCAAACACTTGAATGATCTGACCATCCACTTCCATCGCATAGGGGATATAGACCTCTCCGCCTCCTACCGCTTCCAGCATTTTACCTATGGCTTCGGCCAGGACCGTTTTCCCATTTCCTGGGGGTCCATATAAAAAGATAGCCCATCCGGAATTGACTGCTTCGCCAAGCTGATCGATCGTACCCGGAGTCAAGACTAAATGCTCTGTGGCAGCGGTTACGGTCCGCCGATCAATGGTCAACCCATTCACTGGTTGACTTTTTATCATATCGATATATTGCTGTAAGCTGACAGGCGCAGGACCCACATACCGGCAGAGGTCCATAAATCCCTTTGCCCTTTCTCGTCCTGCTTCGGTCAACACGTATCTAAGCAAGACCCCGAGTGACTCTCCATGTCCTTTCACTTCACAGTATTTCTCTTTCTGAATAAGATCGAATAATTCCTTCATGACTCCATATGGCAACTTCATAATGTTCCCTGCAGTCCGCTCGGTCAGCTCTCCCTGGGTGAACAACGTTCGCACGAGCAATTGCACCAAGAGTTCTTCTGGCACACCGGTTTCTGCAATGGTCGTTGGTGCGGGAATGACTCGTGCCTTGATAGCTTTCTTCGGGGCCTCAACTAAGGTGTCATTCCCGTAATTCGGAATAGTGATCGTTCCGCTCATTCGTACTCTCCTTTATTCGTTCCTTGGGAAGGATGGTTCGATGGGGGTTCTACCGGAGTTTTCTCTTTCATGAAGTGCGAAATCCCTGTAACATTATAAATACCGTTAATAATTGTTCCGCGCCGTGGTGCCCTTCATCGGCAAATCCACATTACTCTCACTAGGATCCGACGGCAAAATGGTGGCAAGGATTTGGCTCTTTCTTTTTCTCATTTCGTTTACATGGGGATGTACTGAATCGGCACCCGATGAAACCCTCCGCATTGGCCTCGCAAGCGCTCCAAGCAATTTAGATCCTCGGTATGCGACTGACGCCACATCAGCCCGAATTAACCGCCTGCTTTATTCACGATTGGTTGATTTCGCTGAGGATGCTACTCCGGTCCCGTCTCTCGCCACATGGGAAGCGCTCTCCCCAATCCATTATCGCTTCACCTTCGTTGAGCCTCGCCCGACGTTTCCCGATGGCACAGAGATCACACCAGAGGACGTGAAGGCTACATACGTATCCGTACTCGATCCAAAAACATCTTCGCCCCATCGTGGGCTTCTGGCCAATATCTCACGAATTACCACACCCTCAGAATCGACTGTTGACTTCTTCATGACACACCCAGACCCATTGTTTCCTGGCTATGTAATTATCGGCATTCTTCCTGCAAACCTTATTGCCATCAATCATCCTTTCCATGACCAGCCTGTCGGGAGCGGCCCTTTCTCCTTTCATCACCGGCCTGATGACACTCGACTGATCCTCAACCGCCGACTAGATGGGCAACTGGTTGAATTGATTAAGATTCCCGATCCGACGGTGCGCAGCCTGAAATTAATGGCCGGCGAAATTCATCTACTCCAAAACGATCTTCCCCCTGAATTAGTAACCTATCTCGCCGCACGACCGTCTCTCTCCTTGCAGCAACTGCAAGGGTCAAATTTCGCGTATCTTGGCTTCAATCTTCAGGATCCCGTCGTCGGGCAGGATCTCGTGAGAAAAGCCATTGCTCATGCCATCAATCGAGAACAGATCATTCATTTCGTCATGGGAGGTCGAGCCCGGCCTGCGCAAACCCTCTTTCCCCCTAACCATTGGATCGGAACGTCTCAGTTAACCGGCTACCTCTACGATCCTTCACAAGCAAGAGCCCTGCTAGAGCAAGCGGGGTTCAATGCCCGGCATCGCCCAACGCTTATCTATAAAACCTCGACGGACCCGTTTCGATTACGATTGGCGACCATCATTCAAGAACAACTCCACCAGGTCGGCATTGACGTGTCCATTCACAGTCATGACTGGGGTACCTTTTATGGGGATATCAAAAACGGGCGCTTTCAGATGTACAGTCTGGCCTGGGTTGGTCTCAAAACGCCGGATATCTTTCGCCAAGCCTTTCACAGTCAATCTGTGCCCCCGCGCGGCGTGAACCGCGGACGCTATGGGGATCCGATCACGGACAGGCTCATTGTGGAAGCGGAGAACACGTCCGAGCGCCCCCAACAACAGAAACTCTATCGTGAATTACAAGCACGACTTCTAGACAGACTCCCTTATGTGCCCCTGTGGTACGAAGATCATTTTGTCGTTTCAACCGACGCGATTGAGGGCTATGTCCTCCACACAGATGGCAATTACGACGGTCTGCTGCACGTGCAATGGGCCACAGCATCAACCACCCAATCTCAAGTAGACAGCCAAATAACCCCATGATTGTCCCATTGGGAATGATGTATTGGGCGAGGGAAGATTTTCACCCCGATTGCCCTTCGTCCTCTTTTTAACGATGTCACATTTCATACTGAAAAGAATCATGAGTGCAATGATCGGATTACTCGGCGTAATCAGTCTGGTCTTTTTTTTGATCCACATGATTCCGGGTGATCCCATTGATGTCATGTTGGGAGAATCCGCATTGACTGCTGATCGAGAAGCCTTACGTCAAGGACTGGGCCTCCATCTCCCACTCTACGAACAATGGTGGAATTATCTCACGGCACTGGTCCAAGCCGACTTCGGCTATTCCTTATTTTCCGGCCGCCCCATCGTCGATCTCCTCCTTGAACGTATTCCCGCAACCTTGCACCTGAGTGCTATTGCCTTGCTCGTCGCCATCATCATCGCTCTGCCCCTAGGAGTATTGGCTGCGACTCGCCACCATTCACTCTATGATTATGGGAGTATGGGCTTCGCATTGATCGGCATCTCCATCCCCAATTTCTGGATGGGGCCTGTATTGATTTTAGTCGGGGCCCTATGGCTCGGGTGGTTCCCAGTCAGCGGACAAGCAGGCTGGAATGCGGTCGTCCTCCCTGCCTTAACCTTGGGTACGGCCATGGCCGCCATCCTGGCCAGAATGATTCGCAGCAGCGTTTTAGAGATTTTAGGGGAAGACTTTCTCCGAACAGCTCACGCGAAGGGGCTCTCACCCATGAAAGCCATTTTTATCCACGCGCTTCCCAACGCTCTCCTACCCGTTCTGACACTCTTGGGACTTCAGCTTGGCGGCTTACTGGGTGGGGCCGTCATCACGGAAACTGTTTTTGCCTGGCCTGGGTTGGGACTTCTGATGATTGAAGCCATTCAGCAACGGGACTATCCGGTGGTACAGGCCGCCGTGCTCTGCATCAGCATGACCTACATCGTCGTGAATCTCTTCACCGACTTGTTGTATGCCTGGCTTGACCCTCGTATTGATTGGCAGAGTCCCGCATGATGCGACTGTGGCTTCCGCTCGGCATTATCGTGGCATGGGGCCTGATAGCCTTGGTCAGCCCCGCGCTTCCCCTCACACCTGACACGATTGACCTCACCCACATTCTCGTCGGGCCTGACCTGGAGCATTGGTTTGGCTTTGATGAACTCGGACGACCCATTGCCGACCGTCTCATGACCGGAGCAAAAACGTCTTTTGTGGTATCACTCAGCGTCGTGGCGCTCGGTATCCTCCTGGGGGCCGTTTTAGGAATTTCTAGTGGATACTTCAGTGGATGGGTCGATCACATCTTCGTCCGTATCGTGGATATCATGCTGGCCTTTCCCGGACTGCTGTTGGCCATTGCCTTGGCAGGAGCACTAGGACCTGGGATTGAAAACGTCGTGTTGGCGTTGGTGATTGTGGGTTGGGTTGGATATGCCCGTTTAGCGCGTGGGCAGGTGTTAGCCCTTAAACATGCCGATCACATCATCGCGGCCCGGGCCATGGGCGCATCATCCTGGCGCATTATGGGAAGACATCTCCTTCCGCTCATCACCGCCCCTCTCATCATTGAAGCCAGCTTTGGTATCGCGAACGCCATTATTGCAGAAGCGGGATTGTCATTTTTAGGATTGGGGGTCCAGCCACCTCAAGCCTCATGGGGCAGTATGATTCGTGATGGCACACGGTATATGCTGGTTGCCCCGCACTTGGTCCTCATCCCCGGCCTCACGCTGATGACCGTCGTGTTGGCTGCTAACCTGCTAGGCGACTGGCTTCGTGATTGGCTGGATGTGAAAGAACCCAATAGGATGGGATAAGTGGAAAATCACGACGACGTTCAGCCCGTCTTTTGATGTGTGCATCGCTTGCCAATTCTCAAAAAACATGAAACGAACTCAAAGACAGGAAGCTCCCCTTAATCAACAGAAGCTTTCTGATTTTAATCGAGAGCGGGACGATTTGAAATATCTCTGATAAACCCTGAATAGGAAGGATGGGCGCCATTGTTCCAAGAATTCAGGGACAGTTCGATAGGAAATTCCTGACCATTTTTTCTCAACCCATGAAGTGCAAGGGTCTTCCTTAACACCCGAGGTTCCCCAGTTACCTGAAGTCGTTTCATTCCGTTGACATGCGCGTCCCGGTATCGGGTGGGCATAAGGGCCGTCAGGGGCTGGCCAAAAATTTCTTCGACGGAGTATCCGAACATTGATTCAGCCGCAGGATTCCACGACATAATACGGCCATGATGATTGGCTAACACAATGGCATCATTAGCAGCATGAAAAACAGCCTGAAAGCGTCTTTCGCTTTGCAATAAGGCATGATGAGCCTGCTCGATCTTTTTTCCAAGATGTTGCGCCTTCAGTGCATGTCGAATCGCTGTCCTAATTTCCGGTCGGTTAATGGGCTTGTGAAGAAAATCAAAGGCACCGAGTTTATCCAAAGGACCGGTCACCGAATCAAGCGTCGTACAGCTAGTCAAAATGATAACGGGAAGTCCGGGAACCGATTTACCCATCCCTTCGAGAACCATGAGCCCGTCAATGTCAGGAAGTCGGATATCTAACAGAACACAGTCATACGAACATTCTTTGACACGCTGAAGAGCCGCCGTTCCGGTTGTGGCCACATCAATCTCGTATCCTTCCCCTTCAAGAAGATCCTGTAACGTGAGAACAATATCGGGTTCATCGTCGACCAGTAGAATAGTGGATGAAACTGTTGGGGAAAAAATATTACCCATAGAATTCCCTCCTGGATAGAAGGAAGAAGCCTTCCTCGCCTCTGACAACGTTAACTGACAAAATAAATCCATGAATGGAATGCGCAGCAAGCTCTGTACCAAGGCCTGGCTTCTAATCCAAGAGGCCCTTGACCTTGGAACTCGTTAATTTTCTTAGAAAAAAATCAAATTGGTGAGACGCTACCGCACCGCCATAAAAAATACATTGTTATCGGTTCAGATACACCTATGTATCTAAAAAGATAGAGGTCTTCTGAAAAATAGTGAGAGGTGCCATGGACAAGGGAGGAACGAAAGGTGACAAAAGGCAGGAATCCAGTTTTTCACATTCTAGTCGGTATAAAAAAATGAACGGTTCGTTGCAAAAATGAAACATACTGGCCGGTTCATTACCAATCCGTAAAGAAAGTCGATATCTGAGAATTCAGGAGATGGGCCTGGAAGGCCCCAGGCGTGAAAATTTCAAGAAAGTCAGATTTCAAAAAAACTGGTTCGTATGAGGGAAACTCTTGCTTCGGGATAGCCATCATTATTTTCTCTCAAGCCCTCTAATCGATCGAAAGCATCCAGTATCTGCTTGTTGGCTCTACTTGAACCTTCCTGTTCCATCGACCGGGTTGAATTCATCACAGATGTGGCGATTGTTGCTCTCCTCCTCAAGATTTTCAAAGGGCATTTTGGGCATCATGCCGGCCATCATTTTGCTGCATTCCCTCATTTTCTTCAGTTCCGGTCGATTCATCATTTCTTTAGCGTACTCCATAGCTTTCTCCTGGGCTGCATCGCGATTTCCAGTTCGACACATTGCTTCAACCTCTGCGTTCATTTTTTCCCCTTCTTCTTCTAGACCCTTAAGAGCAGACTGATCAATATCCTTCATACAGGCCATGGCTTCCTGCATCTTTCCCATATCCATTGGTTGCGTATTTCTCTGCATTTGCTCCATGTCCAATTGCCTATTTGGAGGCATATTAGGATGTCCTTGGGCAAACGCCACGACTGGAAACAGAAGAAGAATAGAAATGATGTGTCTCATGAGAAAACCTCCTAACAGATTTAAAAGAATAAACACAGAGAGGGGTGAGTGGTTCAATGTTCTCTCGTAAACTTTTTAACTTTTCCCTTCGTAGGGGTCAAAGCATTGTGGGGGCAGCCAGATAAAAAGTGCTTGGGAAGCAACTAGGTATGGAACAAAGATGGAAAATAAGGGCAAACCCACCAATACATTGCTAAAAGACCAAGAGCCTCTATGGGGAACAACCCATAGAGGCTCCTTCAGCTTCTCTTGTTGTGACGCAATGGGGTCATTCAATATGGCACTTTTCGTTCGACGATGGGGTTAATCGTCATTTTCCCGAGTCCTTCCACACCAACCCGCTTACTCAACGACTAAAATTTGAACAAGGCGAATTAGGGCGTTTCTTTTTTCTCTAAAGGCAATGGAAAGGAGATGATGATTCCGCCCATGACATCCCCTAATTTAAAATCGCGCTTCCCACTCAAAATATGTCCATTATGACAATTGACACAGGCCTTGGAGGTTGCTCGATCCGCATAGATGGCTTTAAAGAACCGTTGGTCACCTCTCGTAATAATCCCGCTATACTCCTCACTGGGATCGTCAGCCACCACTTGCAACCCTGTTTCCTCAAAAACGGTACTTGGCCCGTTCTCCTCATAAATGGGCCACAAGCTCGCCAGACGATAACGAAGCCCAGTCCCACCCATTTCAACAACCCGCCCGGCCATTAACAGCATTTGGGCCGGGAGGGGAAGCGCCTTTCGTTGTTTCCAGGCTTCAGCCGCCACCACCACGCGCTCTTCCTGCAATCGATCGACAACATGCGTCGTGTACAATGCCCGATCCGCCGCAATGACCGCATGAATGTAATCGGCCACAACCTTTGGTGAAAAGTCTACCTCTAGCTTTTCTTCCTCAGCAGCGAAGGCCACCCCCATACCCCCAAAGACAAAAACGGCACTCACGATCAATCTGACCATGCCACATTTCGTGTTCATAACCGCGCCTCCTTTCGCCACTTCAGTACCCGTGGAAAATACTCGAGCCCAAAATAAAAACCGCATCGAGAATCACCCCCGTATCCAAATATCCCATTCGCCTCAAAGTCTCACCGACCAGAACCTCACCTATCTTCTATGGAATTTGGAGCCGCTTCGAAGGAATAATTTCCAGCCCCTCTTCCAATAATTCCAATCCAAACCGGGGATTGTCCTCTATTTCATGCGCGCTCCGCCGACCCTCCGGAGACTGGAACGTAAACTGTGCCGGAGTCACACTACTGGCTTTGACGGTTACCGTTTGTTCTACAAACGTTTGGACGCCGGGATGCCAGGCCACCAACACATATTCCCCAGGCGGAATATCGGAAATTTGAAATGTTCCGTCTTCCTTGGTAATCGAAAAATACGGATTCTCCGCCACTAAGCCCCAGGAAAACATATACGGATGAAACCCGCACTGCATGACAAACACATTTCGCCCTTTTCTTAGATGAATTTTTTCAATCATCGGCTCACCGGCCATGTGTTTTGTTCCAAACATTCCCGCCAGGTTTAAGTAAGGATTCATAGGCAATGGTCGATTGAAGAGGATTCGCGCTCCCCGCGCTCTTGCAGTCTCATATGCTTGAATATCATGTTCAACGGGATCCATGTTGACGACTTCAATTTCATCGCCGTCTTTGAGGACATTGACGAACGGAAGAAATTCACAGTCGATGGACTCAATTCTGACTTTAGGCAAGACAAACGGTTTCCCCTTGGTCACATCCTTCAGCATCACCACTACATCCTTCAGCGTATTATTCGGACCAATAATAAAGTCATCAACTATTCGCCACCCCGTCCCCGTGGAAATGGTCCCACAAAACACCGGATCCGGAATGGTTACCAGATTGAAGGCCATAGGTCGTGGCTTTTCACCTTCAATCGTCACCGTACCCTGAATCGTTCCTCCATTGCTCACCGTGATTTCATCATAGGACCAGGCCGTCTGCACAAAAAGAACAGCCAGTCCAACCCCTAATATCCCATTCCATAACAGTCGGCCCTTCATTGCATCCCTCCCCCACATGTATGGATATCAATGTTCCATGAAACTCTTTATAAAACATGATCCCATAAAAAAGGCGGGGAAGTCTAAGGACTTCCCCGCCTTTTTTATTTACCCATTCACCCGTTGCGGGTGTTACTTCGCCACGGCAGGAATGATCCTGGGCGTACCCAGATCATCAAGCTTGGCTTGTGTATTTGAGGACACAGACCCTTCCAATGGAAGAATCCGTTGATCGGTGCTCGGCAATACCCGGAGATAGCCCCATTGACCCGATTGGGAATAGGGTAACCGCCCATTGCTCCACACATAGTCTCCAGCCATCGACCATTTGCCACCAGCCGAAGGCAAGAATACATCCAAGCCCTCCGAACCTGAGAATTCCACGGTGCTGATCATATCCGCGCCAGGAAGGAACGGTTCGATTGGCCATTCATGTTTTTCCACGGTGAACATGCCATTCTGCTCGCTGCTGGCACCAAAGACGTGAATTCGTACTTTGTCGCCTGCATGGGCTTCAATGGTTGGCGTCGCAGGATCCTGGGGATTATCTACTTCACACGGTTGGAACATCCGTCCCAACGTGCAACCCCCTTCTTCACGATGCAAATAGGGTTCGGCACGGTAATTCACGCCGGTTAACCCTGCCACATTTTGTACATAGGGCATGAAGCTGGTTCCGATGATGTTATCCTCGTCTTGGAAGTACAAGGCGACATCCCGATAGTTGGCTCGGTTCTCATTCCCTTGAATGGTCCGATCCACGATCACATCGGCATTCCAACTATTTTTCAGCGATACATCTTCCCCGGTCTTCGGATCGCGGTAGCTCGACCCCTTAGGACCGATGATAACCCCGCCAAACAAACCGTTTCGAGGGTTCATGGAGACATTCCCCCAATCCCACACCAAGGTTTGCGTTTCTCCGTTGAAGGGATCCGCATAGAAGGTATAGGTTTTGGATTCGCCAGAGGCAACCGTTTGGTCGCCTGGGTTGTTTCCAAGGTTCACACCTTGGGATTCTTTAGGATCGAATGCCAGCCCAAAGGCCGAAAACGACGCCCGGCCCTCTTTGAGCTTGTTGGTCAACTTCACTTTGAGACAATCACCCACATTGGCCCGGATGGTTAACGGCATGGGCTGCACATCCCCCCCGACCTTTTTAACTTCGTCCTCAAGGACATAGATCTTGGCTTCGGGATTGCGCAATTCGATCATTCGTTCAAAGTCCACTTCAATCGCTTCCGGAGCATTCGTATTAAAGCTCATCGCCGGATGATCCATCGCGACCACATTAAAGGCTTTCACCGGAGCGTTTTCCGGACACACCGGCAATGGTTCGGGCATCCCTTCTTTACCATACGCCTTGTTCGGCAATGGCTGAAGATCTTTCACCGGCTTGTCTAACACCCGAATAAGTCCCCACGCTCCCTCTGAAAACTTGGAGCTGCGGCCATTAAAGAACATATAATCGCCGGCTTGATGCCGAGGACCACCGGCTTCTGGAACCACTAAGTCATACCGTTCGGCAATCCCGATATGTAGGGAATGCTTACGATTGGCTTCTTGCGCATAGCGTTCTGACCAGAAGGTATGGCCTGACAGCGTAAACACATTGCTTTCATTCATCGTCACATCCAACAGACGAAACACAATCGCATCACCCAAGTAGGCACGAACCATAGCCGTGCTTGGATCGCCGTGCACCGCGCTGCTGAAGATCTTCGATGGATCTGCGTTATTCGCCAACCGTTGCGCGAATGGCTCCGCCCGGAAATTTAAGGCCCCACCAGTGGTATGCGTACCACCATTTAAGAAGGGCATCGGAGTCATTTTAATTTTATCATTCGGCGGCATGATGAACGACACCGTCCGTCCGGCTTCCAAGGCCACATCAATCGGCTGCCCTGGAGGATTCCCCGCCGTCACGACGTTCACCGTATGGGGGACCGTATCCATGATATGCACCATGAGTTCACGGAAACTACCGGCCACATCATGACCCACTCGTTCCACCGCATGAATGTCCGCCACCGGACCGGACCGAATCGGTGCACCGGTTTTCGGATCATGCCAGGTGGAATTGAACGGTTCGGCAATCATGGTTCCGACCGCACCATGTGGCCAGGTCGTCCCACCAAAAGCATGGTCATGCCAGAATACACTGCCGACGTCCGCATCCACCCAGAACCGTTGCCGCACATATTCCACCGTGACGATATCATCGGCTGGATGATCGTTCTTTAATGGATTGGCAAAGGTCAGAGTATTTCCATCAATTTTGACAATGCGTCGGACTTCCTTCCCTTTCACATTGTCCGCCCCAACTAAGATCGGAATGCCCACATGATATTGTTTGGCATTCGTCACTTGAAGCGTCTTCGATCCTTTTTTAGCTGCCTTGGTCACCTTGGCATTCATCGGAATCGGCAGCCCTTTTTTCGTGGGTTTATCAAATTGTGTGAACGGTCGCATGGACTGTTCATACGAAAAACCTGAAATCACACCGTCTGAAGCCTGATTATCAAACTGGAAAAAATGGAAATGCGTGTTGATTTTTGAAGATTGAAAGTTGGTGATATCATCATCTATCCACTCACTGGTCAACATCCAATCAATACAATCATACACATTGGCTCGCACGACCAACGGGAACTTCTTGTCGTTGTCCCCTCGAACTGCGGCTTCCTCCTCATGCACGACATACAGCAACCCATTCTCATCCACAATTGCCGGTTCTTTTCCTTGGGCAGCGGATAATTCAATAGGTAATTTAATGAAGTGAATATTATAATCTTGCGAACCGGCTCGATCCGGGCACAAACTCCACGGACCATTTTCACCCGCCTTCGCAGGTTCGACTGATCGCGTTCCATCTGGATTTAATCGAACCATTTCCAACCAAGGTGCTGGATTATGATCATTGGAGAATGGGATACGTTTCCCGAAATGGGGCGTGACCCAGGGCCACGCCACTTTACCTGTGGTTGGCTCAAACCGAATCGCATGCCGTTCGCCAGGCTTATACCCCAGCAACTCCGGCTTGTATTTTGGATTCGCCCCCAATGTGGCTTCCTTTTCACTCATGGCTGTTTTGCCTTGCCACACCCAATCCATCACGGTGGCATCATAGGCTTTCATTTGACCCAGTTCATCATCAGTGTGGCCTGGCTTGCCTTGATTGGCCAACTGCATTTCTACCCAGTCCTTGATATTGACGACTGCGGGCTCGGCTTTCCAATTGTTCTTGCCTTCGCCCACAATTTTAAACTTTTTACCAAACCAGTTCACGGTCTTACCCACCAGTTGATCAGATGAGACCGGTTGATGAATACGGCCGATACGATCAGGCAATTCCCGCATTGGCGGCATGACGTCATTTTGCATGCCGGGGACCTGCATGGTGTTATACACCCGCCAGTAGCCCCACATCCCAGCCACATAGTGGTGCGCCACATGGCAGTGGAAAAGAAAATCGCCCGCTAACCATTGGCACAGACCGGAACCACATTCGGTTTCCAGATCCAACGCTTCTGAGGGCCCAATCACTTCCACGTCCACCCTGTCAGATTTTGTGCGAATCACCGGATATTTCACCGGACCGGCCTGACCGGTGTTCCACACCGGCATTTGCGTGGCCCGCGGACTGCGTTGCCAACGAATCGATCCACCATGCGGATGGTGGGAATGAAAGACTTCCGAACCACCATGGACCACTCGGAATTTGGCCGGGTCGCCCAAATAACTCCGAGGAATGGTCGGGGCCGCATCACCAAAGGTATAGGAACTATACGCCATCGACTCATCTTCAAAGCCAAAATATTCATGTTGCACATGCATATTGTTGATGCCGAACGGCTCACTCCGATAGTTGAGTGCCCGGGCACCAGGACGATAGGCATCGGTTAACGGATCGCGTTGAGGTAAGAAGTCCCCATGCTTGTTCACCGGACGAAAAGCTTCGTCTCCCACTTCATGATAAATCAACACAAATTCACGAAAATCGGGGCCGGTTCCATTATCAATCATCACCTGCCACCCACTACTGGCTTTGGTGGCTGGACCCGTCCCTAACGGTTCGTAGTATTCTGAGTTACGTGGCTCAACCACAAACACCCCAAATAACCCCATCACTGTCAATTCACGGTCATTGCTGAAGGTATGGAATTGGCGACCACCTTCTTGCGTATCCGGGTGGATATACCATTCCATATTGATGGTCTTACCTTCTTCGGCCACCGAATCGGGATTAGTGGTAAGTGCGGGCTTCCCCGTTTCACTCATCACCATATCCGACCCATTGATATGTAAGCTGACTTCTTCGCCAAATTCCAAATTGTTACGAAGCGTCACCTTGACGCAATCGCCTTGGTTGCCTCGAATGACCAGCGGTTGAATCCATTGATCCTGAATCCCGTTGATGACCCCACCTGGGTTATGATGGCCTTCTTCCTCACGCGCGGCCGCATTCTTGGCTTCTTCCTCACGAATTTTGTCCACATTCTCGGTTAAGGCATACATGTAACCTGGGTAGTAATCCAGCCATTGATTCAAGCTGATTTCCACATTAATCGCGGAAACATCGTAATTTCTGACCGGCGCCGTCTTGGGACAGAGCCCCCCCTTCATCGAAACCGGCTCGACTCCGGAATTGCTGGCCAGCAAACCATTCGCAGGCCCACCACCATATTGGTGGATCATAGACATGGAATCAAACGCACCGGTGTCTGCTCCCCGATGATCCATGTCCTTTTGCATTTGCTGCATCATCCGTTGATGTTGCTGTTCGACTAGAGCTGATCGCTCTGCACGACCTTCCATGGCATCTTCCACAATCGTTTGCCCCTTGAGCTGTTCAGCCCATCCGGGCGATTGTGGCGTCATCCCCACGGGAGTCACGTGTTGAGTCGAGGCATCCTCAGCCTTGACGAATGTTGGAGACCCCCACATGGTGGCTCCGCCAAACAAGGCTAAGAATGCCGAAACTGTGAATAAAGCCCGCTTACCGTGATACATACTCCGGCCTCCTTTACATAAGGCGGTTGGTGAATAAACAATCAAAACCCAAATTGAATACTAATTATGTGCTTGGCCAAAGCTTCCACGACTTCCGATCCACTTCATTCTGATACATGTTCCCATGCAATCATGAATAAGCGCCGACATTGGATGTCCTCATTCTTTCAGGAGGTTGGGGATTCCGGAGGCCGGTCCATCACACCCCAGCCAATGTCGGCAATTGGCATAATCAGCAACAACAGTGCCAACTACAAGATTCAAAGGTAAAAAGTGAGAACCACCAATACTGGAGCACTACAAAGACCGCACTCCAAAAGGCTGGACAGCAGACGGTCCCAGTCAAAATTTCCACAGTTTTGGGCATGGAGGAATTGCTTCATGAATACCTACATTTTTTCAGTCACTTATGTGTCCAAAAAATTGGACAACCATTAATAATAAGTGAGGCAATTTAGGGCATGACTGCGGAGATTCATGAAACGCTACAGTTTCATAAATTCTTGTCCTGTCTGGAATAACTTGTAGATAGAGGGCGGGCACCAGAGGTTTTTTGCTCCCTTGCCAATCCAAAGCCCTTGAAGAGTCACGCCCTTCTATTATTTTTGAAAAACGGTTTTTCGGATTGCGTGCAATTCGCGGGTTGCTCGTCCTCACCGAATAAACTGCAAACAGGTGGTTCTCCACAAAGGGAGCTCTATGAACAGACATCCACAACGGGTTCCAACTTCTTGATTAAGGCTCAAGGATGGCCAGACCTTCCGTGTGAGAAACGGGAAAACCCCCGTTTCTCATCCGGGTGGAATAATCAGAATGCGATGCCAAGGTATGCACCGGCAGTCCCAAAATTATTCGTCGTATCTGTTTGTCCGGCGGCTAAATGGAAGCGCCCATCGATACCAAGATGGAACGCTTTCCAGACTCTCACTTGAGCTCCAACCGCAAACTGAGCCCCATAGTCCAAAACCGTCACATCGCCAGATGGTGGGCTAATCACGTGAAAATCTAACCCTACCGGTATAATCCAAGGGCGAATCCGACTACCATCCAGAAACATAATTTTCGGTGAAACCGAAACGGTAAGTTGGGTTAATTGAATTTTGGTGGTTGTTTCCCCTAGGCCCGTCAACGCATTGGTTGCACTGCGAACCGTTTTTGAATTCCATCGCTTATACTCCACCCCTATCTCACCGAATACCCAGGTATCGGACATGATCCCCCACAAGTTCTTCGACATCACCAAATCTAGCCCTGCCCCAATGTAGTAGCCGGAATCTCCACCATTGGATCCACTTGTTCTCCCAACATCGGTTAATACCTCCCCAGACCGATCACTCGTCGCCCAAGCTCCGCCGCCTCGAAAGAACACCATATTCCCTGTTTCTTGCTCCGCTCCTGGTGCCGAAGAAAGCGTTTTTTGCTCTAACCTTTCCAACCGCTCCTCGACCGTAGCGGCTAGGGCAAAACTGGATTCCACTAGGGACCACAACAGAGCACACGCAATGAAACCACATAGACCCCAAAGTCCAAGTACTCGATCTCCGTTCATCCCACACCTCCTTCTGAAATGCGTCTATATATCCAACCCCTCATAAAATGTTCTTTTGAAGGAAAAGCCACTCCTTTCAGCAACTGATCTCTTCAAGAGTCAGTGGGCTTTGGAGAAACTTCGACCTATACACTCGCCCCACAGCCCAAACAGCAACAACAGTGCCGTCAACAAAACTTTCAAGGTAAAAGCCAAAATCACCAATACCGAACCACTTCAAAGACCAATCATCAATTTAAAAAGACAGAGGAGGGAGGTAGCACAAATTTCCACAGTCGTGGACATGGAGGGATTGACTCAGCAATACCTAAATTTAATCAGGAACTTATGTGTCCAAAAAATGGAACGCCTGGCAGCACAAAGTGGGGCGTTTAAGGGCAGGAATAATCGGCGTTACGAAATATTATAATCTCGCAATTTGTTGTAGAGGCTTGAACGACTAATGTTCAGAAGTCGGGCAGCACGGGTTTTATCTCTTTTGGCATCACGAAGTGCTTGCAGAATTTGGCTTCGTTCGGCCTCCTGTCGTGCAACTTTACCAATTAGATTTAAGTCATTTTTTTCTTCCTTTCCTTTATGCTCAACGAATAGATCGCCAGGCCCAAGAATAGAATGACGGCAAGTCACCACTCCTCGTTCAATGACATTTTCCAATTCACGAACGTTGCCCGGCCATTGATGTTGTTCCAGCGCCAACTGCGCCTCTGAGCTCACACTCATTGGAACACGGCCATGTTTCTGTACAGACCATCGTAAGAAATGTTCTACCAATAAAGGAATATCTTCCTTGCGTTCCCGTAAGGCAGGAACCGTTAATGGCAGCACCGCCAACCGGTAGTACAAATCAGCCCGGAACGTCTTTGCTTTCACTAACGCTTCCAGAGGCTTGTTGCCGGCCGAGAGTACGCGGACATTCACCTTGATGGATTGATTGCTCCCCACAGGCTTGATTTCCCCCTCCTGCAATACACGCAGCAAGCGGGCTTGGAAGGCCGGTGTGGTATCGACAATTTCATCTAAAAAAATCGTGCCGCCTTCGGCTTCTTCAAACAACCCCTTACGATCAACCACGGCTCCAGTAAAGGCCCCCCGTACGTGTCCGAATAATTCACTCTCCAGTAACGTTTCAGGTAACGCACTGCATTCCACCACGATAAAGGGGTGGGCTCGCCGACGACTCAAGGCATGAATGGTTTTGGCCACCAATTCTTTACCCGTCCCACTTTCTCCTTGAATCAGGACGCTGGCCTCACTGGCTGCTACTAATTGAATCATTTCGACCAACCGTTGGATGGGCTCACTTTCACCAATAATCGTCTGGTTGGTCGCCTCATTCACAGAAAACCCCACTTGAGCAGGACGAAATGGCGGCTCGTCAGCTTTCGAAACGGCGACGACACTTTCACCTCCACGAGCACCCATCAGCACCGCAAAATGCATCGCCCCCGTCTCCCCTCTTATTGGCACAGCACGTGGTAACGGACACATAGCAGGGCTCTCGCCATAGGATAAGGGATTGGAGGAAACACCAAGACGTTGATCCCTGGCGTTAAATAGCTGCGTCGCAGGACACGGATCACAAGGAGGCTGCCCGAATATTTCAGAATCGGAAGGACATATCGATGGCAAAGGGATTAAGGGACAGGCCTGGGCTAATTGATTCACGGACGGATTGGCATACACCAATTCCATCTGAGGATTCAAAATAGCGATAGGCTCATCCAAATGGTGGGCTAATAATTTCAAGCCCTCAATGCGCATCTGAACAGGATCGGGAATATCAGCTTCCCTTGGCGAATACGATCCGGCCATCGTACGGACTCCTCTCTTTCATCAATACGGTTCTTCCCATCACAGGATATTTCCACAGGGATTCACCAGACACACTCGTGCAATCCATCCTTTCAACTCGTTCAGATGAATCGGCTTTTCAAAATATCCTTTAGCCCCACATTCCAACGCCCTGGCTTTGGATTGACTATCGCCATAGGCGGTCATTACCACGATAGAACTCTGAGGAGCCGCGGCCTTGAGTAACCGCAAATAGGGATACCCCCCATCCGGAATCTTCAAATCTGTGACAATAACTTTCGGGTTGACCGTCTGCAGCGCCTTTAAGGCAGTCTTTCCGTCATAAGATTCAATCACCTGGCACCATTTCCCCTGGAGGACCTCGACCAACACGGCTCTCATCGCCGCATCTTCATCGACAACCAAAATGGTACAAGCATCTGCTTGGCCTTGCCCATGAACCGGAATTGACTTCATTTCCCTCTCCGATTCAAATTCATTTGATCGATGTCGTTAGCACAATTACCGAGCTTCCGGTATTAGATGTAGCAAAATCCAGACCTTACAATCATGAAGACCAATGACGCACAATTGTCCCATTTTTGGAACAGATAAAGAATTCGCGAAGAAATAGGTGTGGACTTTTTCTACAGAATGTTCATGTGATAGGTCACAGGCATGCAGGCACTTCCCTATGATTTCTTCGAAGATCGAACAACCAACACCGAGCAAGGAGCATGGTGACTGACCGTCTGCGCCACGCTTCCCATGAAAAACCGTCTGAGTCCGGTCAACCCCTTTGAACCCACAATCACCAAGTCAGCTTTCTGTAGCCTTGCCCTCTTTATGATTTCCTGGGCTTCATGCCCCAAAGCCATGCATTCCTGAATGTTGAGTTTCGTGGATGCGAGCGCATCTCGCGTCTCTTTCAAAAGACGAATCCCCGTCGAGTCACGATCTCGACACAGATCCTTGGCCAACTTGGCAAATTCGGCTCGACTCTTTCCCGTACTTTCCACAACCTGCCCCGTTTCATACATGTGTTTTTTGATCACATGAAGCAGCATCACAGTCGTATCAGCGGAAAATTCGAACGACTTCAGAACATCCACAGCTTTCCAGGCGTCGGGTGAACCATCGGTCGCCAGAAGGATGTTGAGGCCCGTAGAAGATTTCGTTTTTCTTGCAGTTGGTCGCCCAATAAGAACGGAGCACGAGGCGTCATTCAAGACCCATTCACTCACGCTTCCCAGCAGCAAGCCAGAGATTCGAGACAGACCTCTCGAACCTAGGATCGCCATATCAATCTTCTTCTTCTGAATGACGCTCAAAATTTCTTGCCCCGGAATACCGTTCACGACCATGGATTGCACCTGTAACGTCTCCGATGCCAACAATTTTTCCAGTCGTTGAAGTTCAGAGTGAACTCGGATTAAAGATTTGCCCGAATCGCCTGATTTCTTTTGAGGTATTCGACTTGACCCTGTTGGTCTTATCTCGTCATCTAAGGTCGTCACATGCAGCAATATCAAGGTTGACCCGGCAGGCCACTTCAACTTTTGCAGCAGATTAATCGTAACTTTTGAATCTTTGGATTGATCAATCGCTAATAAGAGTTTCATAAAAAGAGTCCTTCGGTTTGTGAAAAATTCAATGACAAAGTGTTTCTTTCAAAACCCACTATGCCGTAGATGAACAACCCCCATTCAATGACAAGCTCCCACAAAGCCTCAAGCATCTACCCCTCAGTCTTTCTTGGAAATCTTGACGACATCGTTCCTCATAAAAGAACAGCACAACAGTACATTTTTACTGCACAACAGCCTTCAAAACTCAATGAGATGCAAGCTCATGACAATGTCCTGGGACGAGTTAATCGTCGTCATAGTCATCATCATCACCCTCTACGTCCAGCTGGCCCCCACGATGACAATTGAGACAATTGGCAAAATGTCCAATCCGATGTGCTCCCTCACCTTCTTCGATAATATGATTCACCAGCGAGTTGGAGCGCACAATCATCCTCTTCTTCCCTTCCCTGATTCCATCATATGACAATCCGAGCAGGACGTCGCGCCGGTGGCCCGAAAAATAAATTCCCCATGAGGATTATTCAACACCCCTGCATGAACAGAGATAGTCAGAGGGCTAGAACGCCAGCCACCATATGAAGGTGAAACCAATGTTTTGGCCAAACTTGGTTGGGATGCCGCCACCGTTTCCAGGGATACACAAAGGTCAAACCAATGAATCCTAGACCAACCCACCCAATGATGTGCGCCATTTGAGTATGGCCAAATGGCCGACTAGAAGTCGTACTTAAGAAATACTCAAGTAGAAAGGC
>JBBDSY010000061.1:0-124753 GCA_040904705.1 Nitrospirales bacterium | reverse complement strand
GTGCAATACTGCGACTCATAGGCGTGTCGACCCTTTCCGTGAAGACGGGGGCTAATCGTCAATCAAATAATCATGCAATGTGGAGGAAACCCTATGGGGAAAAGAGTGTGTATTATAAGAAGGCGAACTTATCTAATGAAAGCCTAAAAATGGGAAAACGCAAGAAACCCGTCATTGATGGTACAAAAATTATAGGATGCATCATTTTCAATGACTAATGTGTACCACATTGCCGGGATAGATGATCGGGAGCGGGGCTTCAATCGTCAAGCGCACGTCATGGCTCAGGGAGTCGCCTATCAGGTGCGCCTGCGATATGAAGCCTTGCAGATTGAGGTGGAGCCCGTTGATACAGAGGAGGCCGCCTTGCACCGTCTGATTGAAGCTTTACAAGAACGGGGCTATACCCAATTACGCACGCAGCGAATTTTCCAAGGCGAGCAATATTTAGGGAATCAAGAAATGTGGGTGGACTATCCGGATCCTGAGCCTCCAGATGTGCCACCCATATCTTGGTTCATGCGAATCCGGCAATTCTTTGGAGTAGGCAAATGATAAGACGTGAAGGGTGAGGGGTTATGGGCGTGTGGTGGAGAAAAGGAAAAAGGTGGCGCGTAAGGGACGATGAAAAGGGGTTTCCGAGTCGTTTTAGGCTTCACGCCTGACCCTTTGCGTCTTTTCCCGCCGCATTTTTAATTTCTTATCCTGCCGCGCAGGCTTCAACGGGGGTGTGGGAGGGGAAGTAGCTGATCATACGTCTGGGGTTCAGACATTCCCGGATACGTGGAGCCAGGTCACCAGGTCGGATGGCTTCCAAGATCATTACCGATTCGTCCTCCTCCGCCAAATTTATCACAATAGGTTCACGGGTGGAGCCGTGCTCATCATGTACTAGTATAATCGGCCGGAGTCGATTGTCGAAATTGACACTGGTCACAATCCCCGTCTTTTTGTTACTCAGGTGCACCAAGGAACCAGGCGGGTAGACACCAAGCTGTTTAATCAACGACACAACGGCATCATTCCAGAGGGTGTGTCGACACTTCACATACAAATACGAGAGCGCCTCCGAAGGGATCATGGATCGTGAAGGGTCTGGGTGATGGCAGAGTTCATCATACACATCCACGACCATCACAATTTTTGCAAACGTACTTAGTTGAGCGTCCTTTTTCCCAGAAGGCACACCAGTTCCGTTCAAGTGCTCATGGTGTTGGCGAATGACGTCGATGGCTTCATAGGGAAAGTTGGGGATTTTTTCGACAATCTCCACTCCATATATGGTATGGGTGCCTAAAAATTTTTTCAGTTCCCCTTTTCCCATCATGCCCTTCCGCAACAGCGTTTCGGCAGGAAATTTGAGTTCGCCCACATCATGAAAAAACGCCCCTATGGCTAATTTTTCGTTCTCGTCCCGACTCAGACCAAGGTCCAGCCCGACCATCATGGATAAGGAGGAGACGTTGGTGGCATGAAAAAAAAACTCTTCGCTCGTTTCATTGGAGCCGATCAGATTGAGTAGGGCGCGGGATTTGTCCGAACTATCCAACAGGTCGAGAAGGTTCCCTATCACTTTTTGCGCCGTGCGAAGCCCACGGGGCCGGCCGGCCACCACGTCCTGAACCATCTGCTTGGATTCCTGCAAGACTTTTTGGAACTGATCCTCCACCTGCTGGAGATGGGATTGATACAGTTGAAATGCTTCGTGTTGAACAACTTTGCGTTGCATCGGGTCTTCGGGGGACCCTTCTATGACACCAAGGTTCGCGGAAGTGCCATCCCCGTCCTTACCTGACTCATCAATCATCGGAGGCTCGGGCTGTTCTCGAGAGGAGGATTTAGAAATATCTTGAATTGCGCAGCCTTCAGGATCGGACCGATCGAAATCCACGAACAACTTCACTTTCTTGAGACCTTTTAAGGTTTCAAAGTCCTTTGTGGAGACAACCTTAAAGGAGTTGGTTGGAAAGGGATGGCTAAACCACGATCCTTCAATTTTGATAAATAAACCTAGGCGAAGGGCGCTGGATTCTAAGGGAACAAATGGCATGACGTTGTACCAGGTAATACCGAGCCTAATAAATAGGGATCACACGCAAGAGAATCGAACCTCTTGAACGGACCTCTCTGGTTCTTGTCGGAACGCAACTCCGAAAAATTAAGGAAAAAGTGAAGGAACATCATGGCAATCTAAGCAAAGAAGGAAAAGCTGTTGTGAGGGGATGATCTGGGCCGGAAGTTCTATCTAGAGGTAAACCCGGCAGTCTTGAATAGTGATGAGGCAGCGGCAACGGAATCATGCAAAGGGAACGTCTTATCCATGTTGGTGAGCAGAAGAACGTGTTGCACCGGTTCTTGAACGTGGGCCAAGCTGATCTTGATCCCTGCTCCTGTCAATTTCCGATGGGTTAACGTCAGAAGTCCTAACCCGGCACTATCGATTTAGGAAGGGGTCAGTAAAGTCAAAAATAAATTGACGCGGAGAAGCCGCTTCCGCCTGATCTGCGGCCGTTTGATAGGCCTTTCCATTGAAAGATCAATTTTCTAGAAAAACCGAAGCCCCAAGTGTGTTGGTCGGCTTGTCTGCTGGTCACAACCATGAATTGAAGTCCTTGTATTGGCGAGTCTGCACCCCGGTGGGCCGAATTTCCCCTCACGGTGGATAAAGAGGACCTCAGACACCAAAACGGACAGTGGCGCCTACCCCTAAGTGAATAGTCGGCGCCTCAACTTGTCGTTCCTGGAGGTGAGCTGACCCGTTAGGCAGGAAACAGAAAAGAGGTGTTGAGACAGTTGTAGGTAGGGAGCAGCGACTCCGCCGTGTGGAAGACATCTATTCGATAGGGGGGGTATCGGTTGACGCTCCAGGATTCTTGAGTGTTTCGGTCGTCTCAGCTAGCACCGTTTCCAAATATTTCCGAAGACCGGCCAGATCTTTGGATCGAAAGGCGCTCTTGGTTTTCTGGAGGACTTGAATCGTATGAAACACGGACTCGCGCAAACGAAAATAGTCGGTTATGGATGGAGGGGATGTCACGAAGGACGCGGGTTGTCCGTGCTTGGAGGGGTGGGGACTATGGATTAGTTCTTCCAGTAAACCCTGACTCGCTTCTTCATCCATGGAAAGAGGAAAGGCACTGAATGTCGCTTCAAACGCCGACAGATTTCGGGTATGATCTTCAGACTCTCGACGAGCGTGAATTAACGTCCCAAGCGTATGCTTATGTTGGATGCCTCTTTTGACCGCATCCAATAATATGGGGAAATTGATTGGCTTAATCATATATTCCAGCACATTGAGACGCACCGACTCTACCGCCGTGGGCACAGAAGGATATCCGGTCACCACAATGACGGGCATCACCTTCGAGTGCTCCCGTAATTCACTGACCTTTTCCATAATGCGATTGCCGGGCATGTTGAGGTCGGTTATCAAAAGATCAAATTCCGAAGCCGCCAAGGCGGCTGAAAGTTCCGAAGCATCCCGCACGCCATGACACGCATACCCCTCTTCTTCTAATAGGTCTTTGGTGGCTTCTAAAAACGTGTCTTCATCATCGGCAAGTAAAACCCTTCCCAGTGTGCTCATGCAGTGCTCCTATTGGATGGTTGAGGGTAACGTGATCCTAAACGTACTTCCATGCCCGATTGTGGTGGAGAAGTCAAGTGTCCCTCCCATGGATTCCACGAGACTATGGCTAATTGAGAGGCCCAACCCCATCCCTCCCTCCGCCTGATTGTGCTTGGTGGTGTAAAAGGGTTCGAAGATATGGGGCGCGTTTTCCGGGGGAATGCCCTCACCTTGGTCTGCCACGAAAATGGAGAGGGTCTTCCGTCCGGTGGCCAGGCTCATCTCAATCGTGCTGTCTGGCGGGGACGCGTCAATGGCATTGTGTATTAAGTTGCAGAGAACTTGAATCAGTTCTCCCTGTGAGGCGTGGGTGATGATTGGTTGAGGATGAATAGGGAAATGAATCTGCATGCGATGGCTCTCTAAGCGCTCTTTCATGATCTCCGCAGCAGTCCGTATGCATAAGCAGAGATCGATTGGCGTTGGTATGGGACTACTGGGCCGGTACAGTTGATAAAGGTGTTTGGAAATCTGGGCGATACGATCAATGCAGTCTTCCACTTTGGCCATATAGTGATAGTGGGGGTGTTCAGTTGGAATAGCTCGTTTGAGCAGAACTAACGATTGAGAAATACTGGCCAGTGGATTGTTAATCTCATGCGCAACTCCCGCGGCGATTTGGGCGAGCGCCGCCAATTTCTCCACCTGCATGCGTCGCTGTTCGAGCTCTTGAATGCGGGTCGTTCGCCGTTCAACTTCTTTTTCCAATTCTTCGGTATGGCTTCGGACATGATTTTCCATAGTCTTTCGTTCGGTGATATCTTGCGCGACGTAGGCGCATCGTGGAGGCGAGGAGTCCTTGAAGAATACGGGAGCAACAGTAGCGGTTACCCATCTCGTTTCTTGGGATAAGGGGTGCGCATACTCAAATGAAATTGGTTGATTATTCTTGAGGCATAACTGGTAGTGTTCGATCCAGATTCGCATCACTTCTTCGGGCATACCTAACTGACTGCACCATTTCCCGGTCGTCCCACCTTCTGGTTGCCCATAAAAAATGGCGGTGGCGTGATTGTCCGAGAGATGGAGAACATCATCGGCTGTGACTTCCACGACACCCATCATTATGGGTGCGTTATCGAAAAAACTTTTAAGTGTGGACTCAGTCTTGCGCAGTTCTTCTTCGACGCGTTTATGTTCTGTAATATCTTCAGATATTCCCAAAAGATATTTGGGCGTTCCGTCCATGTCATAAATGGGGAGTTTCTTGGTATGGAGGATTCGTACTCCCATCTCTTTAGTTTGAATGAATTCTTCAGGGATATCTAAGAGCGTGCCATTGCTCAACACCATTTGGTCATTCTTGTGGAAAAAGTCCGCTTCGTCTTTCGGAAAGAAATCGAAATCGTTTTTGCCAAGAAGGTCTTGTCGCTTATAGCCAAGGAGGGTTTCTCCGGCCTTATTGATACGCACGAATTGTAAGGTCTCGGCATTTTTGACAAATACCATATTGGGCAGATTTTCAAGAATGGAATTCGTGAATACTTCGTTTTCGCGCAATCGCTGCTCAGCCTGTTTTTGGTCGGTAATGTCTACGTGAGCAATAACGGCACGGGCAGGCTCTTGTTCAGGAAAACGATTCACTCGGCAAATAAACCACCGATTTTTTGTGGGTGAGTGACAGGCATATTCGAAGGAAAATTCTCTTTTGTCCCCACTGAGAACCTGGCGAATGCCTAGTGTAATATCTTCGACATTTTTACAATAAGAAAGATAATTCTTTCCAATGCCTACCTGGTCAAGTCTTCCCCCATTGCTCAAGGCAAAGTCTATCCAGCTGTCATTGATCAGAAGAATCGTGCCGGTTTCATCGAGCACGCAAATATGTGCTCCCATCGCGTTCATGGTACCTAGCGCCAGTTTTTGGGAGTCTCGAATAGATCTCTCCGCTTGTTTGAGTTCTGTGATATCAAGCATGACCCCTCGGAGTTTGATCGGTTGTTCATTCTTGACCACGACCGTCACATGGTTTCGGACCCAACGAATATTGCCATGAGCGTGGACCACTCGAAATTCCATCACATGATTTTCTTTTCGTAAAACGGCTTCATGGTAAAAGGCCGTTATTCGTTGTCGGTCATCCGGATGAATCATATTAATGGGAAAAAGAGGTTCATCATGCCACTGTTGGATGGGATGGCCTAATAGATGTTCCGCATAGTGGCTCACAAACGTGATCTGATACGACGGAACCTCACATTCCCATACCACTCCCTCAACCGTTTGTACGAGATCTTGGTAGATCTGTTGGGACTCGACGAGCGCCTGTTCGGTTTGTCTGAGATCAGAGATGTCAATGACATTGGCGACTCGATATAACACCACTCCGGCAGAATCTTTTACGGTGGAAACGGTCGACAGGGCAGGAAAGGTCGTTCCATCCTTCCGTATGTGGAGGGATTCAAAAGAGTGGAAGCCCCGTACATTGATTACCTGAATAATCCCGGGAAGTTGCCTCCAGAATTCAGGGGCAATGACTTGGCTGATGGATTGCCCCTGCAATTCCTCTACCGTGTACCCATGCATGCGGGCATATGCGTCGTTCACCATATCGAAGGATTGACTGTATGCGTCCCCCACAGCTACGCCCCATTGGGTATGTTGATAGATGGATGCCCATTTCTCAAGTTGAGTTTGGTCTTGTTCCCAATCGGTAATGTCCCGACCGATACAAATGACTCCATACGGTTGGTGGTTTTCATTTAGCAGACGGTCAATATTCCATGAAATTTTCCGCTTGTTTCGGTCACTAGGTCTAACAATGTTTTGGAGGTCTCGGGTAGCTTTTCCTTCAAGAACCTTTTTGATGGCGTCCATAAAATGCACACGGTCAGTTTCTCCAAGGAATAATTCAAAATAGTTCCGATCCAAGACCTGTTCTCGCCTTTTTCCTAAGAGACGCTGGGTTTCCCGATTCCATTCCACAATCGAACCATCCGGCGTAAGCCCGATGATAATGCTCCCAGCCGTTTCGATCAGTGAACGAAAGCGTAACTCGCTGGCGCGGAGTTCGATTTCTATGTGTTTTCGATGGGTAATGTCAGTCGCGATACCCCCAATGGCATAGACCGCTCCGGATTGGTTCTGCAAGGGAAATTTTTGAACCAAGCTGGTATGAATGCCGTCATCATGGATAGCCGTTTCTTCAACTTCAATAGGAGCTTGCGTCTGAAGAACCAATCGGTCGTGACGTTGGAATTGAGTGGCTTGCTCCGGGGGAAACACTTCTTGATCTGTGGCCCCAATCACATGGATTTTCGACAGATGAAAGACCTGTTCGAATCGTTTATTAATCTGGAGATACCGGCCTTCAAGATCTTTCATGAAAATCAAGTTTGGGCTGTGATCCATAATGGCTTGCAGTTTCCGCTGATTTTCTTCGAGAGCATGTTCGGCCTCTCGTCGGGCCGTGACATCGATGCCGGAATGTACGATTTGGGTGACTTGTCCCTCAACATTGTAAACCGGAACATAACAGGCATCCACCGTAATGAAGCGGTTCTCTCCCATGCGGGCTTGGATATCTTCACGGACGATTTCTCCCTGGCTCACCCGCTGGATGATCTTGCGGACTTGTTCCTGGACGGCAGGGGAATAGTTCAGCCAATACGTGTCAATCAAGGGTTTTCCAATGGCGTCTTCCCGTGTTAAGCCAGCCATCGTCAGCGGGATTTGATTGCAGTCCAACAACACGCCATCCACCGTTCCCACGCCCACGAAACTGGTCATGGCATCCAGGATGGTCCGTAATTGGCCTTCGCTGGCTTGCAGCGCTTCTTCCATGTGTTTCCACTCCGTCAAATTTCTGCCAATCACCACAATTTCGTGAATCTGCATTTTTTCTTTGGTTAACGGAAGATACGAAACCGCCATATATCGCCGTTGGTTGTCGCCAAAGGGTAACCACGCCTCGTAGTGGACCTCTTCTCCACGGAAGCACCGATCCAACATTGGTTTGATGGTATCTTCGAATACCGCCATACCAAAGAGTTCTGCCACAGAACGGCCCACGATTTCATGGAAAGATTTTTGATGGACCTGAAGGTAGGTGGCATTCACTCGACGGTATCGGTAATCTCGTCCAAGGATCGAAATATGATCAGGAGAAGCCATGAATACCCGATCGGTCAGTAGGAGATATTTTTGGGCTTGCTTCCATTCCGTCATGTCCCGGGAAACTCCAATCACCCCCATGGAGGCACTCTCATCATCTTTGAGACGGGACTTTGACGTGTAAAAGAATTTTTGGTGCCCTTTCTGAGATATTTCTCCTTCATAGGTTAGTGTTTCGGTGTGAATCAATACCATGTCATCAAACTGTTTCAAGGTATTGGCGTTGTCGGCGCCAAAGAGCTGAGTATCGTCCATTCCGATAATCATCTCAGGTTTTAAGCCGATTATCCTAGCGGCCGCAGAATTAACCATAAGGTACTTGCCCCCTAGATCCTTGGCATAGATGGCATCTTGGGAGGAATGGAGAATGGCTTCTAATAAAGCATTCTTGTGTTGCAGCTCAACCTCTGTGGTTTTTTGGGCAGTGATATCAATATTGAGATTGAATCCGTACGCCGTGCGTCCATCGATATCGTATACTGGGAAGAGACTTCCCATTCCCCAACGGGTTTCTCCTTTTTTATTCTGGCCATGCCACACCATGTTTGCAAACGTCTTTCCTTGAAAGACGCCTGCGATGACGTTCTTCGTTTCTCCATGCGTTTCCGGTATGACGATGAGATCATAGCTTGATGCTCCCCTTGCCTCTTCTTTGGAATAGCCATAGATCTGTTCCGCAGCAGGATTCCAGGAAAGAATGGCGCCGGCCCGATCAAACGAAAAACAGGCTATGGGTAGAGATTCCATAAAATCTTGAATCGTGGGATCTTGCATTTTGAGGGTTTGGGATTGTTCGAGCTGATGCCGGCCCATCACTGTCGTGGCCCAGATAACCAACAACGTCAACCCCCGATTCATCAATGCTTTCCAAATTTCTCCACCCATAGGGGACAGGAAGAGAGCGATGATAGTGAGTGCCGAACAGCCTACGGCGGTCCACAACGGGAGGTGTGGGTTCCGATAGCGTAGGCTCATGAGCACTACGACGGCATAGAGCACGCCGGTTGCGACCCCAAGTGGCATGAAGAGGTCTATGACAAAAATGCCGCCCGCTACAGCCCCCATTGGGGCCCATTGAGAAAACATGAGGAAACTGCCGGATTTTTGGGAGACGGCATTCATCGTGTCCACCTACCTGGTTGAGCAAAGGATGACGGATTCTCCGCCTCTGTTAAAAAGGGAATGGCGCGTAGTCTAGCTTATTGAAGGAAGTTCGAGAAAGACACTGAACAGACGATGCGCAGCCGTAAGAAATTGCAGAAAGGGGAGTCGGGAATGAGTTAGGATAAATAGCTGGCTTCGACCAGATTAAACGGTGGTATCTCGACGTCGGTATGTGTTCGTTGAATATCGAGGATGACCGGAAGCAGGTCGTCAAACATCTCGATCAATCGTGGATCAAACTGAATTCCCGAAAGCGAGCGGAGTTCTTGCAGCACTTTTTCTAGAGGCCAGGGTTCTTTGTAGCACCGTTTTGAGGAGAGGGCATCAAAGACATCAGCGATGGCGCAAATTCGTCCCACCAGGGGAATATCTTCGCCTGCCAATCGGTTGGGATATCCAGTTCCGTCCCATCGTTCATGATGGGTCAGGGCGATAGTTTCCCCCATTTGGAGGAGGGGCGATTGACTGTCGGAAAGCAATTGGCCACCGATGACGGTGTGTTGTTTCATGATTTCCCATTCATCCGCATCCAGCTTTCCCGGTTTGAGCAGGATCTTGTCAGGTATGCCGAGTTTGCCTACGTCATGCATGGGGGTGGCATGGAACAGGATGTCGCATTCTTCTTCGTTCATACCACAGGCGCGTCCTAGAACAAGGGCATAATGGCTCATCCTGACGATATGACCGCCTGTCTCATTATCGCGATGTTCGGCTGCTTGTGCCAATCGATGGACGATCTCTAATTGTGTTTCTTTGAGCTGTTGGGTTCGAACCCGAACGGTTTCTTCAAGCGTTTCTTTTTGCATTAAAATAGTGCGATTGAGAAGACTGGCCTCTAGGAGATTCCGGATACGCATGAGTACTTCAACCTTGTCGAAGGGTTTATGCAGAAAGTCTTTGGCTCCGGATTCCAGCGCTCGTAGCCGTGTTTCACGATCCTCTTCGGATGTGAGCACTAAAATAGGGAGATAAGTATCCTTCTGAATAATTTTTAATTGACCCATGACTTGAAATCCATTGATCTGTGGCATGCGGATATCCAAACAGATGAGGTCAGGGCTCAACTCTTTGACGAGTGACACGACCTGTGTGGGGTCTTGGGTGGAACGAACCTTGAGATAGCCAGCGTTTTGTAAAATGCTCTCCAAGAGCAGGATGTTGGTCATTTGATCGTCCACGATGAGGATCGTGGCGTTTTGACATTGTTGTTGAGAGATCATAGGACTTGTTCGTGTTGGAAGAGTTGGTTCTTTCGGCCGGCTGCCTTGTTCATGCGTTTTCTTCTCCTCACTACTGCCCGATTTTTCCAATGCTGTTGAATGACGTCTGACGGCTTCTGGAGAGGAATGTTTGTGTATCCTGTTTCATTTTCGGATGAGCTGCCGGAAACTTGACGACAGATACCGAACATTCCTCATGCACAATATCGGCACTAGTTTGTTGCGTGAAGACTCTGAAGAATGTCGAAAGTTGATGAGACCTGAAAAGGGAAAAATAAAAGATTAGGAATGAGGTGTCAGCAGTGAATGGGGAAAAGGGAAAAGGAAGAAGGTTAAGGGTAATGGGTTAGGATTGTGTAGATGGGCCGTTGGCCAGAAACGCGATGATGCCGGCTAGAGCCGTCTGCACCGCTTCCCTCGTCTCGTGCTCGTCAAGTGTCGTCCCTTCGGGATTGGCTTGTTCGATGACGAGAGCCAAATGGTGAATGGGGGTGGCTCCCATCCTGACACAAATACCGTTTACCCCGTGGGCTGTTTCGGCTAGGACTTCGCAGTCTTCTAGATCAAGGGCTCGTTCGAGAACGTGGATACAATTGGTGACATCCGAGATAAATTGTTCAGCCATTTTGGCAACAAATCACGCACGCCAAGCTCTTGCCAGTCTTGGAGTCTGGCAGGGTTAAGTGGGGATGAGGAGGTTTCTTCTGACGGTGTTGGCTCATTCGAAAGAATGGGTGGTTGCCTATGGGTTGTGGTCTCGTATGGGGATTCGGACCGGTCTTCGGTTTCCTCGGAGTCCCGAGACCGATCATGCGCTGAATTGAGATCGTTTGGTGGAATCCATCGTTCGAGTAGGGTGGACAAGTCCTCTGGACGAATGGGCTTGGAAAGGTCATCGTCCATCCCTGCCGTTAAGCATTTTTCTCGGTCGCCAGGTATGACATTGGCGGTCAAGGCAACAATGGGCACGCGAAGCGCGCCATTAGGATATGGTCTGTTCTGACTGCAGGTCTTGCAAAATTGGGCGGAAATGCCGGGTCCACTTTCTCACCTGCCCCCCAAGGGTTTGCAGCCGCTGACCGATTTGTAGCATTTGGGTCAAAATATTGTGAATGTCTCCGATGGGGTATTGGTCTATTTGCTCATGTAACGTCTGCGCGTACGATTCTAATAATTGTGGGTTGGGTGTGCTGGCAACGGGATTCTCCAGCATTTCTTTAATCTGTTGAACCGCTTGCATACTGAGATGATTCCGAGCGTTATCTATTTCCCCTTGCAATGCTCCTGCTTCCATCGCGACCATATTTTGGGAGCACACCCAGGAAGACGAGAATCCATACAAACCAGATGATACGATGCCCTGTCGGCGCGAAGATCATGGCGATTTTAGGTTTCCTGTTTATGGTCGTTCTGATGTTTTCTCCACTTCCCGTCGAGTTTGTTGGAAACAATCCTGAATGGTTTTTCGAAACGACGGAGGGACTGTCGTCCCTTCAGCCTTGCAGATATTTTCGAGGTCCACGCACACTTGGGCCAGCGCATTGGCTCCCATATTCCGGGAGATGCCTTTGAGCCCATGGGCGGCTTCCTGGACTTTCGGAAAGTCCTGTGAGTCCAAGGCCTGCTCGATGAGTGTGACGCACTGTAGAGCATCTTTCACAAATTGCTGTATCATGGATTGGAGGAATTCTGGACCTCCCAGGATTTCCAATTCTAACAGCGTGTTATGGTCGATAAAATTCGAATGGGACGAATCGTGGTGAGAAGGCTGTGTAGAAGGCTCAGAATTTTTAGTTGCTGGAGGCGAAAGGGTTCCTGCTTTCGGTAACCACTTGGCCAAGACATTGGATAACTCTTCTGGCCGGATTGGCTTGCTGAGATAATCGTCCATGCCGGACTGGAGACATTTTTCCCGGTCTCCCTGCATGGCATTGGCGGTCATAGCAATGATGGGGACGCGGACGGACGTGAGGCGTAACGCGTTAGGTATGGCTTCTTGCGCTTCACTCCTTATGCCTAATGCCTTACCTTTTGCGGCTTCTGCTTCACGAATCTGTCTCGTCGCCTCATAGCCGTCCATTTCCGGCATTTGGCAATCCATCAGAATGAGGTCGTACGGAATACGGGAGAGCGCCTCGAGGGCTTCCTGCCCATTGCCTGCCACATCTGCTCGAAAACCAAGTCGTTCGATCATTAAGACACCCAATTGCTGATTGACTTGATGGTCGTCCACTACCAAAATGCGAATAGCTTGTTGGCGTTGGAGGTTCTTGAGAAAATGGGAGGTGATGAGTGGTTGGGGCGCTGTATGGGTATCAGAGAGCGGTAATCCCATGACCGTTTCCAAGCAAGCTTGAAGTTGGGCTTTCCGGATAGGTTTGGTTAGATAGGCAGAAAATCCACATTGTTGAGCGGTTGTGGCATCTCCTCGTCTTCCCAAGGAGGTCAGAAGGATCAGGCGGGTGTGCTTCATGGTGTCATCCGATTTGATGAGGTTAGCCAAGGTGAACCCATCCATATTCGGCATTTCCATGTCCAATAACGCCAAATCAAATGGCCTGCCTGATTGGGCCTGCTGTTGAAGAAGAGCTAAACACTTTCTGGGGTCCTCCACCAGCGTGCTTTCCATTTTCCAATATTGAAAATATTGTTCCAACAATTGACGATTGGTGGAGTGATCATCTACCGCACAGACAGACAGGTGCTCCAGGGCGACAGATGTTTGAGCGGGGAAGGTGCTCAAGCACGGCTGTTTGGGGAAACGAGCAGTAAACCAAAAAGTACTCCCGCCTTCCATTCGATTGTCAACCCCAATCTCTCCGCCCATTTCCTCCACAAGTTGTTTGCAGATAGCGAGACCAAGGCCGGTTCCACCGTACCGTCTCGTTGTCGAGCTGTCGGCTTGAGAAAACGGTCGAAAGAGTTTTGGCAAAATGTCGGGAGGAATGCCTGCTCCGGTATCATGAATGGCCACACGAATTAACACATGCCCTGCCATTTCCTCCACCGACGAGATTTTCACAACGATTTCACCTTTCGAGGTAAACTTGATGGCATTCCCCGTAAGATTCATGAAAATCTGACGCAACCGTCCTGGATCCCCTAGCAGTGCCGTCGGAACATTGGCGTTCACTAACCCCACCAATTCGAGTCCCTTGTTCCCCGCCGCCTCGGCCAATAACTCCAATGACTCCTCCAAGGTGGTGCGAAGATCAAACGGGATGAGTTCGAATTCCAACTTTCCGGCTTCAATTTTGGAAAAATCAAGAATATCGTTGATAATCTTCAGCAGGGTTTCCCCGGAGGACCGGACGGTTTCCGCAAATTGCCGTTGCTGAGGAGAGAGCTCGGTGTCCATAAGAAGGCCGGTCATGCCAATGACGCCGTTCATCGGCGTACGAATTTCATGACTCATCGTGGCGAGAAACTGGCTTTTGGCTGTGGCGGCCATTTCAGCCCGTTCTTTGGCCTCTCGAAGTTCGTGTTCCTGGTGTTTACGGTCGCTAATATCTCGAACAATACCCGTGAATATACGACGGATCCCTACCTTGGTTTCACTTACGGCGAGTTCCATTGGAAAGCTCATGCCGTCTTTTCGTTTTCCTAATAATTCCCGACTTCTTCCAAAAATGGTGGAAGCGTGCCCATCACAATATCGTTGGAGGTATCCATCATGTTCTTCCTGGTAAGGCGAAGGCATCAGGATGGACACATTCTGCCCAATGGCTTCCTGAGGCATATAACCAAACATGCGCTCCGCTGCACTATTGTAGGATTGGATGATTCCCGACTCATTAATCGTGATAATGGCGTCGGCTGCCGTTTCCACAATGCCGCGAATCCGAGCATCGCTTTCTTCCCTGGCCAGTTCGCCTCGTTTGCGTTCTAGGACACGTCCCAGTTGGGTCCCAATTATTTCCATCACCTCGAGCAAACGCATATTGGGTGTTTCCACCGAACGCGAGAAAAATTCCAAGACACCCATCACGGTATGGCCAACCATGATCGGAAAGGCGAACCCCCCCCGTATCCTAAGTTCACCGGCCATCTTGGCGCGCGGGAAGTTCAGATCCTGGGTGATGTCGGGAATCCAAGAGGCTCGTCCGTGAGCGAGGACACGTCCTGGAAGGCCCACTCCAGTGGAAAACGTGGTTTTCTCGGTGAGCGTGCGGAACGTATGAAACTCTTCAGGATTGTCCAAATACCAAAGCGTCGATGGCGTGAGGAGGGCCGTCTGTTCGTCTTCGCGGAAATACACATGCGCCACTGGCCATTTGGTATATGCACAGATGAGATCGAGGCTGGCTTGAAAGGCCTCATCCACGGATTCGGCTTCGTTTGCGGAGATCGCCACCTGTTGCATGAGTTTGATGAGGTCTGTTTCTTGGCGAAGCGCCTCTTCCGTCCGCTGTTGCTCTGTCAGGTCTCGCACGAATGCATAAAACGAATAGGTGGTGCCCTGAAAAATAGGAATGATCGTCAACTCAATGGGAAATTCCCGACCGTCCCGATTCAAAGCCGTTAATTTAAGACGTTGATTGACGATGGTCCCTTTTTTTGTGGCCGAAAATCGCTTCAGACCGTCAACGTGAGCTTGTCGGTATTGAGGAGGAATGATCGCGTTGGTGAGGGGCTGCCCGATGATGTCCTCCTTTGACCAACCGAAAATGCTCGTCGCTTGGGGATTCCAGGTCGTGACGATGCCCTCGGCGTTGATGCCGATGATGGCGTCCAGCGTGTGATCGATGATCAGGCGTATTTCATCACGATTTTCTTTCAGGGCTTGGATGGCAGATTCACGTTGTTGGACTTCAGTATTGACACGATCCAACACTCTGTTATATTCGGTCGCGATTTGCCCAACCTCGGTATGTGGCTCCACCTCAACGGCCTGCGTGAAGTCTCCCAGGGCTCGGTGGGTTGCCATCTGACCAACCAGATCAAGGAGTGCGGTACTGGCACCATGTTCCGTCATATTCAGCCCGACGCGCTCTTCTTCCTCGGAAACCCTTAAGGGGACAATCCGGTTAAGAGCCGTCAAGATGACAAAACTGACTCCAAATGACCAGGCACCACAGGCCACCACTCCAAGGAATTGGACCCCGAATTGTGTCAGGCGATCATAGCCTGTTCCCCACGTCTCCGGATTTCCGACTAGCGCGAGCGCCAGAGTTCCCCAAATTCCTGCGCAAGTATGGGCAGGAAATGCCCCGATGACATCATCTATTTCATAAAGTTCAAGAAACGTGGTCGCGAGGACACAGAGGACGCCCCCGATTCCTCCGACCAACAGAGACTCCATTGGCGTCAGGTAGGGAGCTGAAGCGGTAATGGCCACCAGGCCAGCTAAAATGCCATTTATCACGGCCACAACCTCTGGTCTGCCTTGCTTCCACCAAGAAAATCCCAATGCCGCCACACCTCCCGCTGCGCTAGCTAACATGGTATTGACCAACACGAGAGGGATGCTTTGAGAGGCTTGCATGACACTGCCGCCGTTAAACCCCATCCATCCCACCCATAATAAAAACAGCCCCAACGCCGAGAGCGGGAGATTATGCCCTGCAATCGGAATGGCCTGCGCTCCGAACCGTCCAATGCGTGGCCCAATGACGACAATAGCAGCCAAGGCGACCCAACCTGCTGTCGAATGCACGACGGTGGCTCCGGAAAAATCAAGGAATCCTAGATGATTGAGCCAGCCAGTATGCAGACCCTGTGGGTTCCCTCCCCAAATCCAATGGCCGATAACCGGGTAGATGATGGCACTAATGAGGACAGAAACGAGGAGGTAGCCGCTAAAGCGCATTCGTTCCGCGACGGCGCCGGAGATGATCGTGGTGGCCGTTCCACAAAACGTCAGTTGGAAAAGAAAGAAGGTCCACAAATGAATCTTGGAACCCCCATCGAACAGAAACTGGTTGGTCCCGATGAGGCCAAACGCGGAGACCCCAAACATGAATCCATAGCCCAAGGCCCAAAATATGATCGAGGCGAGACAGATATCCACGACATTTTTAATCGCCACATTGATGCTGTTTTTAGCACGGACCAATCCCGTTTCCAGACAGGTAAACCCTGCTTGCATGAGCAGAACGAGCGCTGTGCAGGTTAGGATCCAGGTCAAAGATTGGGATGGGAGATCAGCTGGCATGAAAGATTCCTAGAATTGGGTCCCCATAAAAGGACAAGGACCATCGTTGTCGAGGTTGTGGTTCCTAAAAGAGACTACGCCCATCGCCATCTTTTCGGTTTTTGGAAATTAATTCTTGATGGTGAAAAACTTCTGAGAGTGGTGAAGGGTGGAACGAAAAGCTCAGGTGTGAAGAGTGAATGGAGGGGGCCGAGAAAACACTCTCTATGCGTTCTTACTTCTCGCTCTGTTCAGTGGGCGGGAAGCCATTTGGCGAAGATCTCGACAATGCTATCCGGTCGAATGGGTTTGGCCAAATAGTCATCCATACCAGCTTGCGAGCATTTTTCACGATCTTCAGGCATGGCATTGGCGGTCATAGCCACAATGGGCACATGGGGAAGGCAGGGAGGCTTGAGGGGGTGAGGGGTCCTGCGAGTCAGCAAGGGCTATTTCTTGCTCCTGATTCCTTACTTCTAACCCCCTACTTTTTCCCCTTTCCGCTTCACGAATTTTTTTTGTGGCGTCATAGCCATCCATCACGGGCATGTTGCAATCCATGAATACCAGGGCGTAGGGAATTTTGGAACAGGCATCGACTGCTTCTTGCCCATTAGCCGCCACGTCCGTTCGATGCCCGAGACGTTCGATCAGCATCATGGCGAATTGTTGATTGAACTCCGTGATCATCGACGACTAAGATTTTATGGCTGTGGATTTTTGTTGATTCCATAGATGAAAAATGTGGCATGGCCGGTGTTTCGGGCTGTTGAATATTCACATTCTCAAAGCCAAGGAGCGTTTCTAGCGTGTGTTTGATTCCATTTTGGTGAATGAGGATCTTGTTTGGTTAGTTCAGATAAAATCTGAAGGGTTCTGCGCTGAGTGGATACATCGAGAATGGACACAGTTGGCATGCAGGATAACCAAATAATTCCCTTGGGTTAGGGGTTCGGGGAGAATGGGGGCGAGGCGTTCGCCGGAGTTTGTTGGGTTAACCGTGCGAACAGCTTTTTCCGGGTAGAGAAGAAGGCGGGCTGGTCTTCTGACAGTTTGAGGAATTTCCCATAATATTGATTGGCTAATCGATCATTGCCCAATCGTTCATAGGTATAGCCCATATTCAGATGAATGTGAGGGAGCCCGGCTTCCAGCGTTTCAGCTTGCCGCAATTCGTGGATGGCGAGTTGATAGTCCCCGCGTTGTTGAGCTACAAGGGCTCGTTGAATCCAAAGCTGTGGCACTTTGTCATTTCTTGCCAACCCACTGAGAAGAAATTGATCAGCCTGCTCCATATCGCCTTTGCCGAGGAGTGCGGTGCCCATCCAAAACCAGGGTTCCCATTCCACGGGCGGGTCATGAAACAGGGGAGATAATAATGCCACCGCACCTTCGTACTCTCCCGATCGGATCAATTGTTGGGCATGACGTAAGCGATTGGCTTGCGTGGGTTGTAATGGAGTTGTTGTTTGGACATCATGATTCGATCCCCGGCGGGTTTTTAAGGCTTCCGGGGTTGTTGGCGGAGGGGCAGAATGAGTGAACGGTCTGCTGGTCTTGAGAAATTCCTCCGTCTGAATTATTTCTTCTTCTACAGACATCGCGATCAAATGAGGATCTTCTGTCGCCTCTTGAGGGGCTTCGACTAATTTGACGGCTGGATATTCTTTGGTTGCCGTCGGGAGTTCGGTGGAGATCATGACGTTTGATTTTTGCTCTGATATTGATAAGAGGAGATTTGTTGATTCTTCTTTATCACTGCTGGATTGTTCTATCGACCGAGACAGTCTTGATTGGTCCTGAGAGGCTGTGGGCACTATCGCCTTCGTAGATGTAGGGTTGATCGTTTCCACCTTGAAACGCGAGGGTGTCGCTATCTGATGAGGAGGTGACGGAGGAGTTGGGACAATATTGGTGCCCAAACTTGCCGATACCTGATCTTGTTCGTTTTTTGTCGGAGTCGTCGGGCTTTGGGCAGACTGGGCAGGCTCCGGGGCTGGAGCCTCACGGGTTTCCGAGAATTGATGAACGAAAACCGGATCCTCCAGGAGATCCGGACCATTGGGTAGAGGAAGATGCTCATTCACGCGAGCCTGCGTGTTGGTTGCCAGCCCGAAGTCCAAGTGCCCCCCGACCCAAAATGCCGCAAAAGCAAGACCACCTAATGTGATAGTCATTCCCACCATCACGATCAAAAATCCGAACGGGGAATCCTTGCGATGCCGACCAGACCCTTCACCCTTAGTAAAGACAGGCCGTGGACCTACATCGGTTTTCGAGCTTGGCGGTGGCTCTTTAGATTGCGCCTGGAGGCGCGTGAGGGTATCTGCGATGATGCTCATGGTTGAAGAACAGTGGGAAGTGAATAGTCAGGAAGAGAAACGTGAGGCAGAAAGCGTAACGCGTAGGGTAAAGGATTTTCGAGATAGGTTACGCCTGATGCCTGACGCTTTACGGTTTCGAGCCTACTTCGCATCTTTCCCTTTTTCACCTGAGAAATTCCTGCGCCGCTTTCCAGACCAGGAAATGACCAATAACGGGATTCTTTTTTGCAAAAGCTCCGAGTAAAGCGCGGTCGCAGAGTTGATTAATCCGTCGGGGCACTCCTCCAGACAACCAATAAATGAGCCATGGAACTCCGGCTTGGAATCGAAAGCGATCAGCCTGTTGAACCTTTTTGATGCGGTGATCAATATAGTCGCGCGTTTCTCTGAAGCCAAAGGGTTGCAGGCGATAGCGTACGCTAATGCGTTGCCGTAAGGGGCGAAAGCATCGGGCTGCGAGCTTTTGCTCAAGTTCAGGCTGTCCCACCAGCAACAGGCACATGAGCTTGTCTTTTTCGGTATCTAAATTCGACAACAGGCGGAGACCTTCCAAGACTTTCCCGCTTAAGCGGTGGGCTTCATCGACTAACACCACCACTCGTTCTCCGCCTTCTGCCAAACGGAGGAGGAGTTTGGGAAGTTCCCGTTGTAAGGCTCCCAATGACCGATCTTCCGGTATGGTTCCTGTGAGATCTTCATAAATAGACGTGAGTAAGTCACCATAGGACTGATCAGGGTTTACTAAATAGGCAAAGCGAACCCCGTCGGGCGGATGGCGAAGTAGATAACGGCACAAGAGCGTTTTCCCGAGACCGACTTCTCCCGTCAGCATTGTGAAACCCCCACTGGCAATGCCGAATTGCAGGTGATGTAACGCTTCCATATGGTGACTGCCCGGGAAAAAGAAGTCGGTATCCGGTGTCAGCCGAAATGGCGCTTCGGTCAGCCCTAAATCCCGGTAGCAGAGGTGCAAATCAAGCGTCGTCATGAGGTGGAATTCATAATCTTTGGAGATATAAAAATGACCAATTCACTTTTGGTTTTCACTGTATAGGTGCCGGTAAATAATCTTCCAAGAAATGGAATGTCCCCTAAAATGGGGACTTTGCGTTCGGTTTCCGACGATTCTTCTTGGATGAGACCCCCGATGATGATCATCTCGCCGTCTTTGAGTCGAACGAGACCGGAAGATTGTTTGATATCCAGAACCGGGGCTGTGGCGGTTTCAAGGGGTGACGTTGCGATTTCACGCAGGCGAGAAATAATGGGTGTGACATCCATCATGATCCACCCATCATCGGAGATTTGCGGAGTCACCGACAGCACCAATCCCACCGTGACCGAGCGGGCTTGTTCAGTCACAATATTGCCGGTTCCGGCCGTTCCCTGTGAAATTGTCGAAGTGAAAAATGGTTGGTCTGTGGCCACCTTAATGAGGGCCGGCTGATTGTTCATGGTGACGACGCGAGGTTGCGAAACCACCCGGAGTTCCCCCTGTTCTTGGAGAGCCTCTAAGACGCCATCAAAACTCCCATCGGCAAAGGAAATTGTGGTAGTGGCAGCTTTGGCAATGAATCCGCCAAAGGGTCCGGCGATGATATTGGCAATCCCAATATTACCTGATGTGCCGTAAAAATTGATTCTGCTCCAATCGATGCCCAGGCTGTAACTATCATTCAAGTTGACTTCATAAATTCGAGCTTCAATTTGGACTTGCCGGTGCAATGCTTGATGGACAGATTTCAGGAAGTGTTCAATCTCATCGACTCGTTGATACCAATCTGTCACTTGGATTGTTCCTGAAAGCATATTGATGACCAACCGCCCATCTTTGGACATCAGCGTTTGAATTTGTTTTTCCAATTCCTCCCAAAACTTGATTTCGTCTTGTTGATTGACCGTGATCTGTCCAGTGTCCTGTGACCCGCCCCCTCCTGTTGACCCGGAATTCATTTGTGCCCGGTTTTGACCCGTGCCCCCTCGGACCAACCTGATGTAATCGACATTCATACTGGCTGTTTTGAACTTTAGGACCTGAATGAGGTGGGCATGGTGTTCCCAGTAATACCCATGGGCTTCCAGCAGAGCTGACATGGCCTGTTCCAGTGGGAGATTGTGAAAGTCGACGGTGGCGGATCCCGTGATCTCCGGCCCGGCAATAATATTGAGTTGATTGCTTCGCGCAAAGAGCGCGAGGGCATCGATGATGGGTAATTCATGGGCCCGGAACGAATACAGCGGCCCTAAAGCAGGAGGAATAGAAGGAGTGCTGTCTCCGATTTTGCTGCTCATGAACATGCGATCTTCAAGGGAAAATGTGCCATCGAGATTTTTGATCGCGGCTTGGATGGCCTCTGGACCCGAAGATGCCTGTAATCCCGGATTGGCCGGAAATGGTGCAGCTGGAATGTCTTTTTTGGAGGCTACGGTCGTACAGCTCAACAGGCTGAACAGGCCGGCAATGGATATCGTCATGACCATGAATAAAGAGCATTTTTGGCCTCTGGATTGGGCGATATGATAGGACGCTCGATACGTTAGTGGTTGTGGTAGCGTCTGTTTCATCGGGTTACATTCGTGAATTAAGACGTGGTGTTAGGTGAAAAGGTTAAGAATTGTTTTGTCCCATGACGTTGAAGCCAGACACCTTTGAGTTGAATAGCGATGACTTGATAGCCCTCAATCATCTCCCCTTCATACACCACCTGACGATTAATCACGGCGCTTCGGTGCTGTGCCTCGATCGCGACCGCTTTCAGGATCAGGCTGATTGACGATTCTCCTCTAGGCATGGGGGATTGAGATGTAGAAGCCGCCGTGTGATCGGAAAATGGTGGTGACCATTTGTCGACAGCCATCGGTGCGAATGGATCTCGGTCCGGGTGATGAATCCATTGGGTGGCCACGACATCATGTTTTATCAATGAGGGCGTCAAGATTGTTGACGCTTCCGTCGTTGAATCAGGAGTGGGGGCAATGAATACCGGTAGCGTAGAATCCATAGGCGATTCGATCACGTTGCGATACACCGCCCATCCCGCCAAGAGGCACAGGCCTAGCATGACGATTGGGCTTTTTAAAGCTCGACGGAATCGTGTGTTTTCATCCATGTCGTAAGCCCAACTGTAAAATGTGTCGCTTTTTCCCCGTCACCCTTGACGGTGATTTCTTGGATGTCGATGCGCGGTCCTGATTTTTCCAGTGCTTGTAAAAACTGTAAAAACTCGCGATATCCGCCTCGTTTCTCCCGAGAGCTGAGATGAAGTTCCAGAGGAATGATCGTGATGCCTTGAATCGCTGAAGGAGCTGGTTCCGGTTTCAGGATCTGATAGTGCATCTGAAGTGTGATCCGTTCACCCTGTTCCTGAAGTTTCTGGGCCCATTGCGTCAGATGTGGAAAATCTTGGATCAATTGCTGGCCGGCTTGTTCCAGGTTAGTCTGCAGGTCTTCGGGCCTGGCCTCCCGATATTGAACTCCCATCTGAGAAATTTCCTGTTCCAAATCCATGATGGTCTGGATGGAGGCTTGGCTGTTGTACACGTTCACAAACCGGTCAAGGCCGATCAAGCCTATAATGGTCAGACTTCCCATGAGCATGATGGTGATGGTGAGCCCTTTGGTGGTGGAAAGCCCGACACCGTGTTTTGCCCACCAGGAATTCATAAGAGATTTCCTTTTAATGTCCATTGGTAATTTGGTTGGGAATGTTCAATCACTGCTTGGGAATTCGTTTGATTCAGAAGCTGATCCCGCCAACCTTCCTGCACTCGTACATGGTAAGGTCCTTGCGCTAATTCTCGAGCCAGTTTATCGAGCAATAACAGGGTCGAAGGAAGGTCGGTTGAAGATCTCCCCGCTAATTCCAGGTCCCACATGTCATGCGTGCGTGTGATCACAGTTTTGTAGAGAATCATCTGAGGGGGAATGACGTTTCCCAAATAACTCAACAACGGTCCTTCGAGCGACGGGAATTTTTTTTCGGTAATAGCCTGAACCCATTGTTGTTGCGTTTGGATGGTGACAAGTCGACTGACCCACTGTTGTTGGTCTTCTCGCAGAACCAGCATCTGAGCGGCCGCGGTTTGGAATCGTTCTTGGTTTTTGGCAAAGTACCCTTCGAGGATTCCGGTGGTTCCTATACTCACAATTAGGAATCCGATGATCGCCGCTGCCAAGGTTTTTGTGAGTAACTTTTTGAACGGCGCCCGCCGTACTTCCAATGGCGTAAAATTATTGCTCAGATTGTTAGGAAGTGTTGCTCCGATCCAGAGCCAGTATTTCCAATCTGGCTTGATTGGACATGGGAAAATAGGTGTGGAAACGTGAGGTTGAACTTCTTCTAAGGTCAATCGGTCTTCTTCACCTAAAAACCAAATGTGGGGAATATGCACATTGGTCTGTTGAGTAATGAACATGATCGTGCGATTGACTTCTGTTCCGACTCTTTCTCCTAACGGCACCCAATCCTGCACGGGAGCAAGGTGCCGAGTCAGGAGAAGGCGTCCATCCTCTCCTCCGGCGATGAAGGTGACCTTTCCCTCCAGCATGCTGATCAGGATGGTGGCTTCGCCGGGTTCAATTGATAAGGTGCTCAGTTGACTTTTTGAAAGGGCTGAGAGCGGAGCCAGTAGTTGAAGTTCCAGGTCCAACTGTTCACAAATTTGGGCAATTTCATCGATGAAACTTTGGGGAAAAATTTCAAGATGAACACTCTGTTTCCCTTTACCTTGTATGCCCAGGTAATAACGCCAAGCGGCTGGTTCTTCACAGGATTTTACCTGCTGGGCTTTTCGTTCAAGAATGGGGGCCAGGTCTGCGAGGGACATGGAGGGGAGTTGAAGGGTCAGCGACAGACATCGCCTGTCTTCAACTAAAATTGAAATGCGGGTTCCAGGAAATTGGGTATAGTGGATGGCATCAGAAATGGCTGATTGTAGAAGGGCAAGGTTCACGATGACCCCAGGCCTCTCCCAACTCTGGTCGATCGTATCGTTGACAATGGACATGGCTTTGAACCGTCCATTGATCAAGCTCACACTCAAAACCGTGACCCCTTTCCGCGAGATAGATCCTCGCAATCGATCAGAAAAGTCCAGGACCGTTGGCCAGAAATTTTCCTTCAGAGAGAATGGTGTTAAGGGAAGCGCCATCGTGTGCGTGTTTCCTACGGGGCGTAACACCCGCTGCTAATCACCCGCCATTGAGATCCGCTCGTGCAATCGGGGTCGAATCGATATCCAGCGTCTGTCGTCAAGGTAAATTGCGTGTCGGCGGTTCCAAAGGTCGGGGCTTCATCGAGCTCCACAGATGTTCCTGTGATATGGTATGTCACTCGTGAAGCCAGGGTGCCTGCTCCAGCATTGACAGAAGTCCCGTTGTCTACCCTGTAACTGCCTCCAGCGCCATCGGCCGAGAGACTGAGCAGATGAAATAAATGTCCAACATGACCACGGGCGATTTTAAGATCTGGCGTGCCTGTTTCGTCGGTAGTCCACCATGTTTCAAATTCCGCATCTGTGGTGATGGTGGGATTGGCGTTTTGGTTTAAATCCGTGATGAGTAAAAATCTGGAATCGGCAAGCGTCGCAGACGTTAACCCTGCGGGGTTTGTATACCCACTGATGTTCGGTTGAATGAAGAAATACCGCAGAAATCCGTTGGCGTTGTTTGTGAGTTGTCCCAAGGAGATGGCGACGTAGTCCGGACTGAGGGCAGCTAAATTTGCCGGGAGTGAGCGGGTTTGCCTGATATACAATTCGACGCCTTGTGCAATATTCGCCAATTGTCGATCCTCTGCATCCCGCCGGGCGCTCCGCAGTTGATTGATCACATTGGGCGTAATAAAACTTGCCAAGATTGCCAGTATGGCTAAGACACCAATGAGTTCCACCAGCGTGAATCCAGTTGAGGTCGTGAGGCGTGAGGGATGGGGCGTCAGGAGGACCGTTCCGGACTTTGCCCGTAGAATCTTTCTGAGCTCTCTGGTATTGATGCCTCTGATATTGGATCGTCCTAACATTTCCTCAAGCTTCCTGTGGTGCTTTGACGCAACTTACACACATTTTCGATCCTGACAGCTTTTGGGGGTATACCCCTTTTTATCTGTCGGATTATGGGTAACCATTCTTAATTGGGGGAGTTGGGAAGAAAGATCTGAGTAATAAGGAGTCGGTTGAAGGGAAAGGTCGGTCTTCTCCTTACCCCCTTACTTTTTACTCCTCACTATTATCAATTCCATGCAATTTCGATGTCGTCCACAAGCAAGAAGCGCTTCACGTTCCCTGAACGAACAAATTGAACCTGGGTGTTTGCGGCCACAAAGGCCGTAATGTCAAAGCTTTGCGGGATTTGGCTGACATCGCTGCCGTTCATGTTATAGGTCTGAAGGGTCGTCCAAGATGTTCCCCCATTGTTTGAGACTTCAACCTTGATGCTTCCACCATTGCCTCCTGCAGTTCGGAGGTAATTAAAGGTGAGAGTTGCTGAAGTACCTCCGGATAAATCGACCTCCCTGCTGACGGATGTTGGCGGTCCACCACCGCCACCGCCAAATTGGAAACAGTTCCCAGCCGCACATTGAGCATCAGCGACTACCTGCATTGTTCCACTTGTCGGACCATCGGCTTCACCCGTTTCCTGCCAGTCATTAACCCAGTTCTGTGTCCCGTTATTTCCACTGTAAGCCACGGCGCTGAACTCATCCCTGACGGTTCCAAGACTCCCACAATTTGTATCCAAAGGATTCCATCGTTTGGCGGCAGAGCAGAGAGGATCGAACCAGTACGCAGTGTTGGTCGTCAGGGCAAATTGGACTTCAGGAGGATCGCTATAGGTCGTGTCCTCATCAAAGCCAATCATGGTTCCCAAGAGATGGAACGCATTGTGAATGGGGAGAAGACCTGCCCCGGAATTGGTTGCTGGCGCAGTGTTGATGAAAAAGCTAGCCCCGTTACCCTGAGGCGTAATGGAGAGAGAAAAAAATAAATGCCCCACATTGATTCGGTACAGGTGTAAGTTGGGGACCAAACTTTCATCCATGGTCCACCACGTTTCGAATTCAGCAGGCGTCGTGATGACCGGTGCGGCATCCTGAGCGAGGTTGGATACGAGGAGGAATCGAGCATCAAGAATTCCAGGTGGCGTCAGACCCAAACTATTACTAAATCCCGCCATGGTTGGATGGAGGACGTAATAGCGCGGATACCCATGTGCATTTGTGGACAACTGTGTTGGAGAAAACGGAACATACTCTGGGGTAAGACTCGACAAGGAAGATGGAAAGGCTTTGTTCTGTTTCAGAAATGTTTGAATGCCATTGGCAATCCGGCGTAACTGGAGATGTTCAATATCTTTATGGCGACGTGCAACCGTGTTAACGAAGGCAGGGCTGATCAGTGATAACCCGATCGTGATGATGGCCAGAATTCCTATGACCGCGATGAGGGAAAAGCCTCCTTGAGGAGCACCATGCCATGAGCCTTGCGAAGAATTCAGGGCTTGGTATGACATGTGTCCCATGCCGTCTTCACTTGATCCCGCCCATAAGACTCATCATGGGCATGAAGAGTGCGAGTGCGACAACGCCCACGATGCCAATCAAGCCTAGCGTGATGAGCGGTTCCAAAATCCCGAAGATTTTTTTGACTCGGCGTGGAATTTCTCGATTATAGTAATCTGCCACATTCATGAGAGTTTTTGGTAAGGTTCCGGTCGTTTCGCCAACGGATATCATCTGGATCATCATGGGTGGAAAGATGGGATACCGTTGGAGGGAAGCATGAATGGTCGAGCCTTCGGCAATGCTTCTTTGCACATGATGAAGGGCATCAGAAACGACTCGATTGCCTACCAGTCCACGACACAATTCCAGGCATTGGAGGACGGGAATGCCGGCTCGGTACAGCACGGCAAAATTTTGCACGAACTTTGACAATGTCAACATTCGGAGTAGTTCTCCCACCACAGGCAATTCCAAAACGATCCTGTCACGCCAACCTGGAAATCCAGTGAGAGAGTTTTGTCCCACCCACCATGCCAGAGGTGTCATGAGAAGAGCCGGTATCCAGATAGCCCAGTTGCTCACCATGAATTCACTGACCCCGATTACAAGGACGGTGATGAATGGCAGAGGCATATTGAGGTCATGTAATATCGGAATAAATCGTGGAATAACAAACGTAAATAATAAAATCAGCAGTCCGGTCACTGCGATAATGACAATACTGGGATAGATGGTGGCTTGGCGGACATCGCCTCGGATTTGTTCGGCCCAGTCTAAGTACCGTTCTAGTTCCTTGAAGGTATCTGCCAACGTGTCGCTTTCTTCTCCTGCTTGGACGAGATTGGTCACTTGTGGGGGGAAGACATTGGGATGTTGTTTCATGGCAGCATGAAGAGCACTGCCTGCCTCTATCTGTTGAAACACGGCGTGAAGAGTCGAACGTAATTGTAGATTCGGTGATTCTTCGGACAAGGTTTTTACGGCCTGTGAAAGTGGGATTCCGGCGTCTAATAATGTGAACATATGAGTGGAAAATTCCAGGATATCGCGTGATTTTACCTTTCCCCGTTTGCCAACATGTGAGGACGCTTTGGGCTTGGTTTCGAGAGCTCGAACAAGCCATAGCCCCATATCTTGAAGTCGCTGTTCCAACTGAGAGGGGTCGAGTGCGGTCATTTCGCCCTCGGAAGGGTTGCCCTGTGCATCAATGGCTCGGTAATGAAAATTAGCCACCAGTGACCCTCAAAACCTCTTCTACTGTGGTGACGCCGCTGAGCGCTTTCTGCAATCCATCGAAGAACATCGTGGGCATGCCTTGTTTTTGAAGGATGGCCTGCATGGCAGGAATGTCTGGACCATGGACGATGGGGGCATGGAGTTGGTCGGTGATGTGAATGATTTCGTAAATCCCGGCCCGTCCTTTATATCCGGTGTTATTACAGGCACGGCATCCGGTTCCCGTCCATAATCGGCGAGGGGCGTTTTCGGGTAATTCCATTTGCAGCTCGCCTAAAACTTGTTCCGAGTCCGTGCGTTCTACTTTGCATCCCGGACAAATACATCGTACGAGTCGTTGCCCAATAATGGCGGTGAGCGCGGATGCGATAAGAAATGGCTCGATGCCCATATCGATGAGTCGAGGAATGGCTCCGAGTGCATTGTTCGTGTGTAGTGTCGAGAAGACCAAATGGCCCGTTAAGGCCGCACGCATGGCGAGGTCGGCGGTTTCTTGGTCGCGGATTTCACCAACCAGAATTACATCGGGATCCTGCCGAAGGAGAGCCCGCAGTCCTGCGGCAAATGTCATGTCGATATCGGGGTTGACTTGGGTTTGGCGAATCATGGGCATTTGATACTCGATTGGGTCTTCAAGGGTAAATACGCTTTTTTCTTTGGCATTGACATGGCGAAGGGCGGTATACAACGTCGTGGTTTTTCCGCTCCCTGTCGGCCCTGTCACCAAAATGATGCCATGCGGTCGTTGTATCAGGGATTGAATGCGTGTTTGATCTTTGGCGGTAAACCCTAAGGCTCGAAATTCCAATTTGAGAGAACCTTTATCCAGAATCCGAAGGACGAGACTTTCCCCGAAATTTGTGGGAAGAGTGGATACGCGAAGATCGATGTTACGAGTGCCTAAGGTAAATGAAATTCGTCCATCCTGTGGTGTGCGTTTTTCGGTAAGATTTAAATTGGCCATGAGCTTCAAACGAGCCGTGATGGGAGCCTGGAGGGGTTTGGAGATAAGCAGTTCCTGAGCCAAAATGCCATCGATTCGCATGCGAACCCGTAAATATCGTTCGTCCGGTTCAATGTGAATATCCGTCACTCGGGCTTGGATGCCGGCTGTGATCAGCTGATTGCATAGGCGAATCAACGGAGCTTCTTTACTCGCATCTTCACCAAGATCTGAAAAGCCTTTGGCGGCCAACTCATCCAGTAGTTGTTTGATGGATTCGGTATGGGCGTAGTGGCCTTCAATGGCTTCGGAAAGTTCTTGGGCCGGTGCCGTTTGCGTATGGACGTTGAGCCCAGTTCGGCTTTCAATGGTATCCACGGCCACAATGTTTAAAGGATCAGCCATAGCGAGGTCTAAGATACCGCCACGTTTGGCAATAGGGAGGATTTGAAACTGGGCTGCCAGTTCGTAGGGAATAAGACTCAGAATTTCCGGAGGGATGAAGGCGGTCGAAAGATCGACCATGCCGGTTTGTGTGCCTTCAGCGAGATAATGCGCCAGCACCTTTTCGGTAATAAATCCCAGGCTGACCAAAGTTTGCCCGAGCATGACGCGGTTGCGCTTCGCTTCGCGCAAGGCAAGATCTAATTGTTCTGCGGAAATCCAACCGTCTTGAAGGAGGAGGGTTCCTAATTGGGGTCTTGTCGTGGGAGTTGAGGGAGTTGTGAGTGACATAACACAGCCACCAGTCCGGGGTTAAGAAACCTTGCAAATAAGTGGCCGATTGTGAGAGAGGATTAGGAAAAGAGTACAGCGTATATGTTTGGATTCCATAGTCTGTCACTCATTCGACAATGACTCCTTTGCTTATTGGTGAGCTAAGTAAATATAGAGCCGGTCATTCCCCGGATTATATTTGACACGTCCTCGCAGTTGACGTTCGGTAATATTTGCTCCAACCCCAGCATCGATGATCCCGTCCACCTCATTGAATTCTGTATCAGACACGCCATCAACTCTGAGATAGGCCACTCGAGCTCCAGTCGGGAGATCACTATTCCCATCATCCCCCTTCAGATCCCATCCAATGTTCGTTCCCGTGGTGGCGGTTCCCAGTGCGATAGCGATGACTGAAGGCATGATCATTGAAGTTCCCATTCCAGGAGGAACAACCGAATTGAATTTTTCCAAATAGGGCCCACGAAAACGGACCCATTGATTGGCCCCGGTATTGAGAGGATCCGAGGAATCCAGCGTGAGCCTGGAAGCTAGTGATGTGGCCGTGGTGCTCAGGCCTGTTGCTTCTTGGGCTGGAACTCCTGTCGCATTCAAGGGCCATACGGTTCCAATGTCTGAATAATAATTCACCATCGCTGTTTCGTATGTTCTGACGGCGGCAGCCAATGCCCTTGCATTGGAAGACGCGATCAACGTGAATATTTTCGGGAGTAACAAGGCTATCAAAATCGCGATGATGGCCAAGACGCCGATCATTTCAACTAAGGTAAACCCCTGTTCATGCGAACCGGATCGAAAAATTTTCTTCAACATGTGAATATGTTCCTTTGCGATAAATTTCTTAATTTCTCAGGCTTTCCTGCTGTCATGCAGGAGCTCTGGTCCATTAGTGTTGCCTATCGGTCTTGGGGCGGGGATTCTTAACCGATCGCTCCTACAGAGTAGGGCTAGACTTGAGATCGAGGAGTGCAATGGCGGCGAACGGATCACCGAGCTGAGCCGCTTCCTTAAACAGTCGACGGGCTGTTGAGAGGTCTGGGGTCCCATAATGTCCCTCTGCATACAGGTATCCTAAATGGACGAGTGGGGCGGGCAGACCTGGATCAAGGTCAACGGCCTTAGCAAAGGCTTTTTTGGCGAGTTCGACCTCCCCTAATTTTTGCAGTGAAATGCCCAAACCCAAATAGGCATGAGCCGATTGGGGATTGTGACGCAGGGCTTGCCGATAAGCGGACAGGGCTGCTTCTGTTTGCCCGTTCAACAACAATGTCCACCCTACATGGGGATGCGGTTTGGCCGGTAGTCTTTTCTGTTCGTCTACAGTTGAGTTGGGCTTGGGTTGCGTTGGAGTATGGGTTCTATGATTGGATTGGACCTGTGGTAACGAAACAGGAGTCGTTCGACGGGTCGGGACTTGCTCCTGAGCCTGCGGAGGTGGGGGAATTTGAGGAGGCCCAGCGTGGGGTGTTGATGAATCGAAATGGCTTCCCATGGCGGCTGAAGACACCATGAACCCAAGTAGGATCGTGGAAGCAAAGAGAGGCATGGTCCATTTTTCTTTCATTGCCTATCATATCGGTGGGCCTACTTAGGGCTTGATGCACCAGATTCAGAGAGTCTCACCAATGGCATTAATTAAGGAATAACGAGCGAGAATCATGAGGGGAGGGGAACTGTCTCAGCAGAGCGGGTAAATCCTAAGAGAAGAAAAGTGAAACGCCAGGGAAAATCAGAGGTGAAGGGATAAGGCGTGATGAATGAGGGAAAGAGAAATCTCTCTCGTCTCACGCCTTACTCCTCACGCTGAATATCGGCTTAGGCTTGATCGGGAAAGGCGGCTTTTAAAAGGGGTTGCAATTCCCCTTTTTCTTCCATTGGCCCCAAGACATCGGTGTCGCCATAAAATTGGCCATTGATGAAAACTTTGGGCAGAGTCGGCCAGTTCGTCATTTTGGTAAGGGCATCACGCTTTTCGGGATTGGGCAGCGCGTTGATCAATTCATAGGGATAGCCGTACTTATTAAAAAATTCCATGGTCTCCACGGTAAAACCGCATTGCGGCGCCGTCTTTGTGCCTTTGCCGTATATGAGAATTTTGTGTTCGGCAATTTCTTTGTTGATTTCATCTTCAATAGGTGTACTCATGCGGATTATCCTCCTTGGGCTTCATTTTTGGTTTTGGCCTGAATCTCTAGTGCGTGGATGCGTCCGTCTTTCATGGGCGCGTCAAGGGCTTGATAGATCATTCGGTGCCGGTCTAATAGATTCTTTCCTTCGAAGGCGTCGGAAATCACTTTGACCGTAAAGTGGTCCATGGTGCCGGTTCGATCAAGAACCGAGACTTCGGCATCGCCTAAGGCTTGTTGGAGTTGGGTGCTGAGATCGTCAAAAGTCATCATCTGGGTGGTTCAATCCTGGTGAAAAATGTTGAGATTGGAAGTCCTCACTATACAGGAGCAAGAATTTTCTGCGCAATGCAGATATCGGCTCTTTTAGGAATGTGACGCTTTTTTCCCTGTTGGAGGATACAGCGTAGCTTGGAGAAATGCGCTAAGGCCTTCTAATACCTGCATGGGAATCTCATGGCCTCCAGGGAAATCGATCCAACTGACGGGCAGTCCAGCCGCTTGAATATGGTTTCGAAGTTGTTGGGCCACCGAAAAGGACAGAATGGGATCGTCAGTGCCATGGCTTTGAAACACAGGGAGTCCCTGATGGTTAGGGAGGCGAGCGAGCCATTCGTGCTTGGCGATGAGCGTCCCTGAGAGTAAAGCTAATCCTGCGATGGGAATTTTGGAATGAAGGACCAGGTCGGTTGCCAACATGGCCCCCTGGGAAAATCCACCTAATACAAATGACTGAGAAGGGACAGATAAAGTTTCTAGGGCAAGAGAGAGGACGTCTTGCATTTGTGTTCGGGCGGGGGGCAGTCCACGAGGTACTTCCTGAGATAAGGCATCCCATTGCCCTTGGGCCCTGGCTTGTGTGATGCGTTCCATATCCAGGATCCACCAGGCTTTGGCTTCTCCAAAGCCCATATCAAGGTTCAGGGGCGCGGCAGGAAAGAGAAAGCGAACCTCCTCAGGAACCTTCAGATACCGCCATAAGGCGACTAAATCATCACCTGGGGCTCCGAATCCGTGCAAGAGCACCACCAGTGGCCCTTCGCCGCTTCCTTGGCGATCCAGCCCACCCGTTATGCACACATCTAATCCAGCCCAGTGTTCGTGTCGCATCAGACGAGAAAGTTATCGCGGGTGAGAAAAATGGTCCCGAGTCATAGTGGATACTGGAGAACGAGAGAGAGCGTTGAAGACCTGAAGATGGTCCGACTGATGATGCTAATGTCCCATTTTTGGAGCGCCGGCGTTGGCCCCTTGCGTAATGAGCGGAATTCGTAAGACTTGGTGACAATGATTGCAGATGACTTTCAACGTATTTTCATCGGCATATTCCACTTCTTCTTCTTTTTTCCAAAACAACTTGCTACATTTGGGGCATTTGCGGACAAGCATCGACATAGAAATAACTCTCAGTAATTTACGCGCGATTTTTAGTGGACATAGTGTAATCTATCTTGCCACAATCTGCCAACGCATGATCAGGTATTCCGATTCTCACGATTTTGATCCCCAACAAATTCTGGCCTTATTTGATCAAACTGATTGGGCTCGGGGGCGCAGTCTGAACGACATCCAGCGGATGTTGGCAGAAACCGATGTGACCATCTCAGCATGGGATGGAAGCCAATTGGTCGGATGTTGCCGTGTTTTGACGGATTATGTCTATCGGGCGTCGATTTGGGATGTCATTGTCGATGTGCAATACCACGATCAAGATATAGGGAAAGGCCTTATACGACGGATTCTCACGCACGCCTCATTGGATCAGGTGGAACTGTTTTGGCTCTGTACAAGGCGGTACCAAGGATTTTATGCCTCTCTCGGGTTTTCGGATAAGGAACAGACTGGTATGGTATGGGACCGACGAAAACAGCCCCCTCTTTCGTTGCCTTAGCGAAAGCATGCATTTTTTGTCCTCTGTGCAGCGATAGCCGCATATTTATGCTGACAGGATGTCATCGATGATCGTGATTGGACTCATGTCCGGGACCTCGGCCGATGGTGTGGATGCAGCTATCGTGGATATTCGCGGAACGGGCCATCGCTTGGCGATCAAACTGCTTGGCCATTATGGCCGTTCGTATCCTCCTCAATTACAGCAACGTATTTTGCATGTGGCTGAACGTGGAACGGTTGCAGAAGTCTGTCATCTCAATTCGTTGTTAGGAGAGGTCTTTGCGAAAGCGGTTCTCGCGGCAATAACTCGATGTGGAGTGCGATCCAAGCAGGTACAATTGATTGGCTCACATGGCCAAACGGTTCATCATCTTCCCGAGCCAACAGCCGAGCAAGGAGTGGGTACCATACGCTCCACTCTCCAAATTGGTAACCCAGCCGTCATAGCCGAGCGCACGGGTATTCCCACGGTTTCAGATTTTCGTTCACGCGATATGGCTGCCGATGGGGAAGGAGCGCCGCTCGTTCCCTACACACATTTCCTGGTTTTTCGTCAAAAGAAGGCTGCCCGTTGGGTCGTCAATCTCGGTGGTATTGCCAATGTCACGGTGATTCCGCGTGGGGAACGATTAGCTTCAGTGCGGGCGTTTGATACGGGGCCGTGCAATATGCTTTTGGATGCGTTGGTCACCATCGGAACGAACGGCCGCACGACGATGGATCGTGGAGGACGGTTGGCGCAACGTGGGGAGGTGCATCCGGGTTTGTTGCAGTGGTTGTTGGCCCATCCCTATCTGCATCGCCAGCCTCCAAAATCTACAGGACGCGAACTCTTTGGGCAACCGTATGTCCAAAAAGTTCTGGCCCAGTCTCGACGGCGTCATCTGTCCCTCAATGATCTGTTGGCAACCTGTTGCCGGTTTATTGCCCACACGATTCGTGATGCTCAGCAATGGACACGACATGTCCCAGGGGATGTCGTGTGCGGTGGAGGCGGTGTTCGCAATGCTCGCATCTGGACAGAACTTCAAAAAATTTTCGATCCTACTCCACTTCGAAACATGGAGGAATGTGGATCATCCAGTCAGGCTTTCGAAGCCCAAGCCTTTGCGGTGTTGGCCTATCAAACTATTTTCGGAGTTTGCGCCAATGTGCCGCGCGTCACTGGGGCGAGCCATCCTGTGATATTAGGGTCAGTCACCCCCGGTGCTCGGGGTTTTCCAAAAATTATGGATGCGTGATGCTGGCCCTTTTCTTTTTCACACCATCGTGGATGGTCGATGACAAATAATGGACTATTCATTCTTCTCTTAGCCGCGTTACTCCTCGGGGTTGCGTTCCTTTTGCAATGGGTATGGCGTCGACCAGTACAGAAGGAAGCTGTTCAAGAATTGACCGCTGGTTCTCGTGAAAGTGAGGTGGCCGCGCGATCGCTAATGACGCCTGAAGAAGCCACACTATTCAACTTGATCCGCTTGGCGGCTCAAGATTATTTCTTAGTCTTGGTTAAGCTGCCGGTTTTGCAGGTCGTCTCGGTGGCAGATACCGATGAGGAAGCCCGAAAGGCCCTCATGCGAACGATTCAACCTGTGCGACTTGATGTCCTACTGGTCCATCCCGGCACCCTTCAAACGGTGATCGTCGTTCATTTTCAAAAAGATGAATCAGAGGGGCAACGGCCTGAAAAGCGCGATCAAGTTGTGGACACGGTGTTAAAAGCGGCGGGGATCAAGGTGGTCGGGCTCCGACTCAAACAAAGCTATTCGGTTGAAGGGGTGGTGGCATTGTTGGGTTTGGCTGAAAACGAGTGAGAATGTGATGTCTGCCACCTGAGAGTCAGAGGGTGATGATGGGAAGCATCGCTTGGAAAGTTGTTACGCCTGCCTTCAGAATCGCATCCGAGTCTGCTTCGAGATCATGAAGTGGGAGAAAACGGGCAATCTTAAAAAACGTGCGGCCGTCTAGCGAAGCAGCGATTTCGGAGCGACGGTGACGTGTGATGTCCAAAGTGAATCCTGGTCCTGATTTCCATTCCCATAATGATGGGCTGAGACTGACGCTGAGCTGACGATCAGCCACCTCTGAGAAACGGTTGAATAGGTTCGTGCGATACTGTTTGACGAAGGGTCCTTCTACGATCAGGGCGAAGACGAGATGGTGGCCCCACCAACAGAGCGAGCGAAACGCCAGCTTGTCTTGGCGTGTATAATATCGGGGAAAATCTAAATATTGGTAGGGGCAGTCTTCGAGGTGTTCGCCTTTGACGAATTGAAAGGCTTCAGGGTCAAACCCATCTGGAGCAATGAGCTGACGTCCCTCCAACTCAGATTGCAGCGCAACATGGAGTTGTTCCAAGGTTCGTTTCAGCTTGACCGAAATGATTGCCTTTTTGAGGAAAAAATCATGGTCGGCAAAGATACGCCATTCATCTGCAGTCAAGGAATTTTTTGTGCTCATAACATTAGTGAAAATTTACGGGGGAGAATGAGCCCATGCGTTATTCTCGTGGAATGACTGACTGTATGGTAATTTGAAAGTCATGACAATGATGAAAATTGCGACGTATAACGTGAACTCTCTTCGAAAGCGCATTGATATTGTGCGTCCCTGGTTACGTCGCCATAAGCCGGATGTCATGTGTCTTCAAGAGACCAAGGTCCAAGACGAGGATTTCCCATTGGAGGCCTTTGCGGAGTTACCGTATGTCATCAATTTTTGCGGACAAAAGTCTTACAATGGGGTGGCGATTTTGAGCCGAGTTGAGCCGGAAGAAGTTGCCTTTGGTTTCCAGGATGGAGAAGCGCAGGAAGATCCGACTCGTTTGGCGCGGGTCGTCATCCAAGGCATTCCTATTATCAATACCTATATTCCCCAAGGATTTGCTCTTGATTCCCCCAAGTACGCCTACAAGCTTGAATGGTTTCAGCGCTTGAAGCGATATTTTTCTCAGAATCTTTCATCTGGAAAACCTGCCATCTGGTGCGGGGATATGAATGTAGCGCCTGAACCGATCGATGTCCACCATCCGGAAAAACATCTCAAGCATGTGTGTTTTCACGAAGATGCGCGGCAGGCCTATCAGGATACGGTGTCTTGGGGATTTGTGGATGTGTTTCGTCATCATTTCCCACGTCGACAACAATTTACATTTTGGGATTACCGACGCCCAAATGCATTCGAAGCGAATCGCGGATGGCGCATTGATCACATGATGGTGACGCCATCCCTCCTGCCGCATTCTCGAACGATCAAAGTCGATGTGAATCCACGAAAGGCTGAACAGCCATCGGACCATACCATACTCTGGGCGGAATTTTCTGTGTAACCAGCCCAATGACTCTCAGCGGTGCTTGTTCTGGCCTAGGAGGGAGTTCAAAGCCGGAGGGAGGAGGTGCGCAAAGTCTACGCGCCTCCTCATGCTGCCTAGCTGGTAAGAGATTTTTTCACTTTTGGTAGATTTTCCAGTGGAATGAAGACGGCACATGCCACCACGGTGGTCCATAAGTTGGGTTTGCCAATGGCCGATTGTGTGATGTTTTGGGTCCGAACGATATCTTTGCCCATTTTGAACACTTGCTCCCGTTCTTTCCACGCCACATCCGGGTCGAATTTAATGCCTAAGGTTGTGGCCAGCATTTGCGCCGCTAAGTCTTCCGTATATTCGCCCGCTTCTTCGTCGGTTTCCCCATACGCATGGTGTTCTGACAGATAGCCATAGTTATATTTTCGACCAGAGGGTACAGCCACGCCGACGGAAGAAGAAATCAGCCGGTTGCGTTCATTGGTGTCAGATCGTGCCATGACGCAATAGGTAATCTCTCCCGGGTTGAGTAGTTTTTCGCCTCGTTTACGTGAAATGATTTTGCAGTCAGGCGGGAGAATGGACGATACACTCACCAAATTGCAGTAGGCAATACCCGCACTCCGTAGTGCTTCCTCAAAAGAGGTGAGTTTTTCTTTGTGAATACCCACACCCTTGGTGAGAAACATATGTGTTGGGACCATCGTGACTCCTTTGTTTGCTTGGTTAGTCGCGGAGGCTACGTGTCGGAGTGGGGCGAGATGTTGACCTCACGTGAGGCATTCTTGGCTTCTCCGCAATCAAAGGCCCATTTTTAACAAGAGTGGGACGAGAGGCGCAAGGCCATGAAAGAAAATCGTGGAGGGTAGACTCTGTCAGGATGGCGATTTGACGATGAGCAATTTGGGTTCGGTTAATTCCTGAATGACATACCGAACGCCTTCCCGCCCTAATCCAGAATCTTTTATGCCCCCATACGGCATGTGGTCAGCGCGAAAGGTGGGAATTTCATTGACCAAGACCGCTCCAACTTCCAGGCTGGCGTACGCTTGATACATGGCGTCGATATTGTGGGTGAAAATCCCGGCTTGCAACCCAAAGGGTGAGTCATTCATCAGATCTAGGGCCTCTTGTAGCTTTGTGTAGGGGCTGATCGTGACGACCGGCCCAAACACTTCTTCGCAGCAGACTTTCATCGTAGGGCTGACATTGGTGAGGACGGTGGCTTCCATTACCGAACCATGACGGCGGCCTCCCGTATGAATGTTCGCCCCATGGGACACGGCTTCCTGTATCCATGTTTCCACTCTCATGGCAGCCTGTTCGTTGATTAAAGGCCCCACGACGGTGGTCTCTAAGGCAGGATCTCCTGTGGGCAATGTTCGAACTTTGTCTACAAACGATTGTAGAAAACGGTCATATTGCGTTTGGTGAACAAAAATCCGTTGCACGGAAATACAGGTTTGTCCGGCATAGCCGAACCCTCCCGCCACACAGCGAGTCACCGCGGTGTCGAGATTCGCGTCGGGTTCGATAATGACGCCAGCGTTGCCCCCTAATTCCAATAGCACGCGTTTGTGCCCGGCTTTTCCCTTTAACATCCAGCCCACGTTTACCGATCCCGTAAAACTCAAGGCGTGAAAGACCGGGTGTACCACCAGGCGTTCTGCCAACTCGTTGGAGCAGGGAAGAATCGCGAGCGCAGTGGGTGGCAGGTCGGTGGTTAAAAAGACTTCCCCTAAGAGGAGGGCGGTGAGCGGCGTTTGAGGCGCTGGTTTCAGGACGAGGGGATTGCCCGCAGCCAAGCAAGGAGCCACTTTGTGGGCCACTAAGTTCAAGGGAAAATTAAAAGGGGTAATGCCAAGCACGGGGCCGAGAGGGAAACGCTTGACTGTGGCCGTGTATGGTTCGCCGCCAGGCGTGAGATCCATAGGGATGATTTCGCCGGGGATGCGCGTGCTCTCTTCGGCGGCAAGGCGAAACGTCTGAATGCCTCGGTCAATTTCTCGCCGAGCGTCGGTTAGAGGTTTGCCGGCTTCCTGGCTCAGGGTCTGAGCAAATTCATCATGCCGGGCGGCGATGCCGTCAGCTATTCGTGCCAGGGCTCGGGCTTTTACATGCGCGGGGAGGGCTGCAAGGTCTGGCGCAGCCTGTTTCATGGATTCGATGGCCTGATCAATGTGCTGAGGCTCGGCCTGACAAACCGTGGCCAGAAGATCACCGGAATAGGGGCTGCGCACTAATTCGAGGGAAGATGTCTTGACCCATTGGCCGTTGAGTAAAAACGGTTTGGCCGTGTTGGCGGTCATGGGAATAAAGAGCCTTGAGGATAAGTGCGGCCGAGCTTACTCTACTGGTTGGTCGGAACCCAACTCCTTGCCTGGAACGGAAGAATTTGGCCATTGTTCGGCTTTTCGGATGAGATCTTCTGTGCCCCAATCTTTGATAGCTTCCAAATTGAAAGGCTCAAATGTGCCAATGGACCCACACCCCGGACAGCCTTCCACTGGAACTTTTGCCTGAAAGACTTCTTCCAAGCAGGTTAAGCACACAAACAGGTCGGGCTCGCCTTCCTGACATTCTACAGGCCAAAACGACAATGATTCAGTCATGAAAATTCCCTGTAAAGTCGAGACGGAAAATACGATTACATGCTCACAACAGAAGCAATGTACCTTGATTCACGCAATAAGATCAATGAGATGCTATCTTGATCCGTATGGATTCTTATTGGATGCGAACTACAGCCTAAGAGGATGCGGGGGCCTTTGAACCTGACGTGGAGTGCAAATTCAAGAGCTTGTCAATTTCTTCTTTAAACGTTTCGTAGGGGAAGGCTCCGGGAATCAAAATAAGATTGGGATCGTCCGGCACGTTGGTGGGGAAAATAACAAACGCGGGGGTGCCACGAATGCCTAGCGTGCCTGCATCTTTCAGGTCTTTTTCGATATCAGGAAAGTATTTATGCGTCTCAAGGCATTGTGAAAATTGCCCCTCTTGTAATTTGAGTTCTGTGGCAAATTTTTTCAAGTTCTCTGGACTAAATTGGCCATCACTGTTAAAGAGACGATCGTGCATGGGCCAATAGGCTTGTTGTTCTCCTGCGCATCGAGCGGCATCGGCCGCCCGAAGCGGGCTGCCCAGGCCACGGGGGAAGTCCCGATACACGAAGCGGACCTTCCCTGTTTCAATGTATTCCGATAATAATTTCGGGAAGGTCTCATGGAAAAACTTTTGACAAAAATGACAGGTGAAATCCGAATATTCCACCATCGTAATGGGTGCCTTCGGGTCGCCCCGTACCACATCGTCGGCTTGGATCAAAAACTCCGGGGCCTTGGCATGAACGGGGATGGCTAGCAATACCAGCCCCAGACAAATATTTATCAATGTGGGAATCTTGCAAATGGGTTTACGCATGGCCATGATCATTCCGTTTCGTTTCTAATTGTCGCATCTATGCTTGAGCTTGTCGAGTGATGCGACGAGCCAAGGGCGTCAGGTACATTGACGGACTTGTATGTGTTGTCATTTTTTGGTTTGTTCCAAGAGACCCATCATCAGTAAAGGCCACACAACCGTCGCATCGCTCAGCACTTCCGCGAATTGCCCGCCGTCTTTCTTCGGAACAAACTTTCCCCAGGAGACGCCTTCCTCATACGTGCAGCCGCTCAGTCCACCCCAATAATCCGGCTCAGGACAGATGCGAACCCCGTAATGGAAGCGGGGCGGAGTTAAGGTCTCTCCTAATCTGAGATTGAGAATTTCAATATATGGAGGGACCTGCTGTGCCCAATTTCTCGGCACACCTCCTCCGATAGTGAAGATCCCCAAACGTTTGGCCGTCAACAGTTTTTCGGTATAACTGTTCAGGTCTAAAAAGGGATTGAAAATAGGGCGATGTTGGCGCAACTGACTCCAGCGCTCAAAATCATTTTGTTCCTCCGGATTGGTCGGAGGATTGGCTTTCCGTCCCTGGGCCATGGCCCAGATTGAGACATCCAACCCCATCTCCGAATCAGTGAAGGCCGGAATATACACAGGAACGTCATGTTCATAGGCGCTTTTTAAGATCCCTGGTCCTGGATGATCCTCGTGAAGGGTTTTCCCGATTTCACGCGTCAGGATTTCTGAAGAAATGACTTGTCCCGGTTCAATGCGTTTCAGTGTGGCGCCGACTACTCGTTCCACATGGTTAAGGTTGAGCTCCATTTCCAACGTGTCGTACACACGGTTATAGCCTTTTTCATATAATTCCACGTCTGTCATGGATGGGTGATATTTATAATGTGTCTTCCCAACCGCTTCACTTAAGCCATGGGCAATCAAGGCGCCGGTAGAGACCACCGCTTGAATCATGCCGTGATCAAGCATACTGCAGATGATTTTTCCCATTTTGGCAATAGTCATGGCACCTGAAAGCGTCATGATGACTGCGCAGTCAGGATCCTGGATCATTTTGGAGAGAATCTCGAATGCCTCGCCCAGGCGACGACCGCCAAAGGCCGTTTTTTTCATGGCCCCGAGCAGGTCAGAAAAAGAATGGATGCTTTCAGGGTCGAGTGCTTCAAGGGCTTCCAATCCATCACTTTCCCCATCATGAAATGTTCGTTCGCTCATTGGTGTGCTCTCATTCCTTATATCGGTTATTCATGAATAAATAGATTCTTGAATCTGTCGGTGGAGGTTCGGTACAGGCGAGCCGGAGAGGAGTGATTGACAACCAAGGACAAGATTGGTGATCCCAACGGGATTTGAACCCGTGTCTGCACCTTGAGAGGGTGCCGTCCTAGACCAGCCTAGACGATGGGACCAGTCATGTTTGCACGTATGACGAGATTCTCGAATACGTGCTCATCTGAAAAATCTGTTCAGAATGTACCATCCACTGCTTATGCCGTGCAATGCACCAAATGTTGGGGAGGACAGAAGGAATCGTGATGATTGTGAGGAGAGTAACGCGTGGTTACACGCCAGGCGGATAATTTCTAGACGTCGGAATAGGAGAACGATTGTGGAGGGTGGATGGTGAGGAGGCCGCGCATGAATGGGTGGATGCCGCAGTGATAGGGATAGGTGCCAGGGCGGAGTGAGGGAAGGGTAAAGCGGGCGTTGGGATTGAGAAATCCGGAATCGAAGGAACACAGGTTTCCAACACGACAATCATCCGAGACGATGGTGTGGGGTTCCTGCGTGCGGTTTTTCCACGTGAGTGGCGTCCCGAGAGAAATGGAGAGCTGATTGGGTAAAAAAAATGGGGGGTGTGGGTCAATGTGAATGTCATGGGAAGAAGAGGCCTGGAGTTGGGGCCAAGGTGTTGATATGACAAAACCGAGGCTGCAGATGACACCCACGAACATCCATCTTTTAAGAAACCACTGTGCCCTATCTTGAAATCGTCGACGCTTCATCCTGGGGGTTTTCCAAAGCCCATAAACACGTTTCCAGAAGATCAATTGCCTCGCGGCTTAATGGTGAGGAAGATCGTCCCTTGGCCACGGCGAATGAGAACAAGCACGGAAGCTTTGGCATCAAGGCCGCTTGCCAGGTGCTCAAAATCCTTGACGGAACGAATGGCCTGACGATTGACTTCCACCAAAATATCGCCTGGACGAATGCCCGCGCGGTCAGCAGGAGAGTTGGATTCCACTTGAGTGATTGCCACACCATTTCCGTCAACAGTTTGCCCGGGTTTCACGGCTTCAACAGACAACCCGGCCAGCGGATGGTCGCCTTGAAGGGAATCAGGGGCGGCTTTAGCCAAGGATGCAACATTTTTTGGCATTTCCCCTATCGAGACCGAAAGAATAACTTCCTTGCTATTGCGTAAGACTTTCATGGGCACTGAGGTGCTGGGAGCGGTATCGGCAACCAAGGTGCGGAGGTGGGTAGGATTTTTGACCTGCACTCCGTTGTACGACCGAATGATATCGCCGCGTTGGAGTCCGGCTATTCCTGCTGGGCTGGTGCTGAAGACATCTCCCACGAGTGCGCCTTGGGTGTCCGAAACCCCAAATTGCTTGGCCAGATCTTCCGATAAATCTTGGATTGACACGCCTAACCATCCTCGAATGACTTTCCCATGGCCGATAAGGCTTTCCATGACGTGTTTCACCATTTGACTCGGGATGGCAAAGCCAATGCCCATATAGCCACCAGTTCGGGAAAAGATCGCAGTATTAATGCCGATGAGTTGCCCTTGTAAATTGACTAAGGCGCCACCTGAATTGCCCGGGTTAATGGCCGCATCAGTCTGAATGAAATTTTCGTAATCGACAATGCCCACATTCGCGCGTCCAACGGCACTAATGATGCCCATGGTAACCGTTTGGTTCAGGCCGAAGGGATTGCCTACCGCTAACACGAGCTCGCCCACTTCTAAGGTGATGGAATTGCCCCAGGGCAGAATCGATAATCCGGTGGCGTCAATCTTGATCACCGCTAAATCGGTTTTAGGATCGGTGCCGATCAGTTTGGCCGGAAATTTTCGTTTATCCCCTAGGAGCACCATGAGGTCATCAGCCTGCTCCACCACATGATTATTGGTCACGATATAGCCGTCGTCGGACACGATGACTCCCGACCCCAGTCCCTGTTCCGGTTGTTGCCGTGGTTGCTTGAACCGGCGCTCAAATTCTTCTCCAAAAAACCGGCGGAAAAACGGATCTTCAGAAAGGGGATTTTCCTGTGCTTGGGCAGCGCGTTTAGTGGCTGAAATATTGACGACCGATGCCATCGCCTCCTTGGCTACTTTGATAAACGTCTCATTCGAAGCCAGGAGTGGCGCGGAGGCTTTGATCACGGGAGGGGCATCAGAGGCGAGTGCCACGGCTGGCTGGGGCCTGACCTTCACAAGATCGGCAGAGGAGGTTGTGGCAGATGGGGGTTGGGATGGGGATTCGGAACATTGGATTTGTGTAAACCCGAGCAATCCCAAGAGGATCAGCATCCCTGCCCATGGCGCCATGTGTTTCCCTACCCGTTTTCCTGATGTGACGAGCTCCCTCATGGACCACTCCTTATGCTATCAATGTCGGTTGTTGTGATGCCTTTCCCAAACCCAAAGGGCCGGGACCGTTGATAAAAAACGCACATGGTTTGATCTTATCATTCCCGTGCCTGTACGTGTAATACATGGTCAGAAAACAAGAAATCCAATGTTATGGAATTAGAGGGGTGGCCTATCTGAAGCGTGGCTGAGACGGACACCCTGATCGGTTCCGGTAATGACGAGAGAGGCCATGTGGACAAAAAGCCCGCATTCGACCACGCCCGGAAGCTGGAGAAGAGAGGTTTCGAGCGAAGCCGGGTCGCCAATGTGAGGAATGTGCAGATCCACAATAAAATTCCCATTGTCAGTCACAAAGGGCTGCCCCGCCTGGTCTCGTCGTGGTGCTGGCCAGCCCATCTTTTCCAAATGCCGTTGAGTGGTCCGCCACCCGAAGGAAAGAATTTCCACCGGTAACGGAAATGGCAGGCCCAAGTGCGGCCGTTGTTTGGCTTCATCCACAATCACAATGAATTGTTTGGCGGCTCGTGCCACGATTTTCTCCCGGAGCAAGGCCCCCCCACCGCCTTTGATGAGATCGAGTTGCGGATCAACTTGATCCGCCCCATCAACGGCCACATCGATATCCCAGGGTTCATCGTTTTCTAAGAGGGGAATGCCTAGTTCCGTGGCGTAGGTGGCGGTAGCCTGAGACGTTGGCACCCCTCGAATTCGAAGTCCGTTTTGGACGCGTGTCCCCAAAGCGGTGAGAAAATGATGAACGGTTGAGCCGGTGCCTAACCCGAGAATCTGCCCGTCTCGCATATACTCGACAGCTTTCTGTGCGGCTTGGGCTTTATGTTGATCGGGTGTGAGTGAAGCAGTCGAAGATGACACAGGGCAATCTCGTTAGGCTGTCATGCCGGCGGCAATCGAAGCGGCACCCAGTAGCGCCGTATGAGGATTCAAAATCACCCGAACGGGGATTTTTGCGAGCAAGCGTTTATAGCGACCCTTAGCCAAAAACGCTTTCATGAAGGTTTCGCCTTGAAGTGCCGGCAAAATCTTTGGCGCAATGCCTCCACCAATATACACGCCTCCCATCGCCAGGGCCTTAAGCGCCATATTCCCGGCCTCTGCCCCATAGATCGACACAAAGATTTGGAGAGCGTTTTTGCAAATTTCAGGTTTGCCCTCAAGCCCCGCTTCGGCAATCAACGAGGGGGGATCTCCCGTAGGAAGTTTTTCGGAAAACCAGGTCGGCTCGTTTTTTTGCGTATCGCGCAGGAATTGATAAATGAGATAGAGCCCAGGGCCAGAAAGGACGCGCTCGTAACTCACGTGCAAATAACTGGTTCGTAAATAGCGTAGTAACTCGATTTCCAGATCATTGTTGGGCGCGAAGTCAGCATGGCCACCTTCAGAGGGGCAAATTTGATAATCCTTGCCCGTCCAGACAATCAGTGATTCACCTAATCCTGTTCCGGCTGCCAGGAGAGTCCGGGTGCCATCGGGCGGAGGTGACAAGGCATTTGGATTCAGGTCTTCAATTTCGTCGGGCTCCAGGAACGGAAGGCCGTAGGCCGTGGCTTCTAAATCGTTCACCAACCGGACCCGAGGAATATGTAAAAATTCTGCGAGCTTATCGCCTTCAATCGTCCATGGAATATTGGTCGTCCGGCACGTATTGTTCAGCACCGGTCCCGGCACACCAAAACAGGCGGCCGTTAAAGGGCTTGATAGCGAAGAAGGCGGTGAAGCGGAGTCCTCGTCCTCCTCTGCTATGTCATCAGGATCAGGCTCTGTGGGGGCGGGTTCTTCCAGGAACTCCGTTAGCACTTCTTCGAGGGATTCATAATCAGCCGTCCATATCGTATCTTCACGGATAGGGTCGACACGTCCGTTGTCCCAATCAAAGAGGGCTAAATTGATTTTGGTCCCGCCAATGTCACCAGCCAGAATCATATATTTCTCAATTCAAAGGGAACGTGAAATACCAAAAAGCGCTGGAAGCCACCATAGCCCAGATAAAATCGCCGAGGCAAGGGAAGGAGGAAGGGAGGAAGGGTCCTTTGCAAAGTTGAGTACCATTGGACTCGAGGAGTTTTATTTTGGGAAAATTGAAGGCTTGGTCTAAAGGGTAGTAACCAGAATAGATATCTACAAAAAGGTCCAATCAGAGAATGTCGCCGCTTGTCCGAGCGGGGTCCCATCGGGTTTGTGAAGATTCCAGACCGTCGCTTGTTCCACTAAAAACCGTTTCCCGCTACTTGAGATTCTGATCCCACGGTAGTCGCTGATGTATCCGTGAGTCCTGGCTTGTTCCAGCATCCGCGCCCGTTCTTCCCGATTGCCTGGTTCAGCCGTCAGACGTGACGGGGTTTGAGTAAATTGATCCCAATCCATTTCCCATAAATCTAAAGCTGCTTGATTGCCATAATTTAAAATGGGATCGTCTTGTAGCCCATGGGAGGCCACCACAAACGAGCATTTGAACAAACGTTCGGCCTGTTCAAGGGGTGCCCCCTCTCGGCTTGTAAGTTCGTGTTTGACTAAATGGACATAGCTATTGAGTAAATATTGTGTCCATTCGATAACCCAAGGTCTCTGCCAGATGTCTCCCATGTAAGTATGTGGGGTTTGGAGTGGCTATATGGCTATGAAGGAAAGAATGGTGTCGGCTATGTGGTGTGGGGTCGTTCGATCGGTTGGAATGACGTGATCGGCTGCGGCTTGGTATTTGGGGGTGCGTTCTTTGAGGATATCCTCGATTTCTTCCACGAAGGTTTTGGTGCCAGATAGGGAGGGCCGTTGAGTGTCCCCGGAGATGCGGTTCACGATAGTGGGTATTTCGGCTGTCAGCCAAAAAAATGTGCCATTGGCTTTCAAGATATTCACGTTGTCTTCCTTCAGGATGAGTCCCCCGCCGGTGTCGATCACCAGGTTCACTTGATCGCGTAATTTTCGACACATCTGAGTTTCTAATTCTCGGAAGTGATCCCACCCGAATTGCTCGACAATCTTGGGGATAGATTGCCCCGCCTCCTTCACGATTTCAAAATCGGTAGATATGACCGTTCGTTCTAGGCGTTGGCCTAGGATGTTGGCCACCGTGCTTTTGCCTGCACCTCTGTACCCGATTAAGACAATGTTCATGTGAAGTGAGAGGAGAGAATGCTTCGCATCGTGTCAATTGGAGCGGCTTCGCCGGTCCAGAGTTCGAATTGTCCGATAGCCTGATGTAGAAACATTTCAATTCCTTGAATGGTGTGACAACCAGCCGCTTGAGCATCCTGGAGCAATTGGGTATGGAGCGGATTGTAGACAATATCCATCACGGTTAATCGGGGGTGGAGCAATTCCCTGGGGACGCAACTCTGTGCAATCTTTGGATGCATGCCAATGGGTGTGCAATGGATTAAGAGATGCGCTTCGGCCAAGGCTGAGGACAGTGTCGAGGTGTTTAAGGGATGATCGGTTATCGCGGTCCCGGTTTTTGTGCTCAAATCGGTGGCTAAGGTCGTTCGCTCTTGGTCATCGATTCCCAGCAGGGTCAGCCGGCTAATGTGTCCCTCCGCGCACAGGCCAAACGCAATAGCCCGCGCAGCTCCACCCGACCCCAGCATGACGACCCGTTGATCGGCAAGGGCAACGCCTCCTTGCCGGAGTGCTTGAAGCGCGCCTGACGCATCGGTATTTGAGCCGATGAGTAATCCACGGTCTTTGATGATCGTGTTAACTGAGCCGATGTGTTTCGCGGTGGTCTCGACAGAATCTAGCAGCGGCATGATGGCCACTTTGTGAGGAATCGTCACGCTGAATCCGCGAATGTGTCCCAATGCGCGGATGCCCCGTATCGCGTTGTCTAGATCTTCAACAGGGAAGGCGAGATAGGCGAAATTCAATCCCAATTTCTCGAAGGCAGCATTGTGGATGGCCGGAGAGAGGGAGTGGTCGACGGGGTTTCCCAAAAGGCCACATAGCTGGGTTTGTGCAGTGATCGTCATGGCGCTCCTTACTTTGCTCGACGTGTCAAAGTCTGCAACGTTATCACATAACAGAGTCAAGAAACTCAACCGATTGGGGGGTGAAGCGTAAGGGGTGAGGCGTAAAGCGTAAGACGTGGGAAGGGGGACAGTACTGATCGCTTTACCTTTGACGCTTTACGAGGTTTGGCAACAGAGGAATAGGATTGGGGAAGGGTGAGTTGGAAAAGTGTATTCCGGAGAGCAGTGACCTGCTCCCCGGATCTACACAGTGTGACGTCCGGGGAAGCTATCGTGAAGATTTTTTCTTCGGCGAAGCTTTCTTCATACGAACGGCTGCTTTTTTTGCTGGTTTCTTTTTGGCAGCTTTAGCCATGAGATCACCTCCTTAAAATAATGAGTAAGCAATTCTATGCACGTTTATCGGCAGCCCTATAAAAATCATGAGTATTTTCAGGATTTTTTTGCCGAGTCGGTCAAGACGACTCGACAACAATGTCTGAGGGCGGAAAAATTTTCCAGGCTCGCGGGTGGGCCAATCGATTTAATGGGAGGAAGGGAAGTCGTGGCTCAGATCGAAGCGGAAGTCGCAGTCGATGTGGCTTTAGGAAAACGAATGCTGAATGTAGTCCCCGCGCCTATGGTGCTTTCGACCGTGATAGTCGCGCCATGGAGTTCCACTAATTGTTTCACAATTGAAAGTCCCAATCCCAATCCTTCCGTGCCGATTTCAGGTTTGCGGTGGGCTTGATAGAAGGCTTGGAACAGATGAACCAACGCTTCCTGAGGAATGCCGGGACCGCTGTCGGCGATGGACACAATAGAATGATTGGGTGGATCTTGGCGGATGCTTACCGTGATACGGCCATGTTCGGGCGTAAATTTATGGGCATTGTGTACCAGGTTTGTCACGATTTGGTGGAGGCGGTCTGGATCTCCCCAGATCGTGACATCCTCGCTCATGGTTTCCAGCACCAACTCTTGGTTTTTCGTTTGGGTCAGAGGCATGAATTCTTGAGTGATGTCGTCCAAGAGACTTGGAAGGGACACCGATTGATGGGCGAGGCGAATCGTACCCGCCTCAATGCGGGAAAGATCTAGGAGGTCGCCAATCATTCGAGTCAAGCGATTGGCATTGGCGCTGATGCGGGTGAGGTACAGATGTTGGCGTTCAGCGAGGGGACCCACCATGCCATGCAGCATATTTTCAGTAAAGCCTTTGATGGAGGTGAGCGGGGTACGCAGTTCATGGGAGCAATGAGAAAGAAATTGAGATTTCATCCGGTCAAGTTCCTTGAGCCGGGTGTTGGCGGTTTCCAGCTCCTGATTGGTTTGCTGCAATTCGGTTGTGCGCGCTTGGACTTTTGTTTCCAATCCGATATTCAACGCTTCGATTTTGTCATAAGCAAGGGCTGTATCCAGGGCAATGGCCAATTGCTTCGCGACCGTGGACAGTAAATTCTGTTCTGGAACGGCAATGGACTTGCCTTGGGGGTTTCCTGCTACCAGCACACCCAACGGCTGATTTTGACTCACCAAGGCCAGGGCGATTCCGCTGTGGAGTTGCCCGTCGGTCAGGATCCGACAGGTTGTAGGGTGCGCGTAGCCACATACCTGTTGGACATCTTCGATGATGGTTGGTTGAGGGTTTTTGAGAGTCGTGTAGAGGAGATCCTGAGGCGTGGCGGGAATTGTGAGGTCCTGCAGGTCGGATGGCCACGGATGAGGCCCACCGTATGCCTGAATCTTGTAGAACTCTCGGTGCTCGTCATTCCATAACACGATCCAGGCCTGGTCAAAATGAAGTGAGCACACGATTGCCTGAAGGCCCGCCTGGATAATGTGTTGTTGATCGAGGGTTGAGCTGATTTTGAGGGTCAGTTCATGGAGCATGGTCAATTCATCAACATGCCGCCGGACATCGATCAGACTTTGTTCTTGCTGGAGATAGGCCCCTCTGAGTTCTTCATGTTGCTGCTCTGCCGAGGCTAATTGTTCCTGAATAATGGTGCCTCGTTCCTGGAGTTCCTTCCGATCTGCCCGGATTCGTCCGGTTAATGGCACGATAAATAGCGGAAGAAGGGTTAAGCCCGCATGGCCCCACCATGGATAGTGGGGGGCAAGGGTCATGGTCAGGCTCACCGTTACAAGGCTGAGGGCGGTCCCTGCGAATATCCAGGCCCAAAGGGGCGAGGCTTGAAGGCTCCATCGAAAAGTCCATTCGCAATAGGGTGCCCCTTCAGCCATGCAACACGTATCTTGGATGGATGCCGGTTGTTGACCAAACATGCCCGCCGGGACTTGGGAGATCGTGGCTTTGGTGGTATGGCAGACCCGTTCGGCACACCCTCGGAGATAGGGCCCGAATTGTGCGGCGGCCGATTCCGAAAATTCCATACGCATGACGGCATGGCCGTTGGTCACAGAGACAACTTCCGCCTTGAGCGAGTTCTTGGTAAATTTCTCCACAAAATACGGAAAGAGCCGATAAATTTGGACAATCGAGAGCGGCCGCCCCAGAATCTGCACGATAGGAGATAAAAACTTTTCCCGTCCCATCTTGAAATGGTAGTCAGGCTGTTCGGAGAGTTGAATAGAAAATTCTGCCAGGAACATCACAAATTCATATGAATAACTATTCCAGGGATTCTTCAGGAAATGGACGTTCACATGGTAGGTCCGGTCGGGAATACGCTCATTTAACAGCACCACGAGGTTCTCGACGGCTGCCTGCGCCGCCTCGATTCCATACTTGCGCGTGACGAGAGTTTCCAGATATTCCAAGTTGGCGCGTACAGTGATTCCGCTCACATCCTGAATAGTCTCCCCTTCGAGGTTTCGCCCGAAGGGGCGAAACTCCATAAGCGGTCGTTCCAGAATGCGATGCGTTTTCGGCAGCAGGGTCATGAAGTCCCTCGGAAGAGATGGAGGCTGAGAGAGACTGTAAAGGAAACAAGGAAAAGGGTGAAGGGGGGGCGAGAAAAAACCCGGTTCAGAAATTAGAACATCAAGCGCAAGGACACAGCACCCACATGGAGAGTGGTATCCCACGTGCCATTTAAGAGCGGTTGTTGATTGTTATTAATGTCCCGGGATTCATACAGCAACACTTGGTAGGCCAGGTCAAGCCCGATGGCCTTTCGCCCAAACCCATTGCACGGGAGAATGCCTAGGAATTTTCCTCCGGCACGACATAGAAAGCCCAGGCCCACCGCAAAAGAATTGAAGTCGGCATCGGGGTTTGAAGCATCGAGGCTTCGGCTCGGGACCGGAGTTTCGGATCGGACATAGCCTCCCCGAAAAGACACATCCCACTGCGGCAGGGGACTTGGGGATAAAAAAGTATATTCAGTCCCAATCATGACGACCCACGCATCTCCATAGTTGCGAGGCTGGGGAATCGTTGCTCCATTGGATAAATTCAAGTTAAGATCCTTGAAATCGGTCCAATCGGCGTATTCGACATCCATCTCCACTTTCCATTCCCGCTGGGCATTTCTTATCGGCCATCCAGCAATCGCCCACGTGTAGACATCTGGTAGTTCAAGGGTGGATTGGGCACCTGCCAGTCGGGCTCCTCCAGCCAGAAAATCGCCCTTCAGATTCAAATCCGCCCCATTGCGATACACAAATCCCAAGTTCAGTCGTGGTTGGCCCTGAGCATTCCGCCAGGGGGTCCACAAGAGGCTGGCGTTAAACCCGAAGGCAGTGTCACGGCCATTCGCTTCGAGGCCGGTGCCGGCTGGGATGCCAAATGGGTTGCCGGGAGCCGCGTTCTGGTGGAGTTCCCCCTGTCCTTCTCCGAGAAAATTAGCAAACGTATAGATATCAAGCCCACCGCCTATGGCAATATAGTCGTTCAGTTTATAGGCAACAGTGGGTTTAATGTCGATGAGCGGGAGAGCGGCGCTGGTCAGAACAGGAGCAATAAGACTGTTGTCGGGATATTCTACTTGGAGGGCAAAGGGAGAGGTCACACCAATGCCTACCGTCCATTTGGGAAAATTGGTGAGTCCGAGTGCAGGTAAATGTGCGGTGAGGAAAAGTGTGCTGGGGGGCGGATTAGCCACAGTCCCACCCAAATCGCCTTTCACCTTTGGTCCTCCGTCGCTTTTAAACCTGAGCGATCCGCCAATGAGTAAGGTGCCGGTTGAAAACTGGATGCCCTCTAATTGGGTCATCCCGGCTGGGTTATAATGGAGGGCAGATGGATTATCGGCTTGTGCCGAAAAGGCCCCTGCTTGTCCGGTAGCGCCGGCTCCCTGATCGAGGACGCGAAATCCTTCCGCACATAATAGGGAAGGAAAAAGAAGAGAGTTGGTTGATAGGAACAGGGTGGCGCAAAGAAGCAGTCGGGTGGTTTGTGTAATCACATCTCCTCCCTGAGATGGGGTCAGTGTTGCAAGGTGGAAAAACCGGGGGAATTGTAAGGAACGGTTGAAAATATAGCAATGTTGTTCTACTGGCGCGTCTCAGGCTGAGGAAGACGATACCGATTCCAAAGAAGACCAGGTGCGAATCAGGTTTCTTACCGCAGAAGACGAAGAGCGAAGCGCTGAAAAAAGAAGAACAAGAAAGACGGGAGTCGTGTGTCCACTTGACAGAGTCTGCTAATGGGCGACCGCTGCATTATCATAACAGTTCCCTCGGCGAATCATACTGGGTAGGAAGCCATGGGTCTGACAATATCGATTCCATGTGAGTCCAGCCTGCCTGATCAGGCAGGCTGGATTGATTCGATGAAGAAGTTAACCCACGTGGACCATGCCGTGGTCGTCGCAATGGGCACCATGCGGAAAATGCAAATGGCCATCAACCAAATAGTCCGTATGATCTCCATGAGGAATGGCTTCATGTCCGCAGGAGGGGCCATGCCGGTGCTGCGAGTCATGGGCGTCACACGAATGGTCAGGAGTGCAGCTAGCCGGATTGGCTCCACCGACAGCTAAGGCATGCTCATCGACGTGTTCGTTGTGGAGAAAATGAAGGTGTCCATCATGAAGGTAATCCTGATGGTCATCGTGCCGGACAACAGTATGGCCACAATCGGGACCGTGGGTGTGTGGATGCTCCTCATGAGTACGATGGTCGTTCATGGTGTGTCCTTTCTTTCTTGTAAGCGGGTTATTTCAATCGAAATACCAGAAAATCAATTTAGAAAATTTTTGAAAGATTGTCAAAAGATTATAGCATATTGCCGCAGTCGTTTTTCCGGTGCAGGAGCTAAAATCCATTAGCGGCTTTTTCATTTTCATTATCCCCTCTTCTGTCCTCATCTTAAGAAAATAAAGAGAAAGAGGTTGGAGTGTGTTGGTGAGCCAGGATGTGTTGGAAGAGTTATGACACTTCATTCGCCTTGGTTGACCATGCAAGGTCTACTCAGACCGTCCGTGAGATTCCTGTTGATGATTTGTCATGGTCTGGTTACGAGTAAGGCGCTTAGGCATGCTCGGTTGCCTTTTTTCATGCGGTCCCCGATGATTCTTGGGAGATGCACGATTCGTTAAATCTGAAGGGAAGCTCACCGGCAGGAAACGCTTTCGAGGGCCATTCTTATTGACTGAGAAGGAGAGACTTTATGCCCATTTATGAATATCAAGCTTCCTATTGTCTGCAATCGCTGTTTTGTTCCAAGAGGTTCTCCTTTTGGCAGAACATGTCTGACCTTCCCGTCTCCGAATGTCAGGAATGCGGAGCCCCACTGGAGCGGGTGATGTCCACATTTTCCGCGGCAGCGGATATCCTGGCGCATGGTCATGCCGTTGCCAATCCTCCAGCGGGATCGCAAGCTCCTCCCGCTACCCCAAAAAATATCTTTGGAGGGGGATTGGGAAATCAGGGTTGTGGCCACGATTGTCGAACGCACCATCAATCTTGAGAATAAAGGATGCTCTGGAAGTCAAAAGACAGCATGAAATCAGCGTAATGTCCGGCTGTATGAGGCTCTATCAAGTCGATAGAGCCCATGCAACTCTTCTGCCTTGTCTGAGTAGGGCATTGAAACGGAACATTCCGAAAACGGAGATTTTTGTGGTTTAGATGATCCGCGCGGGAGAGATGGATTTTTTTATTACGGTCTTAAGCGCCTATGCGTGGAGCCAGGCGTTTGCCATGAACAGGTGTATGTTCCCATGCGAAATTCATAGCTGATTGAAGGACATTACTGAGGAACGAATCGTCCTTTTTCTCCGACCTGACGAATCAGGCCAATTCATGAACACTCATTCTTCCCTGGGCCAAGGAAGTCACCGATTGACGTATGGGTGTGAGGCGCAGGAAGAGATCGGTTTGACGCAGGCTTGTCCCCGTTAGAACAGGTCTGTGTATGAAGTCTGCAGCCTTGGTGATGTAACCGTCGATTCAGCAAGCCTGCTCCAATCAACACTCCCGCGCCGCTGATCATGAACAGGGATTCGCCGGCCTGACCATTTTCCCACCAAACGTGACCATACATCATGAGCATGAATCCTATTCCGGACAAGATAAGCGGGGCCGGTCTTCGATGGATGAGGATACTGAGTATTTGACTCCCCAGGGCCAGGCATCCCACGAGTCCCATAAGGATCCAGTCGAGGGTGTGAGCGGTCCCCGGAAAGAAACGTGATGAGATTTCCGTCTGTGATCCGACGACCAGCGGAAGAACCAAGACTGCAAGAGGTGTCAGTGAGCATTCGATAGCGCAAAGGAATGAGGCGGTCATTCCCGCGCGCGCAAGTTTGTCTGCGAGTGGTGTGTTCATCAATTCTTCCGGTGTGAGGAGGGCGTAGGGTTTATCATCAGGGAATGGTTGGCTTGGGCAATTGATGAAGCGATGATACAGCGCTGCGCTCACCAGCTTTACATGATATCGGGTCCTCTGTACCGGACTTGATCCGGCTCTGGCGCCTCTCGCTGGTTCATGTCATTGCAAAGTGAGGTGGATTGGCAGATGGTCGGCTGAAAATGACCATCCATTTTTATTTTCATGCAGATGAAAATTTTTTTCATTAGAGTTCCGATTTTTATGAATCGATGGGCGGAAAAGCCGTCAATTGAATACGATGAAAGTGAGCCGGATACAAAAAACGTATAAAGAAGCCTTACAGGCAGCGGGTTACCGGTTTACCCGCCCGAGGCAAGCGGTTCTGCAGGTGCTACAAAGAGCCGACCATCCTTTAAGTGCTCTGGAGGTGTTTAGGCGATTGCAGGAAGATCACGTTTCGATCGATCAGGTCACGGTATACCGGAGTTTAGCGGTTCTGTCCCGGCTGGGATTGGTGGCGCAATTGGCGTTTGCCCAGGAGGGGCAATTCCGCTATGAATGGAGGGATGGTCGTGCTCTCTCTCATCATGTGCGTTGTCAGAAATGCGGAAGAATTGAATCGCTGTGTCTTCCCTCGTTGAAACGACTCAAATTCCTGATTACACGTAAGACCAGTTTCCTCGTGAATGACCAGTCTTTGGAATTCAACGGCTTATGTCCCGACTGTCGATGAACCCATGACTTCCTTCGGCCTTCGTCTTTCAAAGATCGGGTCTTTGGCGTCTTTGGTTTGCGCCATCCATTGTGCCCTCACGCCGATTGCGCTGTTAAGTTTGCCCTTTATTCTTGCGCATTCGTCCGGGGAATGGCATGGGATTCCGGGAATGGTGTTTGGTGAAAATACAGAATGGCTGTTCCTTGGAGGAATCGGGCTTCTGGCAGGATTCGGGTTGTTGGCCACCTATCCCGTTCATCGTGACAAGAGGCCTGCTTACGTATCCGGAATCGGTTTGGGTTTGTTGTTGATCTCGCGTGTGTGGATGGATCACCAAAGTCCCGGAGAGATCGCCCTGGATATAACGGGGGCATGCGTCATTGCATGGGCCGGATTTTGGAACCGACGGCTTTGCCATTGCGTAGGCTGCCATCCACATGAGCAATAAACCCAGGGCAGTATTTCTGTGCGGGAATGGTGTTCTTTTCCGGTCAGGAAGGTTGACGGCAACGAGAGAATGAAGGGATTAAGAAGCATTCAGGGAATTGTCAGCGCGTCGGGGATGAGCGCTTCGCCAGAAACCTGCCACATACACCTGGTTACACCATAGTCTATAGTCTCGAAAACGAACTGCGGCGGATTTCTTGAGTTATTTACCAAAAGCCATGACTGTTTACTAACTGCCAAGCAGTACCTCAACCCAAAGGGCGAGGGTCGGATCCGGTTCTCGTTACGGGGGGCCGATGAATTGAAATGCTTCATGTGCCTTGGTTAAAGTAGTTCGATTGCTCCATTATTGAATTTTCCATGAAAACACGACACAAGGCCATTGGATTTCTTCTTACCGTCATCCTGGCTATCCTGCCCCTCTCTTCGGCATTGGGCGTCCAGCATATCCTGGCGGGCGCAGACCGCGCCGGCCATGCCCACTCGGATTTCGATCTCTGTGATTGGGTAAAAATTCAGACGACAGGTTCCCTGTCGTTCGATGCGAATTCTTCATGGCATTGTCTGTCTCGATCCGGCGATGTGGTGGTCCAATCACCCTCACGTTTCAATAGCCAGTCGGTTATTTCCTCCAGTTCACCTCGAGCTCCTCCCCGATCGTAATATCCAGAATCTCTCAACCCGTATTTCGAAAAACTGAAAAGAGGCTTGAAGTCCTTCCGGCATCTTGGATAGGCGCGTACCTTCGTTCAGTCGATATCGGGATCTTGGGTGTGCCTGCTCTAGCTTCCTTCTTCATCCCGCGTCAGGGAAGTTTGGACTATGAGACAGATAGTTGACGGTCCAGATAGGAGGATGAAAGGTGCCGGAGCCGGCGTAATTGGAGGCTGGTGTGGATGAACATGATGCCGACGATTCCACAGGCAAGGGCGGGCTTCACGATAGAAAAGATGAGCAGTAACGTCAGAAAGAGAGTCATCATTGTGTGTGTTCTCAGGGGTTGATATTGAAGGTGTTGGCTGAGGACATATGGATATTTTCGGCGGAATGTGTGCTGAGCTTGAGAGAGGACAAAGAGAAAGATCCGGATGAAACCCTTACCATCCATACCGGGATTAAATGACCGCTGATTGGTTGAAAACGACCACTCGTGAGGAGAGCTTCGTGGAAATAATCTCTCGGGTCTATGATGAGGCGCCAATTTTGGGAAGGAAGGGAAATGGATGTCATGGAACAGGCCCATGTTGACTGAGGTGTCCGATTTCTCCATCTCGTTTATCGCGCACGTCAGCGGGTACGCCATCGGTATGATCTTGTATGCCATGTTGTTATGGCTGGTGTTCCGGGCGTGGCAGGAATCGGCCCCAAAGAGTCAGAGCGAATCCTCTGCGCAATCACCCAGATGGCTTGCATGTTGGACGGCTATTTTAGGCTTGCTGTGGAATGTTGGAGCCCTGCTGGCCTTTCTGCTCCCGAATTTACACCTGACAGCACCGCTTCCGGTGTTGTATGCGTTGGCGGTCTCCGCCTTGGGATTTCTTCCCGCCGTCGTTGTGCTGGCTATGGTTGAAACGCAGCCCATGGGTCTGCCTGTCTGGATTCGTCGAACGATTTCCGCAGCCGGGTTTGTGTTGAGCGGGTGGGCATCCCTGATGCACCTTCATGCCGCTCTGATCGGGGAATCGGGGAGCATGTCCGGAACAGCGCTCGAGGTCATGGTCTGGGGCTTCCTCGCGCTTCTGATCTGGCTCCTTGCTGTCAGGGTACGGGCTGAGGGGTGGGATTATATGGGGGGAATCGTCGTGCTCTCCGGATTGGCCATTGCGGTCCTTCCCTTCAGTCAGCATGAGACCGGGGAATATTCCTGGGGCATGGAGGTTGTCGGCCATCACGCCAACCTCCTGTTGGCCCTGGCCATTCTCTATCAGGACTATCGCTTTGCTCTGGGAGATCTGTTCTTGAAACGGGCGTTGTCGTTTTTGGTGTTGGCCCTGGTGACGCTTGGCGCATTGATCACCGTTGGGATTCCGGTGTTACGGGTCGACGCGGACAATGAAATGGCCAACCTGTCCCGGCTTGGTGTGTTTTTTGCGCTTTGGATCGTCACGGCGCTGGCCTATCCCCATTTACGAAAAGCGGTGATCTGGCTGGTGGATGTCGTGGTGTTGCGCCGACCGGACTACGATCAGCTCAGGCAGGAGGTGGCCATCGCCGTGAATCAGGAGGAAGAGCCCGAACGGATCTTGTCCCGTGCCGGTGCGTTACTCCAGCCTGCTCTGTTGGCCATGCAAATTACCTGGAGGCCTTGGAGCCTGGAGGGCGAGGCCGGGCCTGAATGGCCGGGTCAGGTCGGCTCGTTCGACGGGGATCGGGCAGAAGAATCTTTAGCGAGTGGAGCGGTCCCCGTCGGAAGCCTGGTCAGAAAAGGGAGCAGAGCGTCTGGCTTGTCCAGGCCTTACGGAGAAGAATGCCTCGTGTTTATTCCGACGATGGAATTGCCTCAATACGTTCTGGTGATCCAGGGGGTTCTTCATCGAAGGCGATTGCTGTCGGACGACCTGGTCCTGTTGGAAGCCGTGGCGCACATCGTTGCCCGAAGGATCGATGGGGTGCGTTCGGCCCATGAGCGCTGTGCCGTCGCCATTCGAGAACAGGAAATGAGAAAGCTCACCATTGAGGCGGAACTCCGGGCTCTTCGCACGCAACTGAACCCTCACTTTTTATTTAATGCCTTAACCACTATCGGATATCTCATTCAAACGGCACCGGCGCGGGCGCTGGACACGCTCATGCGATTGACGGAGTTGCTGAGGGGGGTGTTGAAGCGCCTTGAAGGGGATTTTTCCACCTTGGGCCAGGAGGTGGATTTAGTCCAGGCGTATCTCATGATTGAACAGGCGCGTTTCGAGCGGCGGTTGGCCTATCACGTCAATGTGCCGTCAAATTTACGAGACCTGCCTGTGCCGGCTCTGGTGTTGCAACCACTGGTGGAAAATGCGGTGAAACACGGCATTCAAAAATGTGCCAAGGGAGGGATCATTAAAATTGAGGCTGAAGTGGAGCAACGGAAACACGAAAATGGTCCCGGAGCATGGATGACTCGTGATCTTGTGATCAAGGTGCAGGATACGGGACATGGGCTGGTAGACAAGGGGCAGGAGGCCGCCTGGGGAGCTGGAATCGGGTTGGCCAATATTAAGAAACGCCTTCAATTGCATTATGGCGATCATGCCATGTTATCCATGCATCGGAGTCCGGAGCTTGGCACGGTGGTCCACATCCGTATTCCAATGGTTGGTTCAAGCGATCTCCTGGCAGAGGAATCCGAATGCATGCCTTCCGGCCAAGGAGTGAAAGAATGAGCGGAAAACTCCGGGTCATTGTTGTCGATGATGAGCGGCCGGCACGGTCATTTCTGACGACGACCTTGAAGACCCTGGATGATGTCGACATAGTGGGAGAAGCGGAGAACGGTGAGGACGCGATCAGCCTGATTCAACGGGAACAACCGGATCTGGCATTGCTGGATCTCCAAATGCCTGGCCTGGATGGCCTCTCCATGGTCAAGGCCATCAAAAAAGGGCATATTCCGTTGATTGCGTTTGTCACGGCCCACAATGAATATGCCATTGAGGCGTTCGACATCGAGGCCATCGACTACTTGTTGAAACCGGTCGACCGCACGCGACTGCGAAAAACCATTAAACGGGCAAAGGAGCGTCTGGAACGGGAAGATGTCATGGCGAACGAATTGGAAGCTCGACCGCACGGCAAGGAGGGCGCCTCTCCGGTGGATTCGGATTACATTGACCGTCTCCCGATCAAAAAGAAAGAAGAGATTATTTTCCTGCCGGTCAATCAGATTGCCTCCATCGTCTCGGATGGCGAGTTGATGCATATCACGACGCTTCGAAAGGAACGACATACCCTCAGCCACCGGCTCAAGGCGCTTGAGGCTAGGCTGGACCCCAGGCGATTCGTGCGATTGGGTCGCGGGACTCTGGTCAATGTGGAGACGATCAGCCGGGTGGCCACTATGCCGGGAGGGTCGTATGTCGTCACCTTAACCACGACTCAACAACTCAGGGTCAGCCGCAGTCAGTCCCGATTTCTACGGCACCATATCTTGAGGTTGTAAGAAACCTGCCGTGCGGATCGGTTTCTCGCCGGTTTTTCCGTCCCTTTGCCTTAAGCCGGTCATTCAGGCCAATGAACCGCTCATGAAAATATATGACCGTTCGTAAAAAAAGAGTGGGGAATACGCCCATCGCGCCTTTATAAATTGGACAGGTATTTGAAATGTCGGCTTATTGAATGCGGTGTAGCCGGTTCAATGACAGATTTCCGGATATCGTCAGTCTTAGGCGAGTGCCCGGACGCTCGAAGGAGGATGGTCCTCTTTAACCCAACAGGGGTGCCTGAGGTGTCAACAGTACTTCAAGGAGGTTTCTTATGTTTAAACGGTTACGTAGTCAAGCAGGTGCGGCGTTGGTGGAATATAGTCTCCTCGTCGCGGGCATTGCCTTAATCGGAGCGGCCGCCGTGGCGGTATTCGGCCACAAAACCACGGATATGATGGCGGCCGTGGCGGCTGTGCTGCCAGGAGCGCATGCCGATGACAATGCCCCGATCGTTAGCGGAAAGATTATTGAAACCGTAGATGGTCAAGGACCTGGTGACAATGCCATTGCCTTGGATATTGACGGCATTGTTGCCAACGCCGGCACCACACGACTAGGAAATAATCTTGGGACCAATACGGGTATTTCGACATTGGTTGTCGAAGCCAATTAAGCCTCAAACGGTTTGATTTGGTAGAGTGAACCAGAAAGCCTTCCCGGTCGAGTCAGGCCGGGAAGGCTTTTTCCGGTTCATGGTAAAAGATGCCCAATAGATTGACCCACGCTGTAGACAAGAATCACTCGGATATCAAGCCCTGCTGAACATCCCTCTCTCCCTTTCAGTTTTGTTGGCGCCTTCTGATTGTCTCGGATTCTTTTTTTGCCGTCCCCACGTGGCCGGGTGTAGTCTTCCGATATGCCAAAGACATAGGCTGCACCCATCGACCACCCAGGCATATTTGGCCGTGCATAGGCGTGGCCACTCTCTTGCCTCGTTCCCCGCTCCGGAGGAATTTAAACGGTTAGCCGCGTTCCCGTGCGAGTGTATCTAATCGATCGTCCTGGCTGGCACATCCTAGATTCGCCAAGCGAGCATTCCCCTATCGAACCGGGCGTCGTTCGCGTACATTTCATCAGCACTTACTACCAGTTTCCCACCGTCTCAACGCTCAACGGCGCGACCGAAACCTCTTGCGGCCCAAAAATGGAATTGTGTCCCTGGCGAACACTTGCTGCTCAATCGCGCGCGTTGTGCTGTAGCCGGTCCCGATTTTTGCGGCATCAGATTTTGCAAGAGCGAACTGGTGGTTCGCTCTTTCACCGTCTTTCCTGCTCTCCGCGTTCACCGGTAATTTCGGCAATCATCTGTTCATGAAAACTATTTGACCGTTCGTAAAAAAAAAGTGGGGAATACACTCATCCCGTCTTTATATAGAGCCCGGATATTCGATATGGCAGCTTAGGGAATGCCGTGCAGCCCGTTCAATGACAGATTTCCGGATATTGTCAGTCTTAGGCGAGTGCCCGGACGCTCGAAAGAGGGTGGTCCTCTTTAGCCCTGCAAGGGTGCCTGAGATGTCAATTTTACCTAAAAGGAGGATTTCTACATGTTTACACGGTTACGTAGTCAAGCAGGCGCGGCATTGGTGGAATATAGTCTCCTCGTCGCGGGCATTGCCTTAATCGGAGCGGCCGCCGTGGCGGTATTCGGCCATAAAACCACGGATATGATGGCGGCCGTGGCGGCTGTGTTGCCAGGAGCGCATGCCGACGATAACGCCCCGATTGTCGCAGGAAAAATCATTGAAACCAGTGTTGATGGTGGAGCCGGTGGCAATGCCATTGCCTTGGATATTACCACCATTCTTGCCAACAGCGATGGCACCCAAGAGAGGCTGGGAAATAACCTCGGGACCAATTCATCTGTTTCGCAATTGGTGGTCGAAGCCAATTAAGCCTCAAACGGTTTTATTGGTAGGGGGAACCAGAAAGCCTTCCCGGTCGAGTCAGGCCGGGAAGGCTTTCTGTTTGAGCCGTCCATGTGTAAAAAATAACCGTTCATTGGAGAGCGAAGACAGTCCAGAAGAATCGCCTCGTGGATGAAGGAAGTAATCTCCTATAAGACATCGACAGCCGGACCATTCACGCCCTTGCAGGACATGTGAGGGAAGAGTAGGTTGGGTCTGGAGCACGTAAGATAAGGCAGGTGTGTAGATGACGAGGTTAAAGGCCACCATGAGAGATAATCCAGCAGCCAGATTGCCAAAGCCTGCCACTCAGGCTCATCTGAATGTCGGGCGCATGAGCCTGCTGGTTAATCTGATCTTCCTGCTTCTTCTTCCTACCGCAATGGCGCAGACGACCTCTTCGAAACTATCCCCCAATAAAACCGCGCTCAAACGTTCCACGGAATCTCCTATCCCTTTGCGGGTGATTGTGTCGCAATACCGGCGGGTCTTGATTGAAGATCCGGTGCAGCGGGTTGCCGTAGGCGATACGTCAATCGTTTCGGCTCAGTTGATTAACAACAAGGAAATCTTGATTCTCGGTCAGCGCCCCGGACGCACGTCGATCGTTGTCTGGTTGCAGTCAGGAAAGATCCGGCATTATCAGTGCAATGTTCAAAGGGATCTTTCCGTTCTGCATGCGGCCTTGCATAAGGTTCATCCCAGTATCGGCGTGACCGGCGCTCCGGACCGCGATGCCTTGATTCTGACCGGAAAGGTGCCTGATGTGACCTATTCCCAGGCGGCGGAAGGAATCGCGCACAAATATGTGAATGCCAGAAGACGAGCCATGAAGTCAGGGCATGGCCCATTTGTGCAAAGTTCAGGCGGGCAGCCGGCCAACCAGTCCCAGCCCGGGACGTCGAATCAATCCTCGGGACCATCCGGCTCTTCCTCCAATGATGAGGGAGATGGAGAATCTCCATCAAGCGATTCCTCCGACCCCGTTCAAGTCACGGAGGACACCCCTGTCGGCGGGACCATCATCAATTTGATTCAATTGGACACGTTACCGGCCACTCCGGAGGAGCGCATGCAGGAGGCGATCAGGAATCTTGGAGGTGAACAGGTGACGGTGCGGCGAGTCAAGCGAGGCATCGTGCGTGATGATGAGCAGGATGTCTTCGTCCTGGAGGGGTCGGTGAAAAATCAAGTGGCGCTCTTGCGTGTGCTGGAGGTGGGTTCCCGAATGCTGACCGGCCAGGGGGCCACGCGACAGAATATTCGCGTTGTGGGGGATGAAGCGGGGGCGTTGGCCGGTCGGTTAGGACAGCAACAGGGGGGGCAAGGACAGTCAGGGAGAGTGGCGATTGGCGGAGGCGGGGCTGGCAGGGTTGGTCAGTTGTTTGGAGGGGGAGGGGGCGGCCGGCAGGGTCGTATGAACAACCAGGTGCTATCGAATTTGGGCCGGGCGAAAGTGATCGAAGCGGCCAATGGACGCATAATTTCATTTCTTCATGTGAGGGATCTTCCGCAAATTCGCGTCAACATCAAGCTCTATGAAGTCAATCGGACAAAACTGAGATCCTATGGCTCGGATTTGGTCGGGACCTTTGACAATTTCGGGACGGCTCCCGCATCCGGGGTCCAAAACATTTTAGGCTTTCTGTCCGGTACGCTTGCGGTCGACACGTTTATTCAAAGCGGCCAGTTTGCCATTGAATCGGTCTTCACGTTTTTAGAAAGTCTGGATTTGGCGCGAAGCCTGTCCTCTCCTTCGCTCACTGTTCTATCAGGAGAAGTTGCGGCCTTTCTGGTTGGAGGAGAAGTCCCGATTTCGCAGGTATTTTCCCCGTTTATCGGCAATCAGGGGACTCCTGGTGCGGCAGGGGTTTTTCAGTTTGTCGAATTTCGTGAATTCGGGATCTCCCTCCGTGTTCGCCCGCTGGTGGGGGAAGACGGGGATCTGACGATCGACGTGGTCCCGCAGGTGGTGACACCTGATTTGCGCTTAACGGCGGACATTGAATCGGCCAGTGGAACCAATCAGTCCACGACGGCTTTCAAAAGCCGGTCGTTGCAGACCAGCGCACGCATGCAGGATAGCCAGGCTCTCCTGATCGGAGGGCTCGTTTCCCGGGACAAATCGGATCAACAGAGTTTTATTCCTGGAATCCGGGATATTCCATTGCTGGGTTGGCTGTTTCGACGGTTTGCGCAAAACGATGAGGAGCTTGAGCTCGTCATTGTCATTAATCCCGTTATTATGAGGGAGCCGATTCCCGAGGTGGGACTCTGGGTCTTTCCGGACCTCACCGGCTATCGACCGGCCTGGGAATTCAAGCCATTGCCGGCATATGAGGAGAAAGGCTTGTGAAGCCGAGAGTAAATGTTGTGGTGTCAAAGAATCATCCATCCTTTGGTCCGGTCGCCTCCGAACGCGGAGGGGTGCTCATCGAATTTGCCTTCCTGTCGTTGGTGTTTTATGTCCTGGTTGCCTTGGTGGTGGACATCGGGAGAATGGTGTTTGCGGCTCAAGTGCTTCAAGATGCCGCCCGTGTGGCCGCCCGGGAATTATCGTTGGTGCCGCTCCCCGCCGCCATGACCTTTGATCAGGCCTTGGAGGATCCAACGGTCATGGCCCAGGTATTCGATCCGGCCTTGCTGGTCATCGATCTCGATACATTTAGTGGCGACGATGCGGCGTTTCAAGCGTTCCTGGATCAGTTGCCTATGGTCAATAAAATGTTGAGACCGCTCATGATTTTCGAGCAGGCTGATATACAAGGTTCCAGCCGTCGATTGCTAAGGTTTCCCGGTGCGCTGTTGAACGATCCCTTGGCCCCGAGTGGTCTAGGAGTAGGAATTCCCCGGGTGGAATCCCGAGGGGCGGATGGCGTGGAAGCCATTCGATGGGTTCCGGTTCTTGAAGAAATCACGAACGGCTCGTTCAGTCTGGTGCCACTAGACCCCGAAAATCCGCCTCCTCAGCGTGGCCTGGTGGCGGTTCGCATCAATTATCCGTTTCAAGCGGCGATGTTGAGCGGGTTTCAGCAAGGTCCGGGAGGCCCGTTTGAACCGAACCTGGCCAATCGCATTCAAGCGGACGATGAAAGCGTGGACGATTCCGTGAATGCTCCGCCACGCGGGACGCCATTTGGCGTCGGTGACTTGCCTGAAGTGGGCGTGTACGGCGGACGTTTCGGGCTGGGTGGCCAATTGGCCTTTGGCGGTGAAACGCTCAGGCCCTACCGGAAGCTTCTTTCCGCCCAAGCCATTTCCAGGCGGGAGGTGTTCTTATGAAAACTGGCGGGTTTCATCCTCGATCGCCGTGGGTCAGATTTGCGTCGTCCCCCTTTTTTTTGGCGGGTCTGCTTGTCGTAATTCTTGGGGGCTTGTGGGTGTCCGGCCTGGTGAATCCATGCTGGTTTGGAGTGAATTGTGCGCCTTCCACGGAGGGGCTGATTGCCGTTCCAGTCAGTGCCCAAAAGATTCCGGCGTTCACCCGATTAAACCGTCAGCATGTGTGGAATGCCGGAAAAGGGCAACTGGCTGTTGTGCTGCTTCCCCCGGAACAGGTGACCGAGGCGATGAAAGCCAATTTACAAGACATTCTCGGTCGTGTGCTGGGGCGAGAGAAACCTGCCGGATATGTTTTCACGGAAGCCGATTTTCTCCCGCCGGGTTCCCGGCCTGGGTTAGTCGGGGGGATTCCCCCAGGGAAGCGGGCGGTACGGGTCGAAGCCGGCCAGGTCAGCGGGTTGTATGGCCTGAATGCCGGTGATCGCTTCGACCTCATCGCGACGTTGCCGATCGATGCGGATGGGAAGGATAAATCGTTGACCATGGGAGGGGCCTATGGTCAGCAATTGGCGCTCCAGGCGAATTTACACAATTGGGCGAAGCAAGCCACCGTGCGGGTGCTGGTGCAAAATGGTGTGCTGGTTCAACCGTTGACGACACGGGAAATTCCTCTCGCGATGAATACGTTGACTCAGGGTCTGGTGGTCAGAAAGAAGCCTGTCCAAGAAATTGTCATCGCGGTGGACCCGGAAGAAGTGGCTTCATTGACCGAAGCCGTGGCCGTGAAGGCGGAGATTACGACGATTCCTCGTTCAGGACATCCGGACGATCCCAGGGACAGTCAGACACCCGAATCCCAGCCTTGGAGTCCGTTTGGGACCACCATGACTATGGGTAAGCCGTCCGGCGGAATGTCAAAAAATGGCAGTACGAATTCTTCGCTCACGTTTGTGGAAACCGTGAGCGGATCGGGAGAGCGGGAATTTATTGCGGTGCCTGTTGCATCGGATCAGCAGAAATAGTGCGACTGTATACACGATGCGTGTTCATGCTTGAACACGACATATTACTCTTTGGGAATGTCAGGCCATGTTGGTGCTGTTCGTCTTACTGGTGTGGGGCATGCTTGGTATCGGCTCATTAGTGATCGATTGGGGGTATGTCAATCTCACCAGAGTGCAAATGCAAAATGTGGCGGATGCCGCAGCGGGTGAAGGCTTGCGGTTACGCGATGTGGCTCCGGAGGATCCCGTTGCCAGTGATTTGAACCGGCGGGTGGCGGTGAGTCAGCTGGCCGCATGGACGTATGATGACGATTTTGATCTGACCGGTGATCTTCTGCAGCTTGGTGCGGGGCCTGATATGTTCCTGACTGGAGGGCAAACCGATCTCAATGCGATGCAGACATTGGACGTTCCGTCGGCCCCCGTCTACAAGCCGGTGTTGCAATGGAATGATGAAACAAATGCCCCCTATGGCGATATGGTCAGTGGGACGTTTGGGATTCCCGATCCCGGTTGTTCGGTCGAAGCCCCACGCAGGGAATGCGCAAATTATACCCGGAACGATTTCGTCCCGGCTGAAGTGAGCGCCAGTCCGACAGCCAATGCCTTTCTCGTGCGATTGCGTCGTTCCATGAAACCGGAACCTTTTCAAGGTCAGGCCGGCGTCGATAATGTGCCGGGAGTGAGTTCGGCCGGCCCGACCCTGCCGCTGGTGTTAGGACTTGGCTCTCCTCTCCAGGCTCAAATCGATCCGCCTGGAATTCGTCTCACGGGCTTGACCGTGCGGGCGACAGCGATTGCCGATGCCCGCCCTGTTCGAGGAGTGGGTTTGCCGGATATCTTGTCCGAGCCGCCCCGTCCGGGTGTTGCCCCATTTGCTCTTGCCCGTGCAGCCTGGCGGGATTCCCTGGTGGCGGATGTTCCCGGTTCGGGCACCGTGGATTCTTCAGGCGTCGTGGCGGTCGGGTCCACGGTCATCGGCCGGTTTCTCCTTCCGGTCACGAGTATCGGCGAACCTGTTCAGGGCCAACCTCCCGAGGGCGGCCAGGTGACGATTGACGGGTATGCGCCTCTCTACGAAGATTTTTTGGGGACGGAACGGGTTGTGGGATTTGCGCGGGTTGAAATGATTGGCACGGCGCCCGGTTCGGTGAACATCATCAAGCGACCGGCTCAAGTGGCTGTAGAAAATGCCACCGTGTCTCTCCTGCCCGCATTTCCCCTTCTGCCGGAGCCGGAAATGTCTTTTCTCCTTCAAGTCAATCGTGACATTCAGGAAGAGGGAGCCCTGCTGGCTCCGGCGTTGGTTCGTTAAGATTTGGACATGTAATGGACACGAATCTCCATATTCTCGTGGTAGGAAAATCCCCTGGACTCCGCGCGGAATTCGATTCCGCGCTTCAGGGGGTTGGCAATTACCGGTGCGTCACGGTCTATGCCGAGTCGTTCCGCCATGCGGAAGAGCTGGCCAGGAACCGCCGACCTCAACTGATCTGTGTCGAGATGAATGGAGATCTTCGCGGGTTGAAGGAATTTACGATCGATGTGTCTCAGATGTTGCCGGAAACCGCCATCGCCGGCTTGTACAAGCCAGATCTGTTTGAATCCGATCAATCGGAAAGCGGGTTTATTCTTGAAGGCGTCCGGGCGCGTATTCAGGATTTTCTCCGGCACCCGCTCTCCAGCACCGAAATTCGACAGGTCCTCGACCGGGTTTTTGTGCAGGGAAAGACCAAATCCAGCCTGGCCTCGCTCGGCCATATCGTCTCGTTTGTCAGCAACAAAGGCGGAGTGGGGAAATCGACGATTTCCGTCAATATGGCGTGTTTGCTGGCCCGGCGCCATCCCGGGCAGGTGTTGCTGGTGGATGCGTCCTTGCAATTGGGTGTTGCTGCGGTGATGCTTGACCTGAATCCCCGAACCACTATTGTGGACGCGGTTCGTGAAAAAGGACGTCTTGATGAGACGTTGCTCCGCGAATTGACCGTGTCTCATTCCTGCGGGTTGGCGCTTCTGGCCGCGCCGGGGAATGCGGCCGAAGCGTCTGAGGTGGATGAAGAATCCATGTATCGTATTTTGAATTTAGCGCGGCGGACGTTCAAGTATGTGGTGGTTGATACGTTTCCCATGTTGGATAGTGTGGTGATGACGGTTTTGGATCTGTCCAGCCTCACCTATGTCGTGATGCAGGGAACGGCGCCCAATGTCATTGGCACGGCCAAACTGCTTCCGATTTTAGAGGGGCTTGGATGTCCGGTTGAGCGTCAGCGATTGGTCCTGAACCAGAACTACCGGAATTTTGCCGGAAATTTGACGCAAGCGGAAATTGAGGAGCGGTTGATGCGAGAATTTCATTATGTCTTTCCCTATCAAAAGAAACTGTTAACCTGCGCCAATCTCGGGGAACCGTATATTCTCCAGGCGACCCGATACTTCGGCTTCGGGCGTAGCGCGCACCTGTTGGTCGGGGAAATTGAGCAGTTGGCGGACCGGGCCGTTACCGCGGAAATTGACCACTTGGCGAAAATGATGAACGAGGAGCCGGCCTGACCGTTCCCTTGCCATGAGCGAACAACATTTCCCATTACCTTCGTCCCCGGAGACCCGGCCGCGGGTTCCGTTTGGCAAATCATTAAGTGCGGATACCGCCTCGAGGCTCAAGGCTGCGCTGAAACGTCCGGCGATGAACGCGGTCAAAGACGATGCATTGCTGGATGATCCATTGGCGCGAGTCAAGCATGCCGATTATCTGTCGATTAAAAGCGCCCTTCAGGAGCGACTCCTGAATGAAATCGGAGAACATTTGGCCGCGGGACTCAATCATGAGGATGTGTCGGCCGTGGTCAAGGAATTTACCGCGCGGATTTTAGAATCGGAGCACATTCCCTTGAATCAGGCGGAGCAGGGACGGCTGGCCGAGGAATTGACCGAGGAAGCCATCGGTCTGGGCCCCTTGGCTCCGCTGTTGGCCGATCCGGCTGTGACGGATATTCTCGTCAACGGCCACCAGTCAGTCTATGTGGAACGGTATGGCCGGCTGGAAAAAACGGACGTTCAGTTTCTGGACGACGATCATGTGATTCGGGTGATCGAGCGGATTGCGGCGCAAATGGGCCGGCGGGTGGATACGGCTTCTCCAATGGTGGATTTGCGTCTGGACGATGGCACGCGAGTCAATGCCACTCTGCCTCCGGCCACCATCGATGGGCCGACTCTCTCCATTCGGCGGTTCGGCGTCCGTCGGCTACGGCGGAATGATCTCCTTGGGCTGGGCATGCTGTCGCCGGATATGGCGACGTTTCTGGAGCTGGTTGTTCGTGGCAAGAAAAACCTTCTGATTTCGGGTGGAACGGGGGCCGGGAAATCCACCCTTTTGGGTGCGTTGTCGGAGGCAATCCCCTTCCACGAACGCATCATTACAATCGAAGATACCGCGGAATTGAACCTGGATCAGGAGCATGTGGTGCGGATGGAAACCCGCCAGCCGAATATTGAGGGCAAAGGGCGGATTATGGCCAGGGATCTGGTGGTGAATGCCTTACGGATGCGGCCGGACCGGATCATCGTCGGGGAAGTTCGTGGGCCGGAAGCCCTGGATATGTTGCAAGCCATGAATACCGGTCATGAAGGCAGCATGAGCACGGTCCACGCCAATTCTCCCCGGGATGCGTTGTCGCGATTGGAAACCATGGTGCTTTTTGCGGGTACGGAATTGCCTTCCCGCGCCATTCGAGAGCAAATGGTTTCTGCCCTTCATCTTCTTATTCAGGTCCGGCGGTATGAAGACGGCGTGCGCCGGATCGAAACGATTGCGGAAATGACCGGCATGGAAGGTCTGACCCCTCTCATGCAGGATATCTTTCAGTTCCGGCGGCGAGGGTTTCGGGGAAAGCGTGTGGCCGGAGAATTTGTGCCGACCGGTATTGTTCCAAGAGTGGTCGAAGAATTGCGTGAGCAGCATATCGACATTCCCCTGTCCCTGTTTACCGGAGGAAGGGATCCCCATGGGTTTTCGTGAATTTGCGGGATTGCTGGCGATTGGTCTGATTGTCGGGCTGTGCGTCTGGTGGTGGAGAAGCTTCTCTTTTCGGATGGTCACTCAGGCCAGGCTTGCGCAGGCTAGGACAGAGCGGGATTTTCCTCAGGCTGGGCGGGCGGTCCGGCACGTATTCCCTCCCCGCTATCGTATCGTTCCTGCGTGTCTTGGGGTAGGGGCGAGTGTGGGACTGTATTATTTCGTAGGGCTCTCTCTCCCGTTTGCCGGAGCCGCAGGGCTGATGGTTGGCGTTCTCGGATTTTTACTGGAATCTATTTTGGCCGGAAAACGCTTGAGCCGTATTGAAACCCAATTGGCCGATTCGATCGATCTGATGGTGGGAGCGTTACAGGCGGGGTTATCTCTCCCCAAGGCGCTGGATACCGCCCGACAGGAGTCTGCGGCGCCCCTTCGGCCGTATTTGGATAATTTAGTGCGAAAAATCCGTCTGGGAGAGAACCCCGCGTCCGCAGTGCGAGAATTGGGAGAGCGGGTCCCGTTGGAAACCTTTCAACTGTTTTCTCTTACGCTCTCGGCCCAGTGGTGGACGGGAGGGAGTCTGGCCCCCACCTTGTCCGTTGTGGGAAGAACGATTCGGGACCGGATTGAACTCTCCCGGCGAATTCGGACGCAAGCCGTAGAGGCTAAAGCCTCGGTGATCGGGGTGTTGGCCATATCCTATGTGTTGACGTTCATCATGTGGAGGGCGAATCCCCGACCGCTGGAGAATTTTTTTAATAGTGACATCGGATCCTTGCTGGCGGGGGCAGCTATCGGATTACAAGCGTTGGGCATCGTGTGGATTAACCGGATCAGTCAGGTCAAATTTTAGTTGAGGTCGTCATGGATCGCATGTGGTACTTCGGCCTGATTCTTGTCGCGATTGTGGCATCAGTCATGTTGACGCCCTGGGCGGGAATGTTTGTCGCGGTCCTTCTGCTCTTGTTCGGGATGTTTTCTTGGGTAAGTTGTCACCGGAGTGCTGAGCGGGTGCGAGACACTCTGGGGCCGGAACGTCCCGTTCTGGATCTCGGACGGGCACGCTCCGGGTGGTGGCTGCGCCGGTGGTTGTTTTTGGCGGGGTTTCGCGGACGATTGGCGCCCGTGGTCTTTATGGGACTTACCGGAGGAGCGCTGGCCCTGGGAATCGCGAGTGCGTATGTCATGAACCGGTCGGGAGTGGTTGATGTCATGGTGGTGCCACTGCAGGGTATTCCGGGAGGAATCGGGGAGGCTTTTGTATCTGTGGCCTATGCGGGCCCCTGGATCGTGCTTTCCCTGTTAGCCAGCATTCCATTGCTGGTGGTTCGTGCGGCCCGTCGCCAACGAGTCATGGATGTCGACCATGATCTCCCGTTGATGCTGGAATTACTGGCCACGCTGACAGAAGGGGGGCTGAGTTTTGATGCGGCCTTGGATAAAATTCTCGGGGCACAGTTTCGCATCAGGCCGTTGTCGCAGGAGTTTCGTACCTACCATCGAGAACTGCAACTGGGTGTGTCCAGATTGCAGGGTCTTCGACGGCTGGCCTACCGCTTGGAAGTGACTTCCGTCTCGTTCCTGATTTCTGCACTGATTCAGAGCGAACAGGTGGGGGCAAGTATTGCTACGACGCTTCGCCGTCAGGCCGACGATCTCCGGAACCGTCGCCGGGAGCAGGCCTTAATGCTTGCGCAAGCCCTTCCCGTCAAAATGGTGGTTCCGCTCATTCTCTGCTTTCTCCCGGGAATATTCGTGTCCACGCTCGGTCCCTCGTTACATCAACTGGTGAATCTCGTGAGCGGGATAACTGGAGGGATCCGGTGACAGTCTGGCCTGTGAGGCCTTACACAGAAGAGGAGTCAACGTGAAGTTGTGGTCTGCCTATGGGTTGATAGTTGGTCTGCTTGTCTGTTCGGCGTGCGCCGATGCCCCTTATCTTCGCAATCAATACGAAACGGCCTGCAACTTACCCGATCTTCAACTGGCCGAAGCGTGGGATTTGCTGGAAGAAGCCCGATCGACCTCTGGCGGATGCGACCGCGATGCCCGGGGAATGGATCGTTGCCGTGCGCTGCGCGGTGAAATCGAAAGAATTGCATTTGTGTGTCCCAACCACATTCCTTCTTTGATGACCACGGCTGTTCTGGCCTATGAGGACAAGGATTTTACGAAAGCCGGGGAACGGCTCACATCCATTTTGGATATGGTCAAAGTGCATCCGGATGCGGCGGTGTTACGGGCACGGATTGCTCTGGAAGAAGGGAATCTCCCGTTCGCCCTTACCTTCCTGAAACAGCGCATGGAGCTGTCTCCTGACCATGCTCAGCTCCGTGAGGTGTATGCGGCCACCCTGTTTCTTTCCGGGCGACTTGAAGAAGCCAGGACTCAATTGGCGGTGGCCGAACAACTCGGGGCGCCTCGATGGCGGGTCGCGTATCATCTCGGCCTGTTTGAAGAACGGAAGGGAGAGCGACAGAAGGCCCGCCTGCTCTACCAGGAATCCGCGGATTTAAAGCCTGGCTGGAATCTATCCATTTCCCGGTTGCATGGGCTCTTGGCCATGCCTTCCAAGAACGAAGCTCTCGTTGTGCCGGATGGGGCCTATTTTGAACTGCCTTCGGATTCCGAAAAAAGGAAAGAGTAAAAAAGACGGAAAGGGGTCTGCGTAGCGTGGTAGGCCGGGCGACGGGTTTTCTTCGAATGGGTCGTGAAGCCCAGACCGGAGAGATCCAGGTCGTCAAGAAAGACATCGATGACCCGAACCGAGCTGTCCTCGGCGATATAATCATCCAATCGTTCGGGAAACGAGGTCGCTTGGTGGCGATCTTCGCCTTCAATAAATCCGCTCATCACAGAGACCTCCGTTAGAAAGGTGCAGTATACGGGGTGCCGCGAGCCTTGGATGATTACGCGACGAAACATCCGAACAGGCATCTGACCCGATGACATTCAATGACCCGCGTGATTCCTCACGGGATTATGCGATGCCCAAGTCAATGTAGAAAGACATTGCGACACGATTTTTGATCAGACATATGGTGTGCGTGTGGTTGCTGCTGCTCGTCTATCCGGCATTGGCGCTGCCATTGCCGATGGTCCTGCTTGACCACGAGTTGGGTCTGTTGACGGGTGATCCGTCCCATACAGCCTTCGACGATCATGCGTGGCTGGACCATGCCGCCGGGTCCGGGATGGCCTCGGCTGATAAGGGAGCGGCTGCGATCGATCCTGGTGTTCAGGGCCTGCTTCCTTTTTGCAATTCTTTCTATCAATCCTCTGCGATTGATCTTACCACTGCACGCGGTCCTCCCGTTTCCTGAGTCTCGTTGTCACTGAAAACAGTTGAAGAGAGCGATATCGCCGATCATCGATGAGAACGGATGGTCCGGTCGGATATCGCTCGGTGACCTATTACCTAACATTCAATAACTGGATTGTTGGTGGAACAGTCGGTTCTGGAGGCCGAGGGGAGACATTCGCGCGCTTCAATCGCTCCGTCCGCCATGACCGGTCCCCCCACAGGGAGAATGAAAAAGTTGTGACATTGAGCAATATGGGTTAGTTTCTATTCAAGTGTCATTGAAAAGGTAGGAATGAATTTCGAGGAGGTATTCAGATGAAGGTAAAAAGACTTCTACATACGCGAATGCGGGTGAGTGATATGGAGCAGACCCTCCAATTTTATCGCGAAGTTCTGGGCTTGGAAGTGGTAGAGCAAAAGGTGTCTCCACGCGGATCGCATCTGGCTTTTGTGGCGGTCCCCAATAGCCAAGAACTTATCGAACTGTGCAGTTTCCCGAGTAGCGGGGCGGTCAAGGTTCAAGAGGACCTGGTGCATCTGGCCTTTGAGGTTGAAGATTTGGATGAGACGATTCGGGAACTCCAAGGCAAAGGCGTGCCTATTACCGATGGCCCTACGCAATCATCATCCGGCAGTCGGTTTATTTTTATCGATGCGCCCGATGGGTATGAAATTGAGTTGATCCAACGAGCTCCAGGGGTGGCCATTGTCTAATGAGAATGTCGAAAACCAATGGCTGGAGGAACTTTTTGGACCATTCTCCTCACTGCCGATTTCGATGGTACCGATCGCATGTATGGGCTTTGAGTGAGAAATAGTCACCAGGCCCTTAGTGCTTTAACAAATGGTGTTGGGTTCGCATGAAGGAAAACGAAACGACCTCATCGGGGACAAGACCTTCTCTTCAGCGGGGTCATTTGGAAGGGAAGTTGAATCATCTTCCCAAGCAGCCAGGGGTGTACCTGTTTAAGGATCGTTCCGATGAGATTATTTATATCGGTAAGGCAGCGGTGTTGGCCGACCGCGTCCGGTCATATTTTCAAAAAGGCGCTGATCTGAGTCCGAAAATTCGGGCGTTGGTCGCTCATGCCTATGATCTGGAAACCATTATTGCCAAATCTGAGCTTGAAGCCTTAATCCTTGAAAGCAATCTTATCAAACGGCATCGTCCCCGCTTTAATGTGGTCCTTCGGGACGACAAGCACTACCCGTATTTACGTCTCCCTATTCATGACGATTTCCCTCGGCTCTCCATTGTGCGGCGTGTGAAAAATGATAAGGCCCTGTACTTCGGTCCCTATGTTCCGACGGGAGCGATGCGGGAAACCTTGAAAGTCATCCGCAAGGTCTTTCCCTTGGCCACCTGCAAAATTGAAATTGATGGTACGGCGGACCGGGCCTGCTTGGAGTTTGAAATCAAGCGCTGCATGGCGCCCTGTACGGGCAATCAAACACAAGAGGACTATCATCGGATCGTGCGGCAGGTTCGATGGTTTTTGGAGGGACGCGATCAGGAGTTATTGACCTCTCTTCGAGATGATATGCATGGCTTGGCTGAGAGAGAGGCGTTTGAAGAGGCTGCTCGTTTGCGCGATCGCATTGTGAGCATCGAACGGACATTAGAAAAACAACGCGTCGCGCAAATAGGGCCGGTTGATCAGGATGTGCTGGGGCTGGCGCGGGCTGGGGTCGCGGTCGATGTGCAATTATTATTTGTGCGGGGCGGCTTGTTAATTGGTCGCCGTGACTTTTTCTGGATGGACGCGGGCGGAGTGTCTGATGAAGAACTGGTTCGCGCGACGCTGGAGCAGTTTTATCATAAAGCGGTGCTGCCGCCGAAAGAGCTCCTGTTGCCCGTGACTATCGAAGATCAAGTTTTGGTGGAGGGGTGGCTATCGGAGAAAAAGGGCCAATCTGTTCGACTCTTGGTACCGGAACGTGGGGTTAAACATCAATTGCAACAATTGGCGCAAGAAAATGCGATCGCTGCCTTGAATGAACATCTTCGGGTACAAACCGAATCACGCGAGGCCGTTGAGGAGTTGCAACAATTGCTAGGGTTGTCATCTCCGCTTCATCGTGTGGAATGTTTTGATATTTCGAATACCATGGGAGCGCAGTCGGTGGCGTCGATGGTCGTGTGGGAGAATGGTCGCATGAAAAAAGGGGATTACCGTCGGTTTCGAATCAAAACCGTGGAAGGGGCGAACGATTTTGCGAGCATGAATGAGGTGGTGAAACGCCGATATGGCGGCACGTTGGCTACCAAAGCTGGGAAGGTCTTGCCGGAACCGGATTTAATTGTCATTGATGGAGGCATCGGCCAATTAGGTGCGGCAATGGAGGCGATCCTTGGCCTTGGATTGTCGCAGGTCGCTGTCTGCGGGTTAGCCAAAGCGAAAGGTGAAAAAGGGGAACGTATCTTTCTTCCCGGTCGCAAGTCCCCAATTGTGTTGTCACTGAAATCTCCGGCCAGCCGTCTTGTGCAAACCATTCGGGATGAAGCCCACCGCTTCGCCATCACGTATCACCGCAAACTTCGCAGCCAAGCCCTGATCCCTCTGCCTCCTTGAAGAAACCGATCTTTTGCCATGCTTGATTATTTTTGTGGGTGGAGCGGTCTTTGCTTTATACAGCCTCTTCGAAAAAAAATCCTGCTGTTGATTGAGGAATTTCCCCTTAAGCTCTTTGGGTTCTGCGCCGACAGTACGGGTGAATAGGAAACCGAGTGATAAAGGGGATCGGATGGAATGTCCGCGATGTCAGGGAACGATGATTGTTGATCACTTTGTGGATATGGCCACCAGTGGTGCGATTTGGATGCCGGGGTGGCGTTGTCTGATGTGTGGCGAGATCATTGATCTTATTATTGAGAGCCATCGTTTGCAACAGCAAGGTCATCAAGAAATTGTGGGTGCCATATCCGCCTCGTCGGCCCGTCCTCCAGCCCCGGTCGCCGTGAAGCCGCGTAAGGCCTAAACTCCCTAGCCTTCCTAAGTTTTTCCCTCCTTGAAATGGTGGTTGATAGTTCAAGAACCTCTCTGGGGGCATGTGTCTCGTGCGTTTGCTTGTCGGGTCTGCCCCTCTATGCTAGATTCTTTCTCGTATATTTCAAGAAGGGAAATTGCTGATAAAGGCGAGGTCTTTTCTCTTTCCTAATGTAAAAAATCGGTAGCATGGTCTCCTAACAATTCCATAAGGCATCATCATGGCGCAGACGTACGATCATCAAGCAGTTGAGGCGAAATGGCAGGCCCATTGGGAGCAGGCCGGCCTCTTTCACGTCAAGGAAGATCCAACGACGCCTAAATATTATTGCTTGGAAATGTTTCCGTATCCATCAGGGCGGATTCATATGGGCCATGTGCGGGTATATGCCATCGGCGATGTCATCGCCCGATACAAGACGATGCGCGGGTTTCATGTGTTGCATCCCATGGGATGGGATGCCTTTGGTTTGCCTGCGGAAAATGCGGCTATCGAGAAGGGCGTGCATCCCAATGCCTGGACGCAAGACAATGTTGCATACATGAAAAAACAATTGCGGCGGATGGGCCTATCCTACGATTGGGATCGGGAGGTCAATACCTCGCAGCCCGACTATTACCGGTGGAATCAGTGGATTTTCATCAAAATGGTGGAACGGGGGTTAGCCTATCGCAAACGGTCTGCCGTCAATTGGTGTCCTTCATGTGAAACCGTGTTGGCCAATGAACAAGTGCTGGCGCAAGAAGGCAAAGATGGGGGGGTGTGCTGGCGATGCGAATCAGTCGTGATTCAAAAAGAATTGGAGCAGTGGTTTTTCCGGATCACGCACTATGCCCAAGAATTGTTAGACGGCTGCGATCGGTTGACGAGTTGGCCTGCGCGCGTGCTGGCTATGCAGCGGCATTGGATAGGCCGGAGCCAGGGAGTGGAAATTGATTTTCCTCTCGTCGAACCACAGGACGATCTAACGGCTATTCGTATCTTTACCACACGCCCGGATACGATGTATGGCGCGACCTTTATGAGTTTGGCCCCTGAGTCGCCGTTGGTGGAGCAATTGATCGCGGGTCAAGCATGTGCTGAGACGGTTCGAGGGTTTGTGGAGCGTGTTTCTCGGTTAGACAAAGCCACGCGGACGGCGGCGGACCGTGAGAAGGAAGGAGTCTTTACCGGGGCCTATGCCATCAATCCGTTTACGCAGGAGCGGATCCCCATTTGGGTGGCCAATTTCGTGTTATATGAATATGGCACAGGCGCAATTATGGCCGTCCCGGCGCATGACCAGCGGGATTTTGAGTTTGCGAAGCACTATGACATCCCCATTCGGCTGGTCATTCAAAATCCAGGTGGAACGCTGGCGCCTGAGGATTTAGAGGCGGCGTATGAAGAACAGGAGCAAGCTGGCGTATTGGTAAACTCTGAAACCTTTACCGGCTTATCGGTGCCTGATGCCAAGAAGGCAATCGGTGAATATGTTGAAGCGCAGGGTTGGGGAAAACGTACGATCAATTTTCGGTTACGAGACTGGGGCATCTCTCGGCAACGATATTGGGGGACGCCGATTCCCATGTTGTATTGCGGGAATTGCGGCATCGTTCCCGTTCCTGAAAACCAATTGCCGGTGTTGTTACCTGAAGATGTGCCGTTTACAGGCAAGGGCGGGTCGCCCCTCAAAGAGTCTCCTACTTTTGCCAAAGCCACGTGTCCTTCTTGTGGAGGAACGGCTCGCCGCGAATCGGATACGATGGACACCTTTGTCGATTCCTCCTGGTATTTTCTCCGCTACTGCTCGCCTCAAGACACCCATCAACCCGTCAATCCGCATGCGGCCAAACATTGGATGGCCGTGGATCAATATGTCGGGGGAATTGAACATGCGGTTCTACATTTGTTGTATGCCCGGTTTTTTACGAAGGTCTTGCGGGACTTGGGTTTGACCACGGTTGATGAACCCTTTGCGCATTTGCTCACACAGGGGATGGTGACAAAAGAAACCTATTGGTGCGAAGAACATCGGTGGGTCCTGCCATCAGACACAACAAATGAAGATGGGCAACGCCTCTGTCGGCAATGTGGGAAAATCATCGTCACGGGGCGGACGGAGAAAATGTCGAAGTCTAAAAAGAATATTGCTTCTCCGGAAGATTTGTGCAATCGATATGGTGCCGATACCGCGCGAATGTTTTCCCTCTTTGCCGCCCCACCGGAGAAGGATCTGGAATGGAGCGATACGGGTGTTGAAGGCTGTAGCCGGTTTCTCAATCGGGTGTGGCGTCTTGTCCAAGAACAGCTTCCGATGTTTAGGGAAGCGAAGGAACATCCGGCTTCACCACAGTCAAGGCTTTTGGCGGACTTGCAACGTGTGACACATCACACTATTCAAAAAGTCACCCATGATCTGGAACGAGACTTTCAATTCAATACGGCGATTGCCGCATTGATGGAGTTGGTCAACCACCTGTATAAATTGATGAAGGACTATCCGGCGAACGGATTATCGACGGATGAACGTGCTGGGTGGCGGGCAGCTATCGAAACGTTGCTGATCCTGTTAGCTCCCTTTGCTCCGCATCTTGCCGAAGAGCTGTGGCAAACGATAGGGCACGCTTCTAGTATTGCATGCCAATCCTGGCCGGGATTTAATCCGGACTTGATCGTGAGTGCTGAATGGACGATTCCCATTCAGGTGAACGGAAAATTGCGAAGTAAAATATCTGTGCCGGCCGGCTCGACGAAGGACCAGATTGTGGCTTCCGCCCAGGGGGATCCCAAGCTTACCGAATGGTTGCAGGATAAGACCCCGCGTAAGGTGATATACGTTGAGCAAAAGTTGGTGAATTTTGTCATGTAATCGCCGGCGGGTTGGCCAATCTCTTGGTCGCTCAAAACGAACCGCCTCGTGTGGTGGTGTGTTCCTCATGATGCTATGTGCCTTGGCCGGATGTGGATATCAATTCACCGTAGAAGGACCTGGTCCTGTGCTAGGTGGTGGTGCCCCTGTAGCCGAAGGCCCTCCGGTTCGTTTGACCATACCTACCCTGAAGAACAACACGTTTGAACCGAACTTGGAATTCAAGTTTACGCGGTATCTCCGGCAAGCCTTGCAGTCCGCAGGCAGTGCCACCGTTGTGGAAGAGGACCTCTCGGCGGATTTTGTGTTAGAAGGCGCCATTGTCTCTGCCATGCTCCCGTCGGTGGCTTTTTCCCAGGCGCAAACGCAGGAAAGCCGAGTCACCGTCACGGTCGCAGTGACGGTGAAACATCGAAAAACAGGAAAGATCCGCTGGACACAATCTATGACCAATTCTGCAGAATTTTTTGTGGGGGCTTCTTCCAACTCAGCGGCGAGTGGCCTACAATTTAACCGTGTTTTGCAAGATCGTGCCTTAGAGCAAGCGGGGCAAGCAGCGGCGGAAGATTTGGCGGACGGATTTTTCTCTGCCAGAGAACAAGGCAAGTTTAGTATTGATCAAAGCCAACCATCTACCGCTGATGGGCTGGAAAGCGATACCTCATTGGCTCCTGCACCGAAGTCCCGTTCCTCTAATTCACCAAAAATCTCAGTGCCGTAATGATAGTCGAACCGCGTTCCTTTCCGTCCTGTGTGGTTGATCGATGAAGGTTCATGACCTACAGCGTCAGATCGCCCAACATGGGTTGGCTCCCCTCTATGTGATTCTTGGAGAGGAACCGTATTTTTGTGATCAGGCTCTAGATCTGTTGCGGCTGGCTAAGCAGGAAGTAGCAAACCCGGGTCTATCTAGCGGGGCCACACCAGGCGAAACATCGGATCTGTTTCAGTCCGATGTTGTATACGGGGATGAAACCGATGCCTCTGAAATTCTCGGACTTGCGGATGAAGTCTCCTTTTTTTCTGCTCGGCGGCGGTTGTTTGTCAAATGGGCTGAGAAAATCTCTGCCAAAGATGGGGAGCGACTGATTCCCTACTTCCAAAATCCCAATGAAGCGACGACGTTGGTGTTCGCTGCCGCCAAATTAGATGGGCGAACCAAATGGGTGCAGGTCTTGAAAAAGCAGGCTATGGTGGTGGACTGTGCTCCGTTGTTTGAAAATCAGCGGGCTGGATGGATCACTCAGCAAGCCCGTGAATTGAGCTTATTGTTGGAACCCCAGGCTCTGGAGATGTTAAAGGATCAGGCCAATGAAGGTTTACATGCCGTCATGCGTGAATTGGAAAAATTGGTAGCGTATCTGCCGAAGGGACAACAGGTCCGGGTGGAAGATGTGGAGCTCGTTCGTGGGAAGCCTCCCGGAATTTCGGTCTTTGATTGGTCCGAAGCGGTGTCGCGGGGAGACCATGGGCGGGCGCTGGATATTGTGGCGAAAAATTTAGAAACCGGTGAGGCGCCTTTACGTATGTTAGGTGCCTTTTTGTGGCAAATGCGCCGGATCTGGAAGGCCAGCGGACTGTTGCAGGAAGGGAAGGATCAAAGCCAGGCGGCTCGCCAGGCTGGGATTCCACCTTTTCGTGCCCGGGAATTTATGCAGCAAGTGCAACGATGGAAAGACCCGCATTTTTTTCGTGCCTGGACGATATTTGCCCAGGCGGACTCGGCGCTTAAGGGTGGACGAGCTTCGCAACCTAAGCTGATTCTCGATGATCTCGTCATGCAACTGTGCCAAGGCAAGTAGGATTACTCAATGCGATACGCCTATCGCCCCTCAACTCCGAAGATGAGGGAAGTGAGAGAGTAAAAACCAGGAGTGCTTTGGTGTCTAGGTGGCGTTGACTCGATTGGTGAGTCGGGAAATCCAACGTGAGGCGGTGTTTCGGTGGAGCGTCCCTTTTGTGGCGGCTTTATGTAGTTCCGAGGTGGCTTCTTGTAAAGAGCTTTTGGCGGTATCGGCGTTTTTCTCTTGTATGGCGGCATCGACCCTTTTAATGAAGGTCTTGACTCGACGCAAAATGGATCGATTCCGTTCTTGCCGCTTTAAGGTTTGCCGAGCGGCTTTAATTGCTGAGTGATGTCGATTGGCCATGAAACCCTCCAAAAAGAATAAGTCTACTATTTACCACAGCATTTCAATTTCGGTCAACTGACGATCCACCAAAATTGGAGAGAATGAGGTGGGATCAGCCTGCCCTCTAACCGACAAAGGTATATGCCGTTGACCTTGGCGCAATCTCCGGTGAGAATGCTTGCGGGCCTTCAAGTCCTCTGATAAGATTTGCTCCCTTCTTCAGAAGATACAGGCCTTCGTGGTGGGTGTAGCTCAGTTGGTTAGAGCGCCGGGTTGTGGTCCCGGAGGTCGCGGGTTCGAAACCCGTCACTCACCCCATTTTTCTGCTTTTCCATCAATCCCACTCAATTGCTCACCGCCGATGGTGCAACCAGAGGTGCAACTATCACCTTCCGGCTGTCCTTTTAACCGATTAAATTTCAGGCCTGGGCTTTCCCCTATTTATGGACACAACTGAAAAGCGGCATAAAATAAGCGAGGAGGTGTGTCTGGAGCAACGGAGAAAGCCCAGGAAAACTAAGGCTGAGTGTCTACGGAAACGAAGTAAGTTCAGTCAACGAAGCCAACTAGGAGGGATTAATTATGAGGGGTAAATTGTCTGCAGCCCAACAGGCCATGAACGACCTCTTGGAGCGTCATGTCAAGGCCGAGCTAGACGGAGACCTCGACACCACCATGGCCACCATGTCTGACAATCCTCATCTGCATAATGTTGCGAATATGATGGGTGGGGTGGGCCGTCAAGGCGTCCGTGATTTCTATCGGAATCATCTCGTTGGCAAATTCTTTCCTCCTGATGTCAAAATGGTCAATGTCTCTCGGACCATTGGAACCGATCAAATCGTGGACGAAGTGGTGATCGGCTTTACCCATACGAGAACGATCGACTGGATGCTTCCTGGCGTGCCGCCCACGGGCAAGAAAGTCGAAGTGGCCGTGGCGGTCATTGTCGGGGTCAAGAATGGCAAGATTACCCACGAGCATATTTATTGGGATCAGGCGAGCGTCTTGGTACAGATCGGATTACTCAATCCGGCACGATTACCCGTGAGCGGTGCCGAAAGTGCCCGCAAGGTGCTCAATCCGAAGCTACCTGCACGCGTCATCTGATGGGTGTTGAGGCTCCGTTGTCTCCATTCTCGACGGCGACACTATCAAAGTTCTGCACAACCGACACCCTCCACGTATCCGTCTCAATGGATTCGACTGTCCTGAAAAGGGCCAAGCCTTTTGGAGACGAGCGAGGCAGGCTAGATCAGAGCCCGTTTTGGGGAAGGATGTGACATTAGAAGAGACTCACGGCAAGGACCGGTACGGACACACTCTTGCCGCTGTCATCTTGCCAGACGGCACGAACGTCAATCACACGCTGGTCAAAGATAGGTGGTGCTGCTGGTATCGGAAGTAGGCGTCAGGGAATACGGTGCTAGGGGGCTGGAGAAGGATGTGAGAAGCACTGGAAAGCGTATGGCTGATACGCAACTGGTGCCACCGTGGGAATGGCGGAAAGGAAGCCTGTGAGCGGCCAAAGACGCGCTAGGCTATCTACGTGACTTCAATCTTTAAAGGTGGGAGAGAAATTGGCATGAAAGCGTTCATTACTCACAATACGCCTGTGACAAATGAGGTATTGAATACTATTGCCCATCTTCCAACCAAAAGTTTGCCGCAGATAGTCGAGGAAGGTTTTTTCAAGAAACTCACGGACAAGGACTTCATGCGTATCGCGGTTCACTTGGCACAGAAGGGATATGATGAAGGCGGCTGTCCGATTGGTGGCGTGGTTGTCAGCAATGAAACCCGTCAGATTTTAGGCAAAGGATATAACACTCTTGTACAGGAGAACCACCCGTACAATCATGGTGAAACATCCGCGATTCGAGATGTGGGGCGCTACGATTTCAGTCGCACGACCATTTTTACAACATTAAGCCCCTGCGATGTGTGTGCGACGTTGCTGTATATGCGCCAGTTCAACAGGGTCGTCGTAGGTGACGTCACGAATGCCGCGGGCAACGAAGACGTGTTGCGGCAAAAGGGCGTTCAGGTCGATATCCTGGAAGATCACGAAGGTATTGCGCTTTATGGGAAATATCGGGCAGAAAAACCGGAGCTAGACTTGGAAGACTGGAAAGGTCTGGCTGCTGTGCGCCAAAACGGCCGTGCCTAAAATCGCTCGCATAAACTCCGAGAGGCGCCAGTCTTTTCGTCGTCATTTCCTGGTACCGTTCAGGCTGAATAATTCGGCAAGCTCTCTGCCAAGAAAAATTGCCAATTTGGTTATGGCAATCGAATGAGCTCCACCGGTTTCTTTGCTTCGAGCCCATAGATATCGAGACGGCGGTCTCGCAAGGGACGGACGCTGCCCATCTCTCGGGCCTCCTGCAGCACCACAAGATCCAGGTCACTGATGACGACAGTTTCGCTGTTGAAGTCTGCTGTTCCGGCAATACCATCGGTGGGAAAGGAAAAATCGCTGGGCGTACAGATGGCCGCTTGGCCGTAGTTGATGAGGAAGTTGTCGACCTGGGGTAAGTTGCCCACGTTGCCAGACAGGACGGTATAGATTCCGTTTTCCACCGCGCGGGCTTGGGCCGTGTATCGCACCCGCAAGTACGCTTTTCGCTCATCGGTGCTAAACGGGACAAATATGACTTCGGCCCCTGCGAGGGTCAGCAACCGGGCGGGCTCGGGAAACTCAATATCGTAGCAGACTTGGATGGCAATCCGGGCATGACTGGTTTCAAACACCCTGAGTCCTTCTCCCGGTTGGATGCCGTATTCCTGCCGCTCGTTCGGTGTGACGTGCAGTTTGTCTTGGGTGTAGACGTTGCCCCTAGGATCAAAGAGATGGGCCACATTGCGGATCCCATTGCCGACCCGCACCGGATGGGATCCGCCGATGATGTAGAGACCCGAACTTCTGGCTTTGGTGATAAACATCTCCCGGTAGCGATCCACCATGCCCGCCAGTTCTATGATGGCGTTGACGGGTTTCATGTCGGGGGGGAGCATGCTAAACAGCTGGACGGTGAACAACTCGGGAAAGACCAGGTAGTGGCAGTGATATTGCTCGGCTGTGGCCACAAAAAACTCCACTTGATGTTCGAATTCTTCCCAGCTTTTGACTGAGCGCATTTCGTACTGGGCTGCACAGACCCGAATTTTTCGGACGGGTCTTTTCATGGGCGAGGCGGCAATGGTGCGTTTCGGCTGGCGATACGCGGAATTTTTGAGTTCAAGGAACGTGGCGAAATTCAAGCTTTGTTCGTCGCGGAGGTAACTCATATGGATGCCCTTGACCTCATATCCGGCTTTAATATGGGCATTGAGGGCGGGATCCTTCAGCTCTCCACGACAGACTTTTTCGACGTATTGTTCCGCTGACAAGCGGCCGGCGTGCTCGCGGTATCCCGGGATGCGACCTCCAGCGACCATTCTGCGAAGGTTAAAACGCTTGAGAATATTCATCCTGGCCTCGTAGAGTTTTCCGGCTATCCCGAGCCCCCGGAAATCAGGGTGCACCGCCATATCGACTCCATAGAGATCATCGCCTGCTGGGTCATGGGTGCTAAAGGTTCCATTTCCAGTGATCTCGGCATAGGAATACCACGGCGAATCGTCATTGAGGTGGACGATAAGGGCCATGGCATACCCAACAACCTTGTTGTCTATCGTCGCGAGGAGCTGGCCTTCGGGAAACGCTTCAAGCTGCATCTTGAGTTGACGCTCGTCACAGAGTCCCCCTGGTCCATAATTCGCGTATGCAGCGGCCTGACATGCGTAAAGAGCCGGAATATCATCGAGCCGGACACGACGCACTTTGACGTTTGCTGTACGGGATACCTCTGTACTTAAGGAAGGCTTATCAACCATTTTTATCATCCATACTTTGGCTTGCGCTGGTGGGAGGCGCGGGCGGCCATCGGTGCCTCACAATTGATGGGATGCTGTCGGGACAGTGCACCATACGTTCAATCTCTTTTTTCTGAGTTTCGACCCAGCGCCACAGGGGTTGTTTGACCTCATGGACTCGTATGAATGCTGTTCGGATCAGAAAATCGCTAGTCGTTGCGATCTCCTCTAAATCGTCTGGCTTGATGACTCCACGGCATTGAGAGGAACCGCATTGGCATGTAAGTGGTTGCTCCAGGTTGAGTGCGGCGTAGTCACTCGTCAGTTCTTCCCCTGCAGCGATATCCCGAACGGCGATTTCAAAGTGACATCCGCCGGGTCCAAAGGTTTTGGCCTCACAACTGTGGTTCATGAACCGTCCGAAATCCCAACACAGGATTCGATTTCCGTTTGCATTGACCCAACTGTATCGCGTCAGATTGCCATCGTATTGGTCTTCAAGTTGCTTCGGTACGAGCGGGGCAAGAATTTGATCGAATGGATCAAGGGCCCAGGTGATCGTTCCCAACGGGATTGGCTGAGTCGCAAAAACACCATATCCGATTGCGTCGTTGATTTTTTTGAGTTCGGTAGCTGGATGCAACATTCTGCCCTTTTTTTTCGTATGTTCTCAATCCCGAGTAGGTTCTCAACGATGTCTAGAATCTCTGAAAACAGCGCCACAATAGTTCAGATATGGTGTTAGGTCAAATACGAGTCTGGGGCCGCGAGAAGGGACCGGTCGGCTGGGATTGCTGCCTTGAGCACGCCCCAATAAATACTGAGTCACCACTTGGTGGAGAAGTGATCTTGTCCAGGCATTATCAGATTGAGCCCGGATTGCGGAAAGGTCGCGGACAGGTAGTCCGTTGGCCTCAACCTGACTCCATACCTGAAACTCGTCAATCTTCCAGTCGATTGGGAAATCTGTTGTCACTCACACCATCGCCTTTTCTGTCTGGCATGCCTTTTTCCGAATTGGACTCTGGACCTTTCCTCGCCGGTTGATTAAAGAAGCCATAGCATAAATGAATGGAGGAAAAAGAAGATCCCTGTGCTCTGGGGACAAAGGTGGGACTGGCTTCTTCAGTTTGAGTCGGACGTCGAATATAGTTTGCTGTTTAAGACTGAGTGTCCTCAAGTATTTTTGCTAGTTCATCTATGGTCGGAGATTCAAAAAGTTCTCGTAAGGGAACCTCCACTTGAAATGTGTCACGTATCCGAGACATGGCCTGGGTTGCTAGAAGGGAATCCCCTCCCAAATAAAAGAAGTTGTCATGTACCCCGACATGTTGTAGGCCTAGGACCTTTTGCCAGATTTCTGCTAAGGCTTCTTCAATTGGTGTGCGTGGAGCGAGGTAGGTGGTTGTAAGATTGGGGCGTAGAATTGAAGGGTCTGCTGTTTGGGGCTTCTGGGACATCGTCTCAAATATTTTTGTGTTAATTCTTTGACTCTGGCGAACTCGTTTGGGGAAATCCCGGGTCGACACGACAACTTGCGACAAGGAACAATTCAGGATTCGCTTAAAAACTTCTACCCCCTCTGCTGGGACCAAACCATCTTTTAGGAAATCCATTTCATCTTCTGGGACAGAGCCTAGTAGTCGATTGTCTTCACTGACCTTCCTTTCTTGTGTGAGGAAGCCCTCTAAATTTTTCATGCCATCAACGGCCATTCCAACCTCTTGCCAGAGATCCCAATTTATTGAAATGGTGAATGGCCCCCCCGTCGAATTTTTTTTGTAGGCAAAGGCATCCAAAAAGGCATTTGCCGCACAATACCCCACTTGGCCAAATGGACCAATAATGGAAGCAAGGGAAGAACTGAGAACGACAAAATCCAGGTTGGCATCTCGAAATACTCGATCGAGGACTAAGGTCCCCTTAATTTTAGGAGCGAGTATTTTCTCTGTGTCTTCTCGTGTCCTTTTTTGCAACATTACCCCATCCGGAATACCGGCTGCATGAATCACCCCATTGATTGGGCCAAATTCTTTGAGGGTTTTGGAAGCCACTTCCTGCATGCTTCTCTGATCGCACACATCTGCACGGAGTAGGAGAATTCTGGCGCCCAACGCTTCCCAATCTCGAATGCGACGAATCTTTTGACTCGTAGAATCCCTTTCATCATGGGTGGTAAGCCATGTTTCCCATTCGGCACGATGGGGAAATGGAGAACGTTGGGTAAGCACGAGTCGGGCTTGTAGGGTATGAGCCAGATACTCTCCGAGCACAATGCCAATACCCCCAAGTCCTCCCGTAATAAGGTAGACACCATTTTTTTTGAGTCTGATTAACGGGTGTGGCGGAGCATCCAGGTAAACTGGTTCAAATTCCTGCACTAATCGATGATTTCCTCGATACGCTACAATGGGGTCGGGGCTAGCGTGCAGAATCTCACCTAATATTTGCTCGACCGTTCGAGAATGGTTTCTCTGCTTTATAGGAAGGGCTATATCCACGTTACGGCAATGGATGTGCGGAAACTCCTGTGGAATTACCTTACACAGGCCTAGAATGGGGGCTGTTTCGGGACAGAGCGTTTCCTCCCCTGTGACTTCGTGGATATTATTGGAAAGGGCTGTGATTTGGATGGGAATCGTGTGTTTGAGTGTGGCAAGAGCTTGAGCCACATACATCAGGGAATAAAAACTATAATCCACGCAGTCTTCGGACAGGCATTGGTCTGAGCGCTTAGCATTCAAGGATGTGATATTCCACAAATGGACAACTCTGTTGGGGCAGTTCCCCTGCTTTATTAGAGAGGTAAAAAGCGTCGCATAATCTGCATGGTCATTAGGATTTATCACATAGGCGTGCTCGTTTAGTTGTGTGAAGTCAGACCCGACTCTGACGGATACAACCCCATGTCCTCGTTCTTTTAAACGGAATTCTAATTCTGTGGCCAATCCCTGGGAATCTTGGAAAACCAGCCAACAAACGTTCTTGTCCAAATTGTTCCCAATTGGAAGTTGTGGCGGGAGGGATCGTTTCCATGAGGGGAGATAAAACCAATCTCCAATATCGGATTTCTTATAATTCTCTTCAAAGGAAATGGGTCCGTCCTGCTCCGGGTTTTCCGCTTCATTCCAGTAGCGTTGACGGTCAAACGGAAAGGACGGCAATGGCAGGCGTTGGCGGTTCTCGTGACAGTAAAAACCTTTCCAATCCACCAAGGTGCCGGATTTCCACAGTTCACCTACTGTCTTAAACAAATAGGCCATGTCTGAAGTTTTATCCTTAGGATGACGAATCGAAGAGAAGGTTTTTCTTTGATCATCCGGCCCCAAATGTTGCTGGGCTAAATCTGCGAGGGTTCTTCCTGGACCAATTTCTAGAAAGATGGCCTGAGGCTTTTGCATTAATTTCGTGAGCCCATCGGCAAAGCGGACCGTATATCGTAAATGGTTTGCCCAGTACTGGGGAGAAGTGACCTCATCATTCGCGACCCAGTCTCCGCTGAGGTTCGAAAGATAAGGAATCTTGGGTGGATGGAGCTGAATACCCGCAACATATTCCGTAAAAGTGTTCAAAATGGGATCCATCATTGGGGAATGAAAGGCATGAGAGGTCTGAAGAGGTTGACAAATTACGTTATTCCCAATGAGTTTTTGATGGAGCATGTCTATCCCTTCAGTAGGCCCGGACAGCGTACACTGATTGGGACCATTGATGGCCGCGAGCGAAATGACATCTCCCAGAAAGGGAAAGATTTCCTGTTCAGATAATCTCACGGCTAGCATGGCGCCTTTGGGCATTTGTTGCATGAGGCGGCCTCTCATCGCCACGATTCTCAAGGCGTCCTCAAGTGAGAAGACTTCGGCCAAGCAGGCTGCGACATACTCGCCAATACTATGGCCAATCATAGCGTGAGGATGCACACCCCAAGACATCCATAATTTGGCCAAAGCGTATTCAATGACAAATAATGCTGGTTGAGCCAGATGCGTTTCATGTATGTGTCGGGTCTTGGCTTCTCTTGGTTCTTCTTGTGGAAAGAGAACGTTCCGTAGCTCTAATCCAAGAGACGGATGTAATTGCTCACAACATTCATCAACCGTTTTCTTAAACAACGGCTCGTATTGATAGAGTTCTTTGCCCATATTGAGATACTGAGCCCCCTGCCCTGTAAACATAAAAATGACGGATCTTTCTTTTGATGCCTGATCACAGGAGAGGGCTGGTTGAGAATCATTATTTCGTAAACTAGTGATGGCCTCATCTCTATCGTGACAAATAGAACTTCGGCGATACTCAAAGGCTTTTCGAGCGACAGAAAGAGAATATGCCATATCTGCGAGGGACAAATTTTGATTCTTTTCGAGATGATCGGCCAATTTTTCCGTCAAGGAATTCAGCGCCTTTTGAGATCTTGCGGATTGAATAAGGATTTGCCAGGGCCTTGGCGTGCCTGAGGAAGCGGAGGGGGGGGGACCTTCTAGTACGACATGGGCATTTGTTCCTCCGAATCCAAATGCACTGACAGCTGCAAATGCCGGATAGCCGCTGTTAGGCCAAGGTGCCAAGGTTTTCTGAACCCGGAGAGGAAGTTCAGAAAAAGGAATATAGGGATTAGGTTCATGGAAATGTAACGTGGGAGGGATCTCCTGTTTTTTGAGTGACAAGGCCACCTTGATAAGCCCGGCTATCCCTGCTGCCGCCTCAAGGTGTCCAATATTTGTCTTTACCGAACCCACGGTACACAGTAAGTTGTCTGGGCGTTCCATGCTCAGAACTGAACCCAGAGCTTTGATCTCAATGGGATCTCCTAATTTGGTCCCTGTCCCATGCGCCTCAATGTATTGGATCTTTCCAGGGGAAACTCCTGCCTGATTGTACGCGTCCCGCAGAAGAGCAACTTGCGAGGAAGGATTAGGGGCGGTCAGGCCATTACTACGACCGTCTTGGTTGACAGCACTACCTCGTATAAGGGCCACTATAGGATCTCTATCAGCTAATGCTTTGGAAAGCGATTTCAGAACAATAACTCCAACTCCTTCACCACGAACGTAGCCATCAGCTTGAGCATCAAAGGTTTTGCAATGCCCGTCTGCTGCCAGAAACCCTGCTTGGGCTAAGCTCTCCGTCACCTGTTGCGATAAGAGCAGTTCTATACCGCCTGCCAGGGCCAAGGAGGATTCCCCACTCCATAAACTTTGGCACGCTAAGTGAGTCGCGACCAGGGATGAAGAGCAGGCGGAATCAAGGGCGACACTTGGGCCTCGGAAATCAAAAACATAGGAAATTCTATTCGCCGCAATTGCACGATTTGTTCCGGTGGTCAGGTGAAGAGCATCCGAGGCATCTTTGATCTGGTTTCGTGAATGTAGACACGACCCGTGAGAGATATTTTCCGAGGAAATGCCAATGAACACTCCGGTTTGTGTGCCTGCAAGATGTGCAGGTATTTGCCCGGCATGCTCCAGCGCTTCCCATGTTGTCTCCAAAAGGAGCCGTTGTTGAGGGCTCATATAGGCCGCTTCGCGAGGAGTAATACCAAAAATTGAAGGATCAAATTGGTCAATGTTTTCTAAAAACCCACCCCACTGGATTTTCCTTTCAGGGAATTTCCCTGGGCTAGGCCGGACATGTGTGCCTAACTCTAAACGGTAGCCTGGTACTGGGGTGATAGCATCGACACCATTGCGTAAAAGTTCCCAAAAGGCCTCGGGGCCATACGCACCAGGAAAGCGGCAACCGATTCCTATAATGGCAATGGGTTCTCTGTTCATCTTTTTTTCTTACACACCCGGCAGGGCACCATTGGGTCAATTCATTTTGTAACGCTATTGAGCGAGGGCATGAATGAAGATGTTATTTTTTTAATGTCACAGGCAGAGATTTGAGCCCTCGTAAGACGATGTTGTTTCGTCGTTCAAGTTTCCCTGGGAGTATATTCATTTCCGGAAGATTTTGGATTAGGGCGTTAATCGCTAACTGGCTTTGGGCTCTAGCTAAAGTGGCACCAAGACAGAAATGAATACCTTCTCCAAAGGCTAGGTGATGATTGTTCAATCGAGCCAGATTGAGTGTATTAGGATCCAAAAATTCCATAGGATCTCGGTTGGCTGCCCCGAGGCAGAGACTGACTTTTTCACCGGCGAGAATGGTCTTTCCAGCCATCTCGATATTTTCAACCGCGATCCGACTTGTAAGTTGGACAGGGCTATCGAAGCGCAGTAATTCCTCAACAGCGCTTTGAATGAGCAATGGGTTCTGTTTGAGATGGTTCATCTTTTCAGGATGACGTAGTAACGCCAACATTCCGTTCCCAATGGTATTCACCGTGGTTTCTTCTCCCGTTACAAATAACAGCATGCAAACGGCCCAGACTTCATCTTTCATGAGTTTGCTGTCTTCATCACTAGACACAATCAAAGCGCTGATCAGATCATTTTTTGGCATCCTTTCACGCTGAGCGATGAGGGTACGAAAATATTCCTCAAATTCCTTAGTGGTTTCATTGAGATTGGCAAGCTGCTCTAGTGACAACAGCGGATCTAGAATGCAAATAAGGTCATTGCCCCATTGCTTCAGTTTGAACTGATCTTCGCTGGGCACCCCAAGCAATTCAGCGATAACCATGACCGGAAGCGGGGAGGCGAGGTCGGAAATAATATCCATACTCCCTGTGTGGTGAACTTTACCTATTAATGTATCGACGAATTCCTGCATCCGTGGACGCATGTGCTCCACCACAGCCGGAGTAAAGGCCTTTCTCACCAGTCCTCTCAATCGCGTGTGATCTGGGGGATCCATATAGAATAAGAAGGAATTGTTGGCTTGTATGAGAGTGCTGAGATCCTCTCCAATCTGGGAAGTGTACTGATTTTTCCATTGGATCTGTTTGGCCTTATCATTGGCACGAAACCGCTTATCAAGGAGTACGGATTGAATGTCCGCGTACCTAGTAAGGAGCCAGTCTCCACCTATGAAACTTCGGTGGACAGGATCTTCCCGTCGAAGATGTTCGTAAAATGGATAAGGGTCTTCCCGAACCTCCGGTAAGAAAGGATTGAATTTAAGGTTTTCTCCTACCTGTTGGAAAAAGGAACTTGTTTGAGGAGGTTCCTCTCGTTGCGATACTTCTCTTGGCGGCATTTCAGTTCCCATAATCTGGAGTGTCTTGAGTCGAAATTTGGGATACCTGACGTTCTCTGTATAGATGTGTTGTAAGGGCTTCAATGCTAGGGAATTCCCAAAACAGGGTAGGCTGAAGTTTTAAATCCAACCACAGTGCTAATTGTCCGGTGAGGCTTACTGCCACAGAGGAATCTAGGCCATATTCAGCAGTGGGTACGTGAATATCTATGGTATTTGCGGGTACTTTCAAATGCATGCTCAATTTGTTTACGAGCCAATCTTGAATGACCTCCTGGGTCGGAGCCATTTCTTTGGTTTTGAAGGGTATTTGGGATGTCTGTTTTTCGATGTCGATGGGAGTGGAGAGTTGGCCATGGGAATTCGTATTGTCCTGTAGCTCTTGCCACAAATTTTGGCCCAATGAGTGTTCCGTCCACTGGCCGATGACATCCATTCCTCCCTCAAGAAATTGCAGTCGGCACGCATGGCGCCGAATTTTCCCACTAGAGGTTTTTGGTAGAGTCGTGGGTTTGAGTAACCATATGGCATGAACCTGTATTCCATGCTGCTCTGATACAGTTTGCTGTATTGTTCTAACCACGTCTTTTACGTCTACGGTTCGGAGAAAACGCGGTTCGACTTCTTGGAAAATGACCAATTTCTCTTCTCCTGGTTGGTCCACTGAAAACGCTCCCCCGCACCCGGCTCGAAGAGCTGCATGGCTTTCTTGGACGGTCAATTCAATATCTTGCGGATAATGGTTTTGGCCTCCGATGATGATGACATCTTTTAATCGACCCGTTACAAACAGTTCTTCATCTCGCATAAAACCCAAGTCGCCTGTTCTAAGGAAAGGCCCTCCACCCGTATCAGAGAGGTAGGCACCAAATACTCTGTTGGATTCCTCGCGCTGATTCCAAAATCCCTGAGCCACACTCGATCCTGACACCCAAATTTCCCCAACTGTTGATTTTGGACATTCTCTTGATGTTTCAGGGTCGACAATGAGGATTTTCTGGTCCAGCCAGGCATGGCCGCAACCAACGATTTCTCGTGTATTAATATGGTTATCTGAAGGAACCCGGATTTGATTGTGGCTAAGGGCTGCTGGTTCGACCTTTTGAACAATGGGCGGTTCGGAGGTTTTTCCCCCCGAGACAAACAACGTTGCTTCAGCCAGTCCATAACAAGGATACAAGGCTTCACGACGAAATCCGCAAGGCCCAAATGACATGGCAAATCGATCTATGGTTTCCGCCTGGATAGGCTCAGCTCCTACGAAAGCCACCTGCCAACTCGTTAGATCGAAGTTCTTTCGTTGTTCAGGTGAAATTTTTCGTACGCACAAGTCATAAGCAAAATTGGGTCCTCCACTTGTGGTGGCCTTGTAGTGGGAAATGGTTTGGAGCCAGCGAGCTGGTTTCTGCATAAAAGCCACAGGAGACATGAAAATATGAGGAAAGCCTAAAAATAAGGGTTGAAGGACCTGACCAATGAGCCCTAAGTCATGGAATTGAGGCAACCAACCAACGGAAATGGATTCTTTGGTATACCCGACGGCTCTTTTAATCATGTGCTGGTTGTGTAATAAATTCCCATGGCTCACCATTACGCCTTTGGGGTTCCCGGTGGATCCCGACGTGTATTGGATTAGGGCGAGGTCTTTGGTGTTCACAAGGGGCTTTCCCCAATGCAAAGAGGCCTTAGGATCAATCTCATCAGTATTAATCCAAAGGGCTCTGGTCAATTCCGTGATATTTTTTATACGAGACTCTAACATGGATAGCAAAGGTGTATTGGTTAGGCCCTTGGTTATTTGAGCATCTTCCACAATCCCCTGGATCCTTGACATATTTTCTCTGGCTCGAGGTGGATAGATGGGAACTGCGATCATTCCTGCATAAAGACACCCGAAAAAGGCTGCAATGAAATCCAGACCGGTTGGATACATGAGAAGCACTCTTTCTCCAACTGTGCCTTCTTCTTGTAAGTAAGCACCAATGGCTCGGGCCTGTCTGTCTAATTGACCATAAGTTAGATGACCTTGCTCGATTTCCCCGTCCGCGAGATAGGTATAGGCTTTCATTCGTGGATCCCATTGAGCACGATAGGACAACAGTTCCAGCAAAGTGGAAAAGTGAAAATCGCTCTCTGAAGGTGTCATATCGAAATTAAACCCCTAATAATGACAAGATCATTTCATTAAGCAGTGTTCTTGAAAAGGTATTTTCTTAAGGGAAATGAATTCCTCTCTCATCACAGAGAGATTTCAATAGGGTCCTCTCTGACAGAGAGGGGAGTGATGCTGTTTTTTTGTTTTTCTGAAATTATTTTACCCTACTTTTAAATTATGTATTGGTAAATTATTCTTATAAAGATTGGCGCGTCCATTTTGTGGGTACGAACCTTACTCAGGATACTCGTTTTAACCTTGGTATATCTGCATTAGGCTTTAGTTTTCAAAGAATGAAGGAAGCCTGCACTGATTTCCCTATGGCAGGCTCTAGTTACTAAAATTCTTTATTCAAGTAAAATCACGTAATTCGTCAGACCACCCTCATCGAGACGCTTTTCGGCTTCGGCTATTACTCACCACCTTCCCTATGGCGATGTCTCTCGGTAGGATATCTAACAATTAGACCAGAAGTACGAACCCAATCCCGAGCTACCGTGTGGCAACGAATACGGGCGGCGATGATCTAAAAAATCAATAATGGGTCTACCGAGAATTTTTCAAATGGCTTCACGTCAGCCTTTTCTCAGGGTGCGTGTGGGGTGCGAAGGGTGTGGATAGGTGACCTGAGATGTCATTTCCGGTCCTCGTGAATTCTCCTAAATCGTAGGGATCTGACCTTTCATGGATACTTGAAATCCGACGCTTACCCCAGGTCTACATTCTCAAAGTTCTTCTTGGTTCTTGCCTTCCACTTTTCGAGATGTATCCAACCTCGTTAATGAGCTGGGAGACACTGGTTGATGGGGGTCGGTCTCTGAAGAGGAGAAGCTTGGCCCTGTCTTATCCTCGCGAAGTAGTTGATCGGTAAACGATCCTAGTTGGTGTGCGCGATTGATGAGTTGATCTAACTTTTTTACGGCTAAGGATAAACGTTTAAAGGAATCTGGCTTGATAGCTTTGGCAGGAGCTGTTGAGGAAGTAGGAAGTGAGTGCTTCATGAATCACCTTTATATACGTTCCACATTGTATCCAATCTTCGAGAAAAGTTCATTGAATTGTTCCTGTCAATTATGCGAAATTCCTGTTGGTTTATGAATGAAATTAGGATTTTTCACGCCCAAGCAGGTCGGCAATTATTCTTTGCTCACCTTTTGAAAAATGACGGATGATTGAAAGATTGCTGACCAGGGAAGGATAGGTGAAGATGGCGTTATTCAAAAAGGAACACCACATCGTATTTGAGATGAGTCTTATTCTTTCTGCCTTATTCGTCTCTCAAGCCTGGTGTGGCGATTTGGATGTCCGTACAAGAGTTACCAAAGGTACGTTGGAATATGGTCTGTTGGGGGGATTTTGGAAAGGGAATAATATCTTTGATAATGCCCCATCATCCAATCGCCGCGCCATTTATATTCTTCCACAAATCGGACAAGTTTTGACCGATACAATTGGCAGCGGCGTCGTGGAAGGAAACGTGGAGCTGCTTCTTGAACCAATCGCTGCGCATTATTATGAGCCATTTAGCGCCTCGGCGTTTGGTGGCTCATTAGTGCTCAAATATAATTTTCTCTCGTTTGGTCGATGGATGCCATTTTGGGATGGAGGGGCAGGTATGTTGTGGACCGATTTGGCCCCGCGTATTCCCGAACAAAGCACGCAATTTAATTTCATTTTGCAAACCGGTCCCGGTGTATCGTATTTTGTCTCAGAAAACTGGGCCATTACAGCAGGTTTTCGGTTCCACCACATATCCAATTCCGGTATTGGGAGCCGCAATATTGGGCTCAATGCGTGGTTGTTGAATCTGGGGGTTTCGTTTTTCTCCCCATAGCGTCATTGAACCATAATAAATAGGTTGCCCAGTTTGGTCACGAGAAAGGTTTTAAGTACAACCAAAATATCCCGTCTGTGGTTCGTGATGTCCCTGTCTTTGCTTATCCTGATCGTTTGAAATTCGTCCCACGCCAACATGGAAGGGCATGTTCATCATGGAGAGCAGAGCTATGTGATCGAGTCGGGCCAATGGGAGGGTTCACGGGAAGGGATTGCGTATTCGGAATTTAATCACCTGTTAGCTGGGCTGATCGTGCTATTGATCGGTCTGATCGAACTCCGCACGGCTGTTGGGTGGATAGGATTCGCCTGGCCCCGGTGGTTGTTGCCATTGGCACTGGTCAGTGCCGGGGTTTATCTTTTGATTTGGAGCGACCATGAAGCCTGGCCGATCGGTACCTGGACCCTGGCTGAATCTCTTTGCGGGAAAGATCAGGAAATGGTGCAACACAAAATCTTTGGTTTGTTGGCGTTTGGTGTGGGAACGGTGGAATGGCTCAGGAGAGCGGAAACCCTTGCCCATTGGTTATGGAGTGCCCTGTTGCCGGGGTTTGCGCTCATTGGCGGCTTGATGTTGTTCCTCCATATGCATGGCCCGCATCCCGCGGGACATCAAATACAAATTCACCATCATGTGATGGGCACGATGGCGTTGGCCGGCGGCGTGGCCTGGTTTGCGGGGGAATGGTGGCAGTGGCCGGGGCAAGTCTTCAACATTATCAGGCGTCATCACGATCAATCCTGAAAATCACGTGGGCGATTTTGGTGATGATCGTGGGGCTTCAACTTCTTTTTTACGCTGAATCGTAATCGTTGATTGCCCAGGTTTCGTCCTGGGTGACGAGGGCCTCTTGCTTCGGCAAAAGGGCCTGAGAACATGTTGGCTTGATATGGCTCTTCGGGTTCCCTGCGTGGTTTGCCGACTCGGGCGGCGGGCAACCTTGCTACATTCAAACACTGTGCGCCTTTTCTCCTGTGTTGGCTGCCCTGCTCGGGCACACAACCAGGCGAGGAAAGTGTACCGGATTCAATAATGCTGAAGTCTTTGAGGGTGAGGCCAGATGGCGACTCATGCCATGTGGGTTCACCTTAGAATTAAAACGAACGAACATTTAGATGAATGTTAGGCGAGGGGGGCTTTTTGTTTGGATGCGGCTGCTTGAGCTTCCAAGGAAATCGACACGGTATCTTTCAGGTTTTGAACCGCATCTATGGATGGCTCTTGGGATTTTTTCCGAACCGAAGGTGTGGCGGAATCGATAAGGGGGAGGGAGAGTTGAGCGAGAGCATTTGCCGCATTGAGGACACCAATTTGTGACATAGGGACGGTTCCTTGGGTGTTAAAGTTTTTTTTGGATGGCTTACTTCCTAGAATAGTATTTCGGCAGGTAAAGAATCATCTTGACCCTTTCTTTTTTTCCTCGTGCGACAAAAATGATCAGGAATATGATGGAAGGTGTGACAATATAACGCAAAAGTCTGGATTTTGCCTTTGCAAAGGTGCAACGGAGATTTATCAGTGAAGGGGGTATTTGGTGCCCCAAAGATTTTCTTTCATGCCGGGTCTCGGCCCGACAGCCGAGCCATTGTTTCGGCAAAAGTGGCCAATACCATTGACGTCACCCCTAGGCCGGACGCGCGTCTAAGGAAGGCATCTCAACTCGTCTCTCTCAAACAAGGGCTGCCTTTTGATGAGAGCATCCGTCACAAGGGGCCAGTCAGCAGGCGGCGGAAAGTTGAAAAGGGTCTGGGAGTTGGATTGGAAGTAAAGGCTTATAAGAGGCCGATGGCGTTGAGGAGCACGATGAAGACGGCGACGGGTGCGATGTAACGGACGAGCACTTGCCAGGCGCTATAAAGGGTCGGGTTGGCAATGTGGAGCTCGGCTTTGGTGCTTTCAGCCGTCATGAGCCATCCGGCAAAGAGGGCGATGAGGATGCCGCCTAACGGGAGCATGAGGTTGGAGGTGAGGAAATCCAGCAGATCAAAAAACGTGAGGCCAAAAAATTTCAAATCCGCCCACAGATTAAACGACCAGACGGTTCCTAAACCCAGGAACCAAGTGGCCATGCCGGAATAGAGCGACGCTTTGAGTCGTGACATGCCGAATGTTTCAATCAGCCAGGTAACCAGCGGCTCGATGAGTGAAATCGATGAGGTCCAAGCAGCGACCAATAATAAAATGAAAAAGAGTGACCCAAAGATCACCCCGCCAGTCATATTGCCAAAGGCTACGGGCAAGGTTTGAAAGATCAATCCGGGGCCGGAGCCGGGCTCTAAATTGTTGGCGAATACGATCGGGAAAATGGCCATGCCGGCTAACAGCGCCACGCCAGTATCGGCGATCGCAATCATGATGGATGTACTGGCAATTGATGTGTCTTTCGGAACATAGGAGCCATAGATCATAATTGTGCCCATACCCAGGCTGAGGCTAAAAAAGGCTTGTCCCATGGCAGAAAGCATGCTTGAGCCTGTGAGTTTGCTGAAATCCGGTGTGAAGAGAAATTCTAACCCTTTGCCGAAGTACCCGGTAGTCATACTATAGCCAACCATAAGTACCAGGAGGAAAAACAACATGGGCATGAGAAGCTGTACGGCTTTTTCTAACCCGCCCTGGACCCCCCCTGCGACAATGCCCATGGTGATGAGCATGAATACGGTGTGCCAGAAGAATAAGCTGGTGGCGCTGCCGACAAAGGCGTTGAATGTGGATGCTGCAAAGTCACCTGTGGCGCCACTGAAGGTTCCGCCAATGGATTTAAAAATATAAGCCAGGGTCCATCCTCCGATGACGCTGTAATAAGAAAGAATCAACATGCCGGCGAGGGTTCCGGACCAACCGATGATCTGCCACCACTGTCCGGTGTTGGTTTCCTCCGCCAGGGTTTTCATGGTGCGAATAGGTGTCGAACGACCACGGCGTCCCAATAAAATCTCGGCCATCATGAGTGGAATACCTAGGGCGGCCACACAAATGATATAGATTAAGACAAAAGCGCTGCCGCCGTTTTGGCCGGTCAGATACGGGAATTTCCAAATATTGCCGAGTCCGACGGCCGCGCCAGTGGCTGCAAGGATAAAGGTCCAACGGGAGGACCATTGGCCATGCATGGATTGACGGTCAGAAATGTTCATAATGGTGGAGAAAATGCCGTAGGGGTCGGCAGAGTGTAGTCAAGGAGCCATCTGGTTTCAAGCGTTTGCGAGGATGCCATCGGTTCACGAGAAATTGAACTTGAGGTGGACGCCTCCCTCTGACTATAGTGCAACCCTTCTTTTCACTCCTCATTCTTGGAAGGCGTTTCTATGGGTGACGAACGACGAGACCGAAAAGTCATTGCCTTGGCGCCTATGCCGCCGGAGAAGTCGGCCTATGCCTTGGCCCGCTACAGCCGATCGCCCGATTCCATTGAGGACAGCTTGAAGTGGGTGCATGCCCATTCCTCGGAAAAATTTTGGGAACAATTTTATTTTGCCTATGGACACGGGTCGATTGCAGATCTTGGCCATGTGACGATTTGTTTTGAGCAAATTTCGGAGATGGCGGCTATTCGCTTGGAAGATGAACCATTGTGGGATGGTCAGGCCAAATCCAGTCGGTATCAAAATTTTGCGGCGGCGGGCTGTTATGTGCCCAGCGAAATTACGAATACTGAAACAGAAGGGGTCTATCGGGGAATTTTAGGGAGTCTGTATAACATTTATCGGTTGTTGAAGGATCCGGTCAAGGCTCATTTGACTGAACGGTATCCTTGTCCGGATAGTCTGAAGTCGGCAGATTACGACCGGACGATTGCTGCGCGGACTTACGATGTGATTCGTTATTTACTGCCATTGTCTGCCAAGACGAATGTTGGGCAGGTCGTGAGTATCCGTACCTTGGAAAAACAAATGACGCGGTTGCTTTCGTCCTCACTCCCGGAATTGCTCGGCATCGGGGAGGATCTTAAAGAGGCCTGCGCGGGTAAGCCATCCAGCACGTGGGTTGATTTGCAGGAGGAGCCGTCGACGCAACTTGAAGCAATGGCGCCGACGTTGGCGCGTTATGCGGCTCCTAATGCGTACCACAGTTCGGTGTATCGAGATGTTCTTCGTCACGTCAAAGGTTTGTTGAAAAAATCTGGGCTGAATGATCCTCAGTCGTGGAAAGGCCATACCCAGCCGGTAGACCTCATGGAACCCCATGCTCCGTTGGACGAACTGGTGACGACGTTTGTCTATCGGGTGAGTCAGGCGCCCTATCGTTTGCTTCTGGAATGGGTGAAAGCGTGGTCGGAGAAGGAGAAGCAGGCGGTGGTTGATGCAGCCATCAAAAGCCGGGGACCGCATGATGAGCTGGCCAAGGAATTTCGTTCAGGCTATGCTTTTATTTTTGATGTGCTGATGGATATTGGAGGGTGGCGGGATATGCACCGACATCGACGGTGTCAGCAGATTCAACAAAATTTCACGACCGTGCATGGTTATGATGTCCCGGCAATCTTGTCTCAGGCTGGTGTGGAAAAAGAATATCGACAAGCGATGGATGCCGTGCAGCAGGATATCGAGCGCTTGCGCTTGGATAATCAAGAAGCCGCGCTCTATGCCATACCCTTTGGGTTTCGCGTGCGATGTCTCTTTAAAATGGATTTTGCTGAGGTGGAATATATTTCGAAATTACGCTCTGGTGTAAAAGGGCATTGGTCCTACCGCACGGTTGCCTGGGAAATGAAACAACAAATGCTTAACCGTCATCCCTATTTGGGGAGCTTGATTCAGGCCACTTCACCAGATGTCGAAGATTCTTTAACTCGGTAATTTTTTGATAGAAGAACGGAATGCCTTAGTGACCCCCAGTTTCAAATCTACCCTCGAATCAGCTATTGCCGCCGGGCAATGGGATTTCGTCTATGATGAAGCCTCTGGTTGGTCCGAACAAGCGGATTGCGGCCCTTTGCCATTTTTTTCTCTGAATGTTGTATGCTTGTTACGCGGAGATTTTGCCCAGGCCTGGAAAGTCTATCGTCAAGCTCTGGGGGATGAAGGGCAGGTCCAGGTCGTTCGGGAGTGGGTCGGTTTTCTTCGAGAACAGTACCCTGATTCACCCCATTTTGCCTTATTCGAAGGGATTTTCCATACGCAATCCGGTCTGCTTGATGATGCGTTTGCCTGTTTCGAGCGAGTGGTGACTCTGGCGCCAGAGTCTCCCTATCCCCATTTTTTTCTTGGGCAAATTCACCAACGCCAAGGGCGTATGGATCAAGCGGTAAAAGCCTTTCGTGAAGCGATAAAGCGTGATTCCTCCTATGTGGCCGCTCGGCTCAAACTTGGTGTGGTCTATCAAGAACAGGGACAACTGGAAATGGCTATCCCGCAGTATCGTGAAGTTCTCAAGCTTCGTCCAGACGAAGCGGTGGGGCACACCAATTTAGCTTGTGCTTTGGCTGAACAGGGAAAATTAGACCCGGCGATTGAAGAATATAAGAAAGGGTTAGGCCTCAATCCCGACGACGCCGAAGTTCATTTTGCGCTGGGAGGACTCTATGAACAAAAAGGACGAATGGATTTAGCTAAACGGCAGTACGAGGAAACGCTGAGATTGGACCCCGATTTTGGCCCGGCTGCGACCGCTATCGGCTGGTTTCTTTATGACAAAGGGCAAAATGACTTTGCGATGGATTATTTCAGCAAAGCATTAATTGCTAATCCTGAGGATGCTCAGGCGACCTTTGGGGTGGGTCGTGTCTACGAAGAAAAGCGTATGCCCGAGTTGGCGGTGGAGCATTATCAGAAGGCGTTGTCCTTAGAAAAAGACCCAGCTCGTAAAATGCGGATCCTTAATTTTATGGACAAAATATTTGGGTAATTGGGGGCGATTTACCCTTGGCGAAGAACTTGCTGGATGGCAAACATTTGGGCATTGAGGTCGCCGGCATTTTTGACTTCTTGTTGAATCTGCTCTGTCAGGTAGGACGAGTACCCCACCTTTTCCACAAAGAGTCGGAAAAATCCATCAGAGGGGAGGGCTGTTTTGGCCCGGAGTTCTTCGAGAATCTCATCACTGAGGGGGATGAGCGTACTGCCAATATGCAGAATGCCTTTATAGTAATTCCCGGGTCCTCGTAGTTCCAGTCGAAGCCCGGGTTTGGGTTTCACGGTTTTATCGACCGGAGACTCTGAACTGGTTGAATTTTCAGGCAAGTTTTCCATAAGCCAGCGCAATTGTAGGCCATCAGGGTTGGTCTGACAAGATCGGCACTTTCCTTGACTGGTTGTGGACCCTATGCTAGCTTATCGGCCTTTTTGGAGCGGTGGCCGCTGTTTTTCCCCCGCCTCCTTTGTCTTCATTTTTGATGGGAGAATACAATCAATCATGTCACGTGTGTATAACTTTAGTGCTGGTCCGGCAATTTTGCCGGAAGCCGTCTTAAAAGAAGCTCAAGAGGAATTACTGAATTGGCATGGTGCCGGTGCCTCCATAATGGAGATGAGTCACAGGGGGAAAGAGTTTGTTTCGGTGGCGGCAGAAGCCGAGCAGGATGTTCGCGAACTTTTAGGAGTGCCTAGCAATTATAAAGTGCTATTTCTCCAAGGTGGGGCTTCTACCCAATTTGCCACGATCCCCATGAATCTCTTGCGTGGGAAGACTACTGCGGATTACATATTGACCGGGGCCTGGGGGAAAAAAGCTATTAGCGATGCAAAAAAGTATTGCACCGTCAATTTGGCTGCCACTTCGGAAGGTGAAAAATTTACCACTATTCCTCCTTTTGAGAGTTGGGCCCTTAATAGGGACGCCGCGTATGTGCATTATACCCCCAATGAGACAATCGGAGGGGTAGAGTTCCACTGGGTGCCAGATACGGGCGATGTGCCTTTGGTTGCCGATTTTTCTTCCACTATTCTATCTCGTCCGATTGAAGTCAGCCGGTTTGGGTTGATTTATGCGGGTGCCCAAAAAAATATCGGTCCGGCAGGTGTTACCTTAGTTATTGTACGAGACGATCTCATTGGCCATGTCTTGCCCATCACCCCTAGTGTCTATGATTATGCCCAGCAGGCTGAAGCCGATTCTATGCTAAATACGCCTCCAACCTTCGGGATTTACCTTGCCGGTTTGGTGTTTAAATGGGTCAAGGCTCAAGGGGGGTTGTCGGCCATGGCAACCATTAACGAACGCAAGGCGACAAAGTTGTATGCCGCTATTGATGGTTCAGCCTTCTATCGCAACCCGGTCGAAAAAACCTCACGATCATGGATGAATGTCCCCTTTATTTTGGCTAATCCGTCGTTAGATAAGGAATTTTTGTCCGGTGCCACGGCTTTAGGGTTAACGACATTGGAAGGGCATCGGTCGGTTGGCGGCATGCGGGCCAGTATATATAATGCGATGCCTGAAGCGGGCGTGGACGCCTTGATCGCGTATATGGCTGATTTCGAAAAACGTAGAGCCTAACTCAGGCAAAACCATTCGAGCCTTGTACTTTACGCAATGGAGTGACCTATGAATATTTTAGTCAGTGACAGCCTTTCCCCTAGGGGAGTTGAAGTCCTAGAACGCGCAGGGTTTTCCGTTGCGGTGAAGACCAAATTGTCCAAAGAAGAGTTATTGCAGGAAATCGGCAACTATGAAGCATTAATCGTGCGTTCAGCGACCAAGGTTACAAAAGAGGTGATTGAAGCAGGAAGTCGCCTCCGGATTGTGGGTCGTGCCGGGACTGGTTTGGACAATGTCGACACCGAGGCTGCCACTCGTCGTGGTATTGTCGTTATGAATACGCCTGGCGGCAATACGATCACCACCGCTGAACACACAATGTCGATGATCGCAGCCATGAGTCGAAAAATTCCCCAGGCTACCCAATCCATGAAGGCTGGCAAATGGGAAAAAAATAAGTTTATGGGGAGTGAGCTATATAACAAGACTTTGGGCTTAGTTGGTTTGGGCCAAATTGGATCATATGTTACGAAGTTGGCGCAGGGATGGTCGATGAATGTCGTCGGCTACGATCCCTACCTGGCTGTTGATCGGGCCAAGCAAATGGGCATTGAGGTCGTTGAGCTTGATGAATTGTTTCATCGTGCCGATGTCATTTCAGTTCATACTCCATTAACGAATGAAACTCGAGGGATCATCAATACCCAAGCCATGGCGAAGATGAAAGATGGCGTTATGATAGTGAATTGCGCCAGGGGTGGCATCATTAATGAGGAAGACTTATGTGAAGCTCTTCAATCCGGCAAAGTGGCGGCGGCGGCCTTTGATGTTTTTGAACAAGAGCCGGTGGATCCCAAGCACCAGCTTTTGAGCTTAGATAATTTTACCTGCACTCCCCATATTGGCGCGTCTACCGAGGAAGCTCAAGAGAACGTCGCCATTGGGATTGCCGAGCAATTCGTGGATTACTTTAAACGAGGCATTGCCCGTGGTGCGGTGAACGTGCCATCGGTGGCCCCTGAAGTGTTGCCCCAGCTGCAACCCTACTTGTTGTTGGCTGAACGGATGGGTCGTTTCCAGGCTCAATTGTTGGAAGGGGGCCTCAAGTCTGTGACGGTGGAATATGTGGGGGAAGTTTCGCAGCTAGGTCTGGCACCAATCACGGTGGCGGTTTTGAAGGGGTTGCTCTCACCGATTTTGGAAGATGTCATTAATTTTGTGAATGCCCCCATAGTTGCCAAAGAACGCGGCATCGAAGTGAAAGAAGTGAAAAGCAGTGATGCCGGCGATTTCACTAGTTTGATCCGCATAAATGTTGAAGCTGGGCAGAAGACTCATACTCTGGCGGGCACACTCTTTCATCATCAAGAACCGCGAATTGTGGAAATCAATCAATTTCAAGTCGAAGTCGTGTCTGAAGGACAAATGATTTTGATTGATAACGTGGATCGTCCGGGTGTGATTGGTATGGTTGGCCAAATCTTGGGTCAGCATGGTGTCAATATTGCCAGGATGCAATGTTCACGAGTCGAACGAGGCGAATCGGCTCTATTGATCATTGGCTTGGACAGCCCACTTTCTCCGTCGGTCTTAGATCTTCTGAAAAAGGAAAAAGATATTCTATCCGTTCGCATGGTTAATCTGGGCTAGCCCGGAAATTCTTCCCGACTCGCTACCGAAGCATGACGGCTTTTTGGTAGGCTCTCCTCGTTGGTCCTATGAAACCGCTCCGTTCCCTTATCCCTATTGGTACTGCGACCTTATTGCCTCAAACGGCGCAGCGTGTTCGAAACCTGGAAGACCAACTGTTGGCCTATTTGGCAACATGGAGCTATCAGGAAATAATCCTGCCCACCTTTGAATATCTTGATGTCCTGTCGGTCGCCCTTGCCCAGGAAGTGTTAGACCAGTGCTATAAATTTGCCGATCGGACCTCAGGGCGTATGCTTGTGCTACGTCCGGATGCGACCGCACAAATTGCCAGAATGGTGGCCATGGGTCTGGGAGGAGAGGCGTTACCCTTACGTTTTTCGTATCGAACCACTGTTTTTCGTTATGAATTGGAACATCGAGGGCGAGATCGTGAGGTATTTCAGGTTGGTATTGAGCTAGTTGGCAATAATACCTATCATGGTGATGCTGAGATGGTGACGATGCTGGCAGGCGTGATGGAACAAGTCGGGTTGCCGGAATGGAAAATCTCCTTGGGGCATGTGGGATTTTTTAAGGCCTTGTTGTCTCGATCAGGCTTGTCTCCATCTGGAAGAAAGCAGGCCGAATTGGCGGCCGCCCATAAAGATTTGCCAGGGTTGGAACAAATTTTACTGACCGAACGACTGCCTAGGGCGATGGTGCGGGACATCCTACAGGTCCCGGAACGCTGCGGCCAATATGAGGTGTTGGAATGGGGAAAGCGGATTGCCGGAAAGGATCCACAATTGCTCAAACCTTTGCATCGTTTAGAGCAGGTGTTTCACCAGTTGGCACTCACGCAGGTTCAACAACATGTGCTGTTGGATCTGGGAGAATTCCGGGGATTTGACTATTACGATGGGGTCGTCTTTGATGTCTTTACTTCGGGCGTCGGCCGTGAAATTGGTGGGGGAGGGCGGTACAATCACTTGATGGGTCGCTTTGGGCGTGATTTGCCAGCCATTGGGTTTGGCTTGGATTTAGATCGATTGTTCGCTGCTTTAGAATCTAGTGGACAATTAGGAAACCATGATTTTGCGCCCGTGTTATTGATGGGAACTAGGCGTCACGCTAAGGAAGCCTTTGCATTAGCCCAGACCTTACGCGCCGTTGGTATTTGCGTGACTGAGGAAATGCTGAAACGTCCCCAAGAGTTTTCACTTTCTCGGGTGGCAGTTGAGGCTCGGCGTCGCGGTATTTCCCGGGTCATCGTGTATGATCGTAAAAACGGTCCGAACGAATCAGTGCTCTTAGTCGAATTTTCCGATTCTGCAATTAAGCCCCGGCAATCACGAGTGGCTCTCAAAGAATTGCCTCAACACCTTCGAACGGAGATTCATGGCCATATCTGACATACCCGACGTCCGTGTGCCCCCTCAGAACTTAGAGGCTGAGCAATCGGTTCTTGGTGCGGTTCTGTTGGACAATGCCGCTCTCAATCGTTCGATGGAAATTTTGACGGAAGAGGATTTTTATCGAACAGCCAATAAGATGGTGTATCGCAGCATGGTGGCTTTGTCTGAACGCAATCAGGCGGTTGACCAAATTACGCTCACCGATTATTTACGCGGCACAGGGGAATTAGATCACGTAGGGGGTGCATCCTATATTGCGGAATTGGTGCAAATGGTGCCCAGTGCGGCGAACATTCGCTATCACTGTCAAATTGTTCGGGATAAATCATTGCTTCGTGGCCTCCTTCGGACCGCCACCGATGTGGTGATGAAAGGGTATGAAGGGACGACCAACACGGACGAGCTCCTGGAATTTGCCGAACGCGAAATTTTTCGTCTGGCGCAAGGGCATTTAGGAGGAACCTTTGCCCCTGTCAGTAGCATCATTCAGGACAGTGTTGAAATTGTTGATCGACTCTATAGCCGACAAGAGAAAATAACGGGGGTGCCTACCGGTTATACAGATTTAGATAATTTGCTTGCCGGGCTACAGCCTTCTGATTTAATTATTGTGGCAGGCAGACCGAGTATGGGAAAGACGAGTTTGGCCTTGGGAATGGCTGAACAGGCCGCGCTCAAAGGTAATGCCGTTGTTGGTATTTTTAGCCTGGAAATGTCTCGAGCGCAATTGGTCCTACGCATGCTCAGCTCTCAAGCCCATCTTGATTCGCATGCGGTCCGTACCGGGCAATTAAAAGGGCCTGATTGGGTCGCTTTAACTGAGGCAGCTGGTAAACTGGAACAGGCGAAAATTTTTATCGATGATTCGGGAAATCTCAGTGTCCAACAAATGAGGGGAAAAGCTCGACGCCTCAAGACTGAACATGGACTGGATCTTCTGATCATCGATTATTTGCAATTGATGGATGGCAAGGGTTCATCTGAGTCGCGACAACAGGAAATTTCAGATATTTCACGAGCCTTAAAAGCGCTGGCTAAAGAATTAAATATTCCAGTCGTTGCGCTTTCTCAATTAAGTCGTGCTGTAGAAAATCGGACGGACAAAAGACCAGTGCTCGCAGATCTGCGAGAATCGGGGGCCATTGAACAGGATGCGGATGTGGTGATGTTTATCTATCGCGATGAGGTGTATAACCCTGATTCCGATGACAAGGGCATTGCGAATATTCTTGTGCGTAAGCATCGAAATGGGCCGATTGGGGAAGTGGATCTACAGTTTCACGATCGGTATGCCAAATTTAATGATTTAGCTAAAATACGATCTGGTATAGTATAAGCAATGTTGTTTATTCCAGAGAGCCTCAAGTGACGGATTCTTTGATGGCACGTACTTGTTCGATTTGTCTCGGAAAAACGATTCCTCTTTGGCTGAGTCGCATTCGAACCGGTGTGTTATGTATTTCCCTTTTAATTGTGTCATGCGGGACTGCCCCTCAACCTGCTCTGCATGAGCAGAAGTCTGCTTCCACCGTTCAGGAGATTGCCCACCCACAAGCCTATTATCATTTTCTTCGAGGGTCTCTTGCTGAACTCAATAATGATGGAGCTACGGCTTTAGAGGCCTATCAAGCGGGATTGTCCTTCGATCCTGGCTCGATCTTTTTGAAGTTCCGTATTGCCAAACTACATATGGCCTTAGCCCAAATGCCGGCTGCTGTGAACATGGCCCATCAAATTCCTGTCGAACGCCTTGCCGAGGTTCCCATGTTCTTGGATATGGCCAAACTGTTTGCCGGGGCAGGAGAGGTGGAGCATGCCCGGCAGGTCTATAGGGAGGCCGAGAGACAATTTCCTTCAGAACAACGACTGTATCTTGCTCATGGTACCTGGTTGTTGACGGAAGATGCGGTTGAACAGGCTGAAGGGGTGTTTCGCGATCTTATACAACAGGTGCCCAACTCGGCCGAGGGGCATTATTACCTGGGTATTATCGCACTAGATAAGAAAGCGAAGTCGGAAGCCGGTAAACATTTTGAACAGGCCATTGCCTTGAATACCTCCTTTGAGCGCGCTTACGTCAAATTAGTTGAATTATTGGAAGAATCCGGCGACTCTGAGCGCGCGATTGAATGGATTGAAACATTTTTAAAGGATGTGAATGCGGGTCATCGGGAGTTTCGCCTGCATCTGGTGCGTTTGTATGTTATGCAAAAGGAAGCAGATAAAGCCCTTGAACATTTAGATTACCTACTTGCACAAAACCCTGGAGACCTCCATGCGCAAGTACGAAAAGCGCAGATTTATGGAGAGCAAGGCAATTTTACTGCTGCGGTTGAAGTATTGACTTCGGTATTACAGGACCGCCCTCATGAATTACGTGTGCGAGATTTTTTGGGCTTATTGTATGAAGAAATGAAAGACTATGACCGTGCCATTGAAACATATCAAGCGAATCTGGAGATCGACCCGACCTTCTTCGATAGCATTTTACATTTGGGATTTGTGTCGTATCGGTTGAAACGAAATGAAAAGGCCTTGTCCTATTTGGAGGAGGCCGTCACACTCAATCCTAAACGTCCTGAGCCCTATTTATTGCTAGGCTTGACGTATTTTCAAATGAAGGAATATGAGCAGGCAAAAGCCCGATTAGAGGACGGGATTCACCAGGACCCCTCGAACGCTGAGCTGCATTTTAATTTAGGCACGATCTATGACAAGCTTGATCGCTTTGATGAGGTGGTGCGAGAGATGGAAAAGGCCTTAGAACTTGACTCTGAACATGCGGATGCGTTGAATTATTTGGGATATAGTTATGCTGATCGTGGCATCAATATGGAAGAAGCTGTATCGTTGACTCAACGGGCGGTGACGTTAAAGCCACATAATGGTTATTATGTGGATAGTTTGGCCTGGGCCTTATATAAGGTTGGACGAATTGATGAAGCGCTTGAAATGATGCAACGTGCGTTGGCATTGGTTACGGATGATCCCGTGATTTATGAGCATTTAGGTGAAATCTTTCTCATCCGAAAAGAGCCTGAAAAAGCACGGGATGCGTGGATTCATTCCCTGCAATTGGATTCCACCAACGAAGCGCTTAAGCAGCGATTTCGAGATACGGGATTTGGAGAGCCGATCCCCACCCTTTCCCAGCAATCTACCTACAGTCAGTAATTCGTTCATTACATCGCTTTGCACAGGGGATATTATTGTCCTCTTCTCCCATCGGTTTTTACGTCTGATCGCCAATTGAATGGCCATCTGTTTTTTATTTGTCACAGAACATCCTTAAGATTTGTTTTTTATTTGGCGATCAGATGAGGCAGGAATGGTGTATGAGAAGCTGTAATTTGCGCAAGGGAATCTTTGTGAAGAGGTTCCTGGAAGTTGCGGCAGGTTAGTGGAAATTGTTGGATTCAAGGAAAAGTCAGTTGCGGTAAATCTCCCTGGTCTACTGGGAATGCCAGCTGTATGATGGTCGGGTGAAAGATCAGGTAACCATATTTTTAAGGGGCAGCACTCCTTAGGAGGTAACAATATGCGCCGTCGATGTCTATTGTACAATCAGAGGGCATTCAGTTTGACAGAGCTCATGATCGTGGTCGCGATTATCGGTATTTTGGCCACGATCGCTATTCCCAATTTTTTGCGGTATCAGGCTAAGGCCAAACAGACCGAGGCAAAAAGTAATTTAGTAGCTATTCACACTGCTGAAATTGCCTATTTCGCTGAGAACAATGGATATATCGATGATTTTAATGCCATTGGGTTTGGTATCAGTGGAGCCTCGCAACGTTACTACTATGAATTGGGTGGTGCGAGCTTAGGAACCCTCCCTCCTGGGTGCACCGCTTCAACTTTGGATGTGGTCACCGCAACGGGATTTACGGCTGTAGCAATTGGTAATATCGATGGGGATGCGACCTGTGATGTCTGGACCATAAATGAACAAAAGGTTTTGACCAATGTCACAAATGATGTGTCGTCCTAGACCAGGGCTGGGACTATTTTAAAACACAATGCAACTCAAGATGGTTTGAGTTATCCCGGGTAGATATTAAGATTAATTCATGAGGGAATAGATCACAAGAGGAGGAGGAAGCGTGGATATACGAGAGAAAATTCAAAATCGGTCGGCCAAAGTTGGCGTTGTTGGATTGGGCTATGTGGGACTACCGTTGGCCGTGCTTCAAGCCAAAACGGGTTTTCATGTTTTTGGTGTTGATGAAGTGGCTGCCAAGATTGAGATGGTCAAGCAAGCCCATAATTACATCTTAGATGTGGCCGATGCTGAATTGCGTGAGGTGGTGGAGCAAAAACGCTTGGAAGCGACGACCGATTTTTCGGTGTTGCAAGAATGCGATGTTATCCTGATCTGTGTTCCAACGCCACTGACTCGAAACAAAGAACCGGATATATCTGCCATCCTCAAAGTTCTTGGGCACATCGCCAACTATGCCCATCCCAATATGCTAGTTGTGCTGGAAAGCACGACGTATCCGGGTACCACAGAAGAAGTCATTTTGCCTGCATTGACCGCAAAAGGCCTCACTGTAGGGGAAGATCTATTTGTGGCCTTTTCGCCAGAACGGGTTGATCCAGGAAATCCGGACTTTAAAACCCACAATACCTTCAAGTTGGTCGGAGGTGTGACGGAAGGCTGCCAGGAAGTCTCCAGATTATTTTATGAACAATCTATTGTCAAAGTCTTTCCACTCAGCTCCCCGCGAGTTGCCGAAATGGCGAAAGTCTTTGAGAATGTCTTCCGGTCGGTCAATATTGCATTGGTAAATGAATTGACCATGCTCTGCGAACGAATGGACATCAATGTCTATGAAGTGATCGATGCGGCGGCTACGAAAAATTTTGGCTTTATGCCTTTTTATCCAGGACCAGGGGTGGGCGGCCATTGTATTCCGTTGGATCCGTATTATTTAGCATGGAAATCTAAGGAATATGATGTGCACACCAGGTTCATTGAATTGGCTGGGGAAATCAATGAAAATATGCCGTATTTTGTGGCAACAAAACTACAGCGAATATTGAATAATATGGGAAAATGCTTGAAGGGTTCCAAAATTGTTGTGATGGGAGTGACGTACAAAGCCGACATTGAAGATTCGAGGGAATCTCCGGCCACCAAGGTGATGGAGTTGCTCCAGAAAGAGGGGGCGAATTTGCAATATGTCGATCCGTATGCTCCGTCTTTGATGATAAGGGAAAAGCAATACAAAGCCCATGCCGTGACAAAGGACTTATTAAAACAGAGCGTGTGCGCATTAATCTTGACCGCTCATTCCGCATTTGATTATCAAATGATCGTGGATCATGCTCCTGTGGTGTTTGATACAAGAAATGGTACCAGGGACGTCAAACATCATCGAGAGAAAATTGTGTTACTTTCGACATAAGTTGTAGCATGTGCTACAAATGGATGTGCTGACAAGCGAACGTTATTGACAGCATTCGTCCCATTAGGTATAAGACCCAGTTTAGCCTGGGTCTTTTTATATCCGATAGAATTTTCTGTCTCGTTTTCATTCCCCAAAATTTAAACCCCTGAGCCATCCGTGCTACGGGTAGGTTAACATGAGAGTGCTCAAGCAATTTATCGTACGGGTCACGGGAAATTTCCTTGGTACCGTCATTCCAAAATTAGGCCAGCCGCGTGTGAAGAAGGCCTTACCTTCTCTCAAATTGGTCTCTCATAATCTGCATCCAGTCGTGTCTCCGGATACTTCTACCCAACGTAGTGCCCATTTGGGTCATATGGAATCGTTGGAATCTGCCCTCAAAAAAGGCGAGCAGTGGTTATTAAGTAAGCAGGATGTGGAACGAGGGTATTGGGTTGAGGAACTAGAAGCAGATACGACTCTGACATCGGAATATGTCATGCTTCGTCGGTATTTAGGATTGGTTGATTCGGAACGAGAGCGAAAAGCGGCCTGCTATCTTCTCCATACGCAACTTGAAGAGGGTGGGTGGCCGATTTTTTCTGGTGGACCGGCAGACATTAGCGCAACGGTCAAGGCCTATTTTGCCTTGAAATTGGCTGGCGTTCCATCTGATGAACCGGTTATGCAGCGTGCAAAAAATCTTATTCATACACACGGCGGGGTGGTTCAGGCCAATGTCTTTACGAAAATTACTTTAGCGTTGTTCGGCCAATATGACTGGCGGGGGATTCCCTGCATGCCGCCGGAGATTTTTCTGGCTCCTCAATGGTTCTATTTTAATGTCTATGCGGTTTCTTACTGGTCCCGTGCAGTCATTATCCCGTTCTTAATCATATTCGCGCATCGCCCTCTTTGCCCGGTTTCCAAAGAGCAAGGTATTGAAGAACTTTTTTTAGAATCGCTTGAGACTGTGGACTTTTCGAAGGTTCCACCCTTGCATCGCGACTCTACCTTGCTCAGTTGGAGGAATTTTTTCGTGTGGGTGGATGGTCTTCTTCGGCTCTATGAATCGTATCCTATTAAATCGTTGCGAAAGAAAGCTTTGAAAGAGGCCGAGCGTTGGGTAATCGAACATATGGATGGGGAGGGAGGGCTCGGCGCTATTTATCCAGCCATGGCGAACTCCATCTTTGCCCTCCGAGCGATGGGATATGCCACGGATCATCCGTTAATTCAAAAAGCTTTAGGTGAAATTGAGGCCCTTGAAATCTATTCTCCTTCAGCCGATATCACGACCCCCAGCATGTTACATTTGCAACCTTGCCATTCTCCGATATGGGATACGGCCTTAACGATGAATGCGCTTGTCGAAACCGGAATTGGGCTTGATCATCCTGCGTTACATCAGGCGGATATCTGGTTGCGATCTCGACAATCAGGAAAGGTTGGTGATTGGGTCGTGTCGTCTCCAGGAGCCAAGCCAGGGGGTTGGGCCTTTCAATATGAAAATGATTGGTATCCAGATGTGGATGATACCGCTGCTGTCATCACAGCCATGGCCAAAATTCATCAAGCTGAAACTCCGGATGATGATGAAGGGCTTCAACGTGGGTTTCATTGGGCCTTGGCTATGCAAGGGTCTGATGGGGGCTGGGGTGCGTACGACAAGGATAATAATAAGCTCATTTTTAATAAAATTCCGTTTGCTGATCATCAGGCTTTGTTGGATCCCAGCACGGCCGATTTAACCGGCCGATGTTTGGAAATGTTAGGGTCGCTGGGGTATGACCAGTCTCATCAGGCCGTTGGGCCCGCCCTTGAGTTTTTACGCAGAGAGCAAGAGCATAATGGCAGTTGGTATGGGCGTTGGGGGGTCAATTATATTTATGGGACCTGGTGTGTCCTTTCCGGGGTACGGGCTATTGGGGTCGATATGACCGCCCCATGGGTTCAAGAAGCTGTCACCTGGCTTGAATCAGTCCAGAATTCTGATGGGGGTTGGGGAGAGTCCTGCGAGTCGTATGCGGACGTTAAGTCGGCTGGACAGGGAGAAAGTGCCGCTTCACAAACGGCATGGGCGCTCATGGCTCTACTCCAGGCTGGTGAAACAGATTCTCTCAGTGTCGTTCGGGGAGTGAATTGGCTGATTCGCCATCAGCGCGAAGATGGAGTGTGGGACGAGCCATTCCACACGGGAACAGGTTTTCCTCGTGTTTTTTATTTACGGTACCACGGCTATTGCAAATATTTCCCCATTTGGGCTTTAGGTATGTACAGGAATGTCAAAATGACCGGAGAAGCCAAGGCGGATCAGTTGCGGAAGAAGGCTCAGGCATCCCGCCGGCAACGGAAATTGGGATAGGTCTTGCCAAAAATTTTCCTATTTTTCCCTAAGAAATGACGGCAGGAGTCGATTCTGACCAGAATCGCGATAGTGACGGCAACCAGGATAGAGTTTCAGGCCGTTGCCCGTGCCCTTCAATTGACTCATCCAGTTTCACAGTGTGGCTATCGGGCGCTCTCAAGTAATGCGCACGGACTTACTATTCTGCTCATTCAGTCAGGTATCGGGCCTGACAAGGCTCGCAAGAGTACGCAGAAACTTCTCGCTGCCGGGTCATGGGATGTCCTCATTTCCACTGGTTTTGCAGGGGATCTCGAGACGGATCTTATCGGGTCAATGCTTATCGGGAAGGAAGTCTTTTGCGGCCAACCTGCCACATCGTATTTCTCTTCCATCTCACAATCAATCGCATGCCATCCGGATTGGGTCAAAGTGGCATTGAGCGTGTACTGGATAGGACGAGAGCCTTTACGAACTGGAAGATTTGTGAGTGTGGATCGTGTGCTCATCAATTCAGGTGATAAACATTTATTGCGTGTTGAATCAGGAGCGGTAGGCGTGGATATGGAAAGCGCGGCGATTGGGGAAGTTGCTCAGGAGCATGGCGTCCCCTTTCTGATTGTTCGGGCAATTTCGGATGGGGTACATGAAGATTTGCCGGTAGACTTTAACCTTTTTCTAGCACCATCGGGATGGGCGCCTGGAATCATGCACATCATCACGACACCGAAATCTTGGAAAGGGTTCTTGGATTTGTATAGGCATTCGAAAAAAGCGTCGCGACAACTCACCCACTATTTTGAGGGATTTTTCTCCGCCGTTTCACGAGTACCATTCACTCCAAGAATTTTAGGTGGCGGGGCGTAATCTATGAATATGATTCAAGGCATTGGGGCTCGAGTCCTGACGCAGATTGAAGAAATGGGAGCGATGCTCCTATTTTTGTTGCGGTCATTCGGGTGGTTATTCCGTCCGCCATTTCGGTTGTTTCAAATCATTAAGCAAATGCATGTTGTGGGTTACAAATCAACTTTTGTCGTTATTCTGACAGCGCTGTTTACGGGGATGGTCCTGGCGCTTCAAGGATATTATTCCTTGAGGAAGTTTGGCTCGGAAGGGCTTCTGGGCTCTGCTGTGGCCTTAAGCATGATCCGAGAATTAGGGCCTGTGCTTGCCTCTTTAATGGTGACTGCTCGTGCGGGATCCGCGATGACGGCCGAAATTGGGATTATGCGGATTACTGAGCAAATCGACGCCTTGGAGACAATGGCCATCAATTCACTCCAATATTTGATTACACCCAAGATGGTGGCTTCACTTATTTCTGTTCCGCTCCTCGTCGCCCTGTTTGATGTGGTTGGAATTGGAGGCGGCTATCTGGTTGGAGTCAAATTATTGGGTGTCAGTGGAGGGTCGTATTGGAGTTCCATTGAATCCGCAGTGGAATGGAGGGACGTCTATGGTGGGATACTCAAATCGATTAGTTTTGGCCTTATCATCAGTTGGGTCTGTTGTTATAAGGGGTATTATACGAAAATGAGTGCTGAAGGATTGGGCAAAGCGACCACTGAATCTGTTGTGTTGGCCTCCGTGCTCATTTTAGTGTGGGACTATTTTTTAACGTCAGTTCTTTTGTAAAGATTGGCATTTTCAGAAATGGGGCCATCCATTATCATCCAGTTAAAAGGGGTTGAAAAAACACTTGGGGGTCAAACTGTCCTTCGAGGAGTGGATTTGGATATTCCCAAAGGTGACATCACCACGATCATTGGTCCAAGTGGTGAGGGGAAAAGTGTGCTATTGAAGCACATCATTGGTTTGATGCAGCCGGATCGAGGCCAGGTGTTGATTGATGGGGTGGATCTTGCCAAAATTCACGCTCAAGCATTGAATGAAATTCGCAAGAAATTTGCGATGTTATTTCAGTCAGCCGCACTGTTTGATTCTCTCAATGTGTTTGATAATGTGGCATTTCCATTGAAGGAGAAGCGTTTGGTTTCGGAATCCGACATTCAACGATATGTGCCGGAAATGTTAGAGCGAGTGGGGTTGGGGAAGATGGGGCACAAATTTCCAGCTGAGTTAAGTGGCGGAATGAAAAAGCGGGCGGGACTAGCCAGGGCCTTAGTGATGGGCCCGGAAATTATTTTATTCGATGAACCCACTACCGGCCTAGATCCTTTAATGGCCCATTCAATTCATGATCTGATTTTAGCGATGCATAAAGCGTTTGGATTTACGGGGATCATGGTGAGTCATGAAATTCCCAAAATTTTCTCTATCTCTGATTGGGTCGCCATGCTCAAGAATGGTAAAATTTTAGCGATGGCACGTTCCGCAGAATTTCAAAGGTTATCGGATCCTTTGGTTCGGGAATTTATTTCAGTCCCCTATGCCGGAGCGACATCCTAAGGGGAAATATAGGTGTGAGACGATGGTTGGTAATCGGTTGACCTTTCTCCTGAGGAGTCGTGAATGAACAAACCATTTCCTTGCCAGGTGCTGATATGATGGAACGTGGAAAATTAGAGTTTGTCGTTGGGGTGTTTGTGCTCGTCGGAATTCTCTGCTTGGGGTATCTGGCGATTAAGTTGGGAAAATTGGAACTCGTCGGTGGGGATTATTACGAACTGACGGCAGATTTTTCCTCGAGTTCGGGGTTAAAGAAGGGGGCATCGGTTGAAATCGCTGGCGTTGAGGTAGGCCGAGTGAAGTCTATTAGGCTAAAAGAGGATCAAGCGCAGGTCGTCTTGGCGATACAGGATGAAATTGCGGTGTATAATGATGCGATTGCCTCAATCAAAACTCGCGGGATTATTGGAGAAAAATTTATGGGACTTTCTCCCGGTGGGTCCGGTGAACTCCTAACCAAGGGTGGAACGATAATGGATACCGAGTCCGGTATAGATTTAGAGCAAGTCATTAGCCAATTTATTCATGGAAATGTGGAATAATTATCCTTATTGAAGCCAGGTGGAGGACCTATGACAAGGATTCTGGTCGCGTTCCATACAATGATCAGCAGGAATAGGTCTTGGTCGAGCCCATTGATTCGGGGAGCTACTTGCACTCGATCATTGATGGTGGTGGCTTGGGTTGTGCTTTCTTTCCTGTCTTTTTCCCCGGCGTGGGGTGAAGGAACGGCAACTCAGGCCGTGAAAGAGACGATTGATGAGGTATTAGCTGTGCTTGGAGATCAAGCGTTGAAAGATACCACACGGGAGACCGAACGGCGGGAAAAATTAGAAGCCATTATCGGACAGCGGTTTGATTATGAAGAGATGGCTAAGCGTACGCTCGCGGCCGAGTGGAAAAAAATTGGCGCCGAAAAACAACAAGAGTTTGTGGCATTGTTCCGGCGGTTTTTATCCCAATCCTATGCGGGGAATATCGATGGATATGCGGGAGAAAAGGTGGAGTACCTAAAGGAGCGGCTGAAAGGAGACTTTGCGGAAGTTCAGACAAAAGTCGTGTCGCCGAAAGTACAAATCCCCTTGGATTATCGTCTGCTCAAAAAAAATAAGAAGTGGGGTGTGTATGATGTGATTATTGACGGCGTGAGTTTGACGAAGAATTATCGAGGACAATTTTCACGAATCATCAAATCCTCTTCATTCGACGGATTGCTCGATAAGCTTCGCTCGAAAACTGACTTGGCAACCTCCTCGTAGAGGACCAGCTTGATGGTGTTTTTCCGTGCGTCGTATTTGACGGCGATAATCGGCGTGGCCTTGGCGGCCAGTTTCATCTCTTCCTCAGTATCTGCTGAAAAATCCTTCTTTGTTGTCCCTGCAATTTCCACCTCCAAAAACGACGGGCGCGATTTCGGGTTTATTGTACCCGTGCTGGATTCGGATGAAGAGGGGAATCTTCGCTCTGTTTTTGCCCCAATGCTGATTCATAATTCCTTTTTGGGTGTTCGCGGGACCCTCAATTATTTTCGATATTGGTCTGGCGGTAGGCAAATGGAGGCCATGGGATCGTATACGGAAGAGATTGAAAGAAAGCTTAAACTCCGCTATCAAGACCCTGGTTTTATAGAAGGCCTGTTTTTCGTCGATATTGGCGGGCAATTTTTCAAAAATGCCACGAAACGTTTTTTTGGCCTGGGCCAAGTGACTCCAGAGTCCAATGAAAGCAATTATACGGGGCGAGAAATTCAGGTCCATTGGAATTTCGGGGTTCATCTCAACGATGTCACGCGATTGGCGATCAATCAACGATTCCGTGATGTTGAAATTCAACCTGGTGGAGTGGATGATGAACCCTTTGCCAAAGACCGGTTCTCCAGCACTGCTGGAATAAACGGAGCTACGGTGTTGGCGCATCGATTGGTCTTTCAATACGATTCTCGGGATAATTTGACGACGCCCACGGCGGGAACTCGTGTCGAAGTGTTTGGAGAGTTGGCGCAAAATTTTGCGCGACGTCAAATAGACGACCAACTGTATTTTCGATATGGCGTGGAAGCCCGTCAGTTTATCCCCAGTCCGTCAAAGCGGTACATTTTTCTCATTCGCGGAATGGTGCAATTAAGTTTTAGAGATGGCATCCCGTTTTTTGAACAAAGCTCCTTAGGTGGAGAAAATAATCTTCGGGGCTATGGCCGTGATCGGTTTATTGATAAGCATATGGTGGTAGTGAATGTTGAGGAGCGTATTCATCTGTTTCAAATGAAAATGTTCCACGTGAATGTGGAATTTGAGGTAGCTCCCTTTGTCGATATGGGCCGGACTTACCAAGATTTCACTTACCGGCAATTTAACGAATGGGAAGTTACGCCGGGTGTCGGATTTCGAGGAATTGTCCGTCCCAATTTAGTCAGTAGAGTAGATTGGGGGTATAGCAAGGAAGGCGGAGCCGTTTTTGCCGGACTGGATTATCCCTTTTAAAAATTGGAATCATTTAAAGGGTTGAATTAGAGCATGCGGTTGATTTTTTTTCTCATTGTCAGCCTTGGAATTATTGGGTGCCCTGGATGGGGCTCGAGTGAGTCCCCGGGCAAACCGGTGACCCCGGAGGCTCTGCAGGGCGAATTAGAAAATCTCTTATCCTTGGGAATGGCGCATTCCCACGATCCGGAAAATTTGAGGCATTTAGCCAGTTTGTACTTAGATTTAGGATATGGGCTCTATGTCGAACAAGAGAAAAAGTTGGCATCCTTTCAGGAGGGAGCTAGGCTGGCACAGAAGTCTTTGGAATTTGAGGAGTCTTCCGCTCCCGGCCATTTTTTGTATGCCGCGAATTTAGGCAGCGCCACGGAGTTGCAAGGTGGCATGTTCGGGGCTCTGACGATCCAAGAGTTAAAGTTTCATGTTCATCGGACCTTGGAGCTTGATCCTGGCTATGCCCCTGCGCATCATATGTTGGGTCGAATGTATGAAGAATTACCCTGGTTTTTAGGGGGGGATCAAGATGCCGCGGGAATACATCTCAAAAAGGCCGTTTCTCTTGATAAGCGCTATGTCCCTGGGCATTTGGACCTGGGGCGCTGGTTGTTAAAGCAGGGGTACGAACAAGAAGCTGTGCAGGAATTCAAGTGGGTAGTAGAAACTCCACCCCTGGACAAAATCTGGATTTGGGAGCGTATTTATCGACCTCAAGCCGGCAATCTCCTTGAAAAGCTAAAGGCCATTTCCAAGAGTGGGCCTGCTTCTTGAAGTGGAATGAAGATGGTTGCCTCATATCCACGCTGCTTGACAGCGTATAACGGCTATGGGAAGATTTTGCTTAGGCATGTAGACGTAAGAGCTCTCTCCATTTTTCCCTCACATAAGTGGCAAGTGTTTTCAGAAAGGATGCCGTACGTCCTTGTTAAAAAGTATTGAAAATCCAAAAGATTTAAAGAAATTATCTCCTGAACAGTTCCCTGAACTCTGTCAGGAAATTCGCGAATTGATTATCGAGGTAATTTCGGGAGTGGGCGGGCATCTGGCTTCAAATCTTGGTGTGGTAGAACTGACCGTCGCCTTGCACTATTTGCTTAACACTCCCCAGGATAAAATTATATGGGATACCAGTAACCAGACCTATACGCATAAATTGCTTACGGGGCGACGCGAACAATTTCACACCATCCGACAATTCGGGGGAATGAGTGGATTTTGTAAGAGAGAAGAAAGCCCCTTTGATACCTTTAACGCTGGGCATGCTGGGACCGGGGTATCTGCGGCAGTGGGATTTGTCGAGGCCCGAGAACAACGCCAAGGATCCCAAAAAGTTGTATGTGTGCTCGGGGATGGGGCTTTGACTTCTGGGATGACGTTGGAAGGATTGCAGCATGCGGGGGATATGAATCGGGACTTTGTGGTGGTCTTGAATGATAATCAGATGTCCATTTCAAGAAATGTAGGAGCCATTTCGGCGTATTTGAATCGTACGTTCACTGGGGAGTTTTATACACGGTTTCGCGAAGAAACCTCCCAGTTGTTAGACACGATTCCCCAAATTGGTGAGAATGTGAAGCGGATGGCAATGCGAGCGGAAGAATTAGCCAAGGGTTTTCTTCTTCCAGGTTTATTATTTGAGGAATTGGGTTTTCGCTATGTTGGCCCTATTGATGGCCATAACTTTGAACATTTGTTGCCGACCTTAGGAAATGTGTTAAAGCTAAAAGGCCCCACACTTCTGCATGTCATTACGAAAAAAGGTTTAGGATTCGAACCAGCCATGAACAATCCGGTGTGGTTCCACGCCTGTTCGCCTTTTGACGGCAAAACCGGAGAGCCGCTGAAAAAAAAGGGGAATCCTTCATATAGTTCGATCGCGGCGAATACCTTAATCCGACAAGCTCGAAAAGACCATCGTGTGGTAACTATCACTGCGGCCATGTGTGAAGGAACGGGGATGTCGGAATTTCAGAAGGCTTTTCCAAGCCGACTGATTGATGTTGGTATTGCGGAACAACATGCGGTGACCTATGCAGCGGGTTTAGCCGCGGAAAATATGCGGCCAGTGATTTGTATGTATTCGACGTTTCTACAGCGTGCCTATGATCAAGTGGTGCATGATGTGGCCACCCAAAATCTCCCAGTGATGTTCTGTATTGATCGGGGTGGGTTGGTGGCAGAAGATGGAACCACGCACCATGGGGCCTTTGATTTCGCCTATCTCCGTCATGTGCCGAATATGGTGATTATGGCACCAAAAGATGAAAATGAATTGCAGCATATGGTGCAGACAGGCTTGGTTCACGATGGACCTACGGCGATACGTTACCCACGGGGAAGCAGCCTAGGTGTGTCCTTAGATCCCGAGCCCATTCCGCTGGACATTGGGCAGGGGGAGTTGTTATCTGAAGGGACGGATGTGGCAATTCTGGCCATTGGAGTGACCGTATCAGAAGCGATGAAAGCCGCCGGGCAATTGAAAGAAGAAGGTATTTCGGTGGCAGTAATAAATGCCCGATTTGTCAAGCCTCTCGATAAAGACCTCATTCGTGAAGTGGCCAAGAAAGTGAAATGTTTGGTGACAGTGGAAGAAGGGTGCCGAATGGGTGGATTTGGTTCCGCAGTGCTTGAATTTCTTTCCGAAGAAGAATGTTGGGACCTGCCCACCAAGGTTTTAGGTTTGCCAGACTCGTACATTGAGCAAGGCCCCCAGGATTTACTCCGTGAGAAATACGGGCTGACGGCCGATGGAATTTACGATCAAGCCAAGGCCCTTTATAATCGAGTGACGCTGCAAGCTGTCATACGTTAGCCTTGACCAATGCATATTACCCGCCGAAAAACCAGACAAATTCAGGTAGGATCTCTCAAAATTGGGGGAGGAGCGCCGATTTCTGTTCAATCCATGACTATCCCTCATCCAAGGGATGTCGCCGGAACCCTTGAACAGATCCATCGTTTGGAAGAGGCAGGGTGCGAGCTCATTCGAGTGGCGGTACCTGATATGGAAGCGGCTGATGCTCTTCCAAAAATTAAAGCTCAGATGACAGTTCCACTCATCGCTGATATTCACTTTGATCATCGCTTAGCCTTAAAGGCGGCTGAGGTTGTGGACTGCATCCGCATCAATCCAGGGAATATCGGTCCCTGGTGGAAAACGGAAGAGGTTATTAAAGCCGTCAATGACAATGGTATTCCTCTGAGAGTGGGCGTCAATGGGGGCTCTCTTGAAAAGCCGCTATTAGATAAATATGGATATCCCACAGCAGAAGCCCTAGCAGAGTCGGCACTCAATGCCGTACATGCTTTAGAAGATGTGGGATTTATGAACATGAAAGTGTCGTTGAAAGCGTCTGATGTTCATATGGCCATTGATGCCTATTGGCTTTTTGCCCAGCAATCAAATTGCCCTATACATATTGGGATTACGGAGGCAGGGACAGCGGCGACTGGCGCCGTCAAGTCTGCAGTAGGATTGGGGTGGTTATTGTCTCAGGGGATTGGCGACACGTTGCGCGTTTCGTTAGCCGCCGACCCAGTCGAGGAAGTCAAAGTTGGGTTTGAAATATTGAAATCTCTTGAGCTCCGCCATCGCGGAGTGAATGTGATTGCCTGTCCGACCTGCGGTCGTGTCGAAATCGATGTGGTGAAGATGGCCAATGAATTGGAGCATCGGTTGGCACATATTACCAATCCCATTAGTATTTCGGTGTTAGGGTGCGTGGTCAATGGGATTGGTGAAGGAAAGGAAGCCGATATTGGCATTGCGGGCGGCCAAGGTGTGGGGATTGTCTTTAAAAAGGGCAAGCTCTACAAGCGTGTCCCTTCCGAAGAATTAATGGATACGTTAATCGAAGAAGTTGAAGCCATGGCCAAAGAGCAGGACGCCGAAGGCCAAAAAGGTTTGGTTCTGCAACCTTCTCCATCGCTCCCGCCAAAAGAAATGCCTTTAGCAGCCCCCAGGCCGTCCTCGCGCGAGATTCCCGTGTTGCCTCTCAAGTAATGATTGACTTGTTTCTATGACAACGGTAGAACTAGGTTGCTCGCTAGTGTATAGAAGAAAAACAACTTCGTATAATGAATGACGAAGGCGCCGTACCCAAGTGGCTAAGGGAGCAGTCTGCAAAACTGCGATTCAGCGGTTCGAACCCGCTCGGCGCCTCCAATGGTTATTGATCCGGTCAGATAGAACGAAAAGCCATTTAATGAAGGATTGCCACCGGTCAGCCCTAGTAATCCGAGGTGGCGATGTTTGTGTGATCGAATGAAAGCTTTTGATTTGTTATTGGGGTGAATTAAGTATGGCTGTTCCTCTTTCACAAATGTATACGGTGTCCCAGTACGCATTGTCGAACCATATTCGAAGGGTTAAGCGCTACCCGTTGGTGCTGATGCTGGAACCATTGTTCCGATGCAATTTGGAATGTGCGGGGTGTGGAAAAATCCAATATCCTGATCATATTCTGAACCGACGTCTGACGCCGGAGCAATGTTGGGCAGCGTCCGAGGAATGTGGTGCGCCCATTGTGAGCATTCCAGGGGGTGAACCGCTCATTCATCCGGAAATGCCGGCGATTGTCGAAGGACTGGTGCAGCGAAAAAAATATGTCTATTTGTGTACCAACGCCATTCTCCTTGAGCGAAAAATCCAAGACTATACTCCATCAAAATATCTGACCTTTAGTATTCATATGGATGGTCTCAAAGAAGAACATGACCATGCGGTGTGTCGGAACGGAGTTTATGATGTGGCGATCAAAGCGATTCGAACAGCATTGGCCAAAGGGTTTCGGGTGACGACCAATACCACCCTCTTTGATGATGCGAGCCCTGCTCGCGTTAGGCAGTTCTTTGATGAAATGATGGAGTTGGGTGTCGAAGGCATGATGATCTCACCTGGCTATAGTTATGAGAAGGCTCCTGATCAGAAAAGCTTTCTGAAGCGTGATCGAACGCGGTCACTGTTTTCGCAATTACTGACGCAACGGAAACGGCACTGGCAGTTCAATCAATCCCCCCTGTTCTTAGAATTTCTCATGGGAAAACGGGATTATGAATGTACCCCTTGGGGCAATCCCACGTACAATATCTTTGGCTGGCAACGTCCTTGTTATTTACTGCAGGAAGGCTACGCCTCCACGTTTCGAGAATTAATGGAAGAAACTGAATGGGATCGCTATGGGACCGGACGCCATGAACAATGCCGAGATTGCATGGTGCATTGTGGCTATGAGGCTTCGGCGGTCAAAGATACATTCGGTTCATGGGGCGGTTTTCTCGGAACGGTCAGAGCCACTCTCTTCCCCAATGCTATGTAGACCGTCTGGCTGCTTAGCTTATATTCCTGCCTTCGTTCACGTCGATAAAGTACCCGAGAGAGCGTTTGAGCCATGAGTGATCGTCTGTCCTCTGAGAATCCCCCACCATCCTGGGAAGGATATCGCTTGCAAGCTAATGATGAGGGTGCGTTGCGAGAGGTTATGGCGCATGCGTGTGATTATCGGGGTGACGTGACCATTCATCTCAAGACAGGGCAGACGGTCCTTGGTTACGTATTCGATTATCAGGAAGGAACCCCTCATCCTCATATAAAAATGTATCTGGCCAATCAGCCAGAGCCCTTCATTGTAGAGTGCCACGATATTGCCGAGGTGGAATTTAGTGGAGAAGATACGGCGTTTGGTCGCTCATGGGAAGACTGGGCCCAAAAGTGGCAAAAGCCACAGACGAGTTAATCTCCTTCATCTATGTTTTTGGCTCCTCTGAAGAATTTGTGGGTAATGATTAGAGGGCTTGAGGCTGTGA
>JBBDSY010000060.1:0-34665 GCA_040904705.1 Nitrospirales bacterium | reverse complement strand
AGGAGCTGTCATACCGATATTGATCGTGATACACCCGCTCCCATGACCGGTCGGGATATTCCCCGAGAGGATTGCCCACTTCGATGACGGGTTGCAGCGCCGTCAAAGCCAACGCCTTGTCCGCGACCGCTACGGCCGCCACGGTCCCCGCGGTGACCTTGAGAAATTGCCGTCTGGAAATAAACATGCACTAACCCTCCTTTTGATAATGGTTTCCTTCCAAAAAACATTCGGAATGTAAGATTACTTCCGGAATATGTTTCGACGTTAAATCAGCCCTCCTTTCTGGTCCTTCGGTTGCCGGAAATCCAACTGTTAAAATATTTTTTTTCTGCGGGCATTCTTTATACAAGACATTGTGCAATTCTTGATCCAAACCATTGTTCACTTCTTTTCACCATAAACATAAGAATAATTAAGGTGTTCGACACTCAAAGAACAATGAACGAAAAACTCCAACCCTCAAAGTTTGCGGCCAAATTCCGTCAATACCCTCGAGTATTTGAGGGTCGTATGCATTGCAGATGCTCATGCCACCTTGTACGGAGGATGCCGAATAGGAGCCATTGGAACCATCCAATGATCATGGCTTACTACCATTGGTTCTCAAATTTTTTATTTTCCTACAGATTTCTCAAATGTGTTATGCATAAAGACCCGTGAGTGCTCACCTGACACATTCGTATCCGAGTGAAGATCAGAGCCTTCAATTAAAAAACGTGAAAAAGAATGGAAACCGTGGAATACCGGGGGCAGGTTTTCCCCCGGTCATATGTTTCGACTAACCAAGAACTTCGTGATATATTTTTACGTCATAGACAGGGAGGCTTACGCAAACCATACAAGAATTACGATTTCATCCCGCACTCTCCGGTTTTCAGCCTGAGCGCTGCCAAAAGCGTGAATGAGGAATCGGTAAAAATTATTCCGATGATGGTCATCCAGAAAGTACTTGGACGCTTTGAATCAGAAAGATGCAAATTCAGAGGAGCAGCTTCCTTCCCTTTTCGCAAAGAACCGGAAAACCACATCTTCGCTCCCGCTCCCGCTTGGGGATAAATCCTCGAACCTGGATGCAGCCAATCTGACCCAGTGGCGGAAACGAGAAAGGGAGCGTCTCATCACACAGCGTCTCGCTCTTTCCCCAACTGCGCGTCAACACAAAACTCAGCTCATTACAGGAGGCTTGGATGATGTACTAGGAACGGTGCAAGATAGGACGATAAGCGTGTATTGGCCATTCCGTGGAGAACCGAATCTTATCCAATGGGTACGCTCGAGCATCACCCGAGGCGCTTGCGTCGCTTTTCCGGTCGTCGTGGAAAAGGGAAAGCCTTTACTTTTTAAATCCTGGATACCCGGGGAACCCCTCGGAACAGGAATGTGGGACCTCCCTGTTCCCATTCAAGGCACGGATGTGACGCCTTCGATTATGATCATCCCGCTGGTCGGTTTTGATGATCGTTTATTTCGGCTCGGTTATGGCGGAGGGTATTTTGACCGGACACTGGCGACCTTCAAACCTCAGCCCCAGACCATAGGAGTGGGATTTGCCATGTGTCGAATTCCCACGATTTATCCTCAGTCCTATGACATCCCCATGGATGTCGTGATTACTGAATCGGAGATTTACCGATCTTCAATACCTGACAGAAGATAGATACCGTGAGAATTCCCTGACAATAATTTAGCCGACCCGAGAATTGGGTTTGACCCGGATCATTGGTTAGGCGCCCACCGAGGCGCACGCCTACTGTAGTTTGTTTTGTTTCTGAGGAAGAACTGTAGAAGTGAAGGTGTAGGTGTCGTACCTGGCCGGCCAATCCTGAAACCGTATCCTCCACCACAAAGTTGGAGGCGACAGCCAGATCGTCAGGCTCCGTGCGGGAAACTCAGGAACCCGCAACTCGTCGAGCCAAAGGGTCAATTGCGGGACAGCCCCCAGCAAGGCCTGAATCCCCGTACATCTTCCGCGTTGATCTCTGTTTTTTATTGCACAGCTTCTTGACCGCCGAACGATCACTTGTGGCGACTACATCAATTGATTGATGCGCTCTTTCTCTCGTGAGACACGGGTTATTAAACCGAGGATTGCAGTCGTTATAGTCATGGGGTGGACACTGATCAATCTTGTAGGCTCAGGAATCTTCGCCTAGGTGAAGGTAAGCTGAGAGAGATCGGCGAGTCCTCCAACACTCGTGTGAACAGTCAAAAAAGTCCCTGGCACGAGTGAATACCTGGCCCATACCAAAGAACAACCCAATATCGCTAGGAATTGCAAGCACAAAACCATCAAATCAATCCCCCTGTGTTTGAAGTCATTTCAAACCTGAAGGAGACCGATCACGATCTATCATCTTGTGCCCTACGAAGGTTTCTGAAGACGTAGAGAGGGCGTGATTTCTACCCCTTCACCTAGGATTTCTAATCCAAAGTGAGGATTATCATGCATTTCGTGAACACTACGGCGCCCGGAAGGAGATTGATACTCAAAATTCACAGAGACCGTCCCGTTCGGTGCAACGGTCACTTCACGATCTAAATACTGTTTCATCCCCGCATGCCACACAGTAACTGTATAGGTGCCAGGTGGGATGTCGTCTATTTCAAACCGGCCATCTTCGGTGGTAATCGCATAATATGGATTGTCCACCACCACCCCCCACGAAAACATATACGGGTGAAATCCACATTGCATGACGAAGATATTTCGTTCTTTCTGTAGGTGGATTTTCTCGACCATCGGTTTCCCGGGTAAATGATCGTGGCTATCGATCAAATTCAATACTTTATGAAAAGGATTCATTGGAAGAGGGCGATTAAATAAAACCCTCGCACCACGATCACGGGCAGTCTCATATCCTTGAATATCATGTTCCACTGGATCCATATTAATGACGGTCACTTCATCCTGATCCCGCAACACATTAACAAAAGGGAGAAAATCACAATCTTTTGCCTCAATGGTTACCTTCGGCAAGGTAAAGGTTTTTCCTTGTTTAATGCTTTTGAGCATGACAACGGCGTCCTTCAACGACCCATGAGGGCCAACAATGAAGTCCTCCACAATACGCCATCCTGTACCCGTTGAGATTCTCCCACAAAACACGGGATCTGGAATCGTCACCAAATTAAAGGCCATGGCTTTAGGGATCCCGCCGGCCAAGGTGACTTGGCCCCGAATCGTTCCTCCTTGAATGACCTGGCTTTCTTCATACGCCCCGACAGGAAGAGCCCACATTCCCAGGATACTCAAGGCGATCCCAACAATTTTCATTATCGTATTTTTCATTCAATCCTCCACCAGCATTCGAATCCTTAATGTGCTCTCACCTGTTTTTTGGGGTTGCACGCTGTATGGGGGAAGCCTGGGCAGGGCTTCCCCCATTCCTTCACCTCAGCAAAAAACACCCGTTTTATTTCAGTACGATGGGCTTCATATGCTCTTCTCCCTCCGGAGGTCCCATGGCGTCTTTGACGCCTTGACCCCCACCATTCAATGAAAGAATTCGCTGGTCTCCACTTTTGTGAACCCGGAAATACCCCCATTGCCCTGATTGAGAATAGGGTAATCGCTGGTTATTCCAGACATATTCTCCGGGAAGATGAAAGCGGCCACCTGCTGAGGGAATAAATACATCCATCACCTCCGACCCTCCGAACTCCACAACACTGATCAAATCGGCCCCGGCCATAAAAGGCTCAATCGGCCATTCATGCTGTTCCACACTAAACATGCCGTTTTGTTCACTGCTGGCTCCTAAGACATGAATCCGGACCGGATCACCGGCGTGTGCTTCAATGATGGGGGTTGTAGGATCGAGTGGATTATCCACCTCACACGGCTGGAATATGCTTGCGAGGGAACACCCCTGTTCCTCACGTTGCGGATACGGCTCTGATCGATAATTCACCCCGGTTAAACCCGCCACGTTCTGCACATATGGCATAAAACTGGTACCGATAATATTATCTTCGTCCTGGAAAAACAGTGCGACGTCCCGGTAATTATTCCGAAGTTCGTTTCCGGGGATTGTCCGATCGACCAGAACGTCAGCAACCCAACTGTTTTTGAGAGAGAGATCGCCGCCGGTTTTGGGATCCCGATACTTTGAACCTTTTGGTCCGATGATGATGGCCCCGAACAGGCCGTTCCGAGGATTGAGCATCATATCTCCACCGTCCCAAACAAGGGAGGTGATTTCACCTGTCGACGGGTCGGCGTAATAGGTATAGGTTCGACTTTCGCCCGGTGCGATAGTTTGATCTCCGGGATTCATGCCGAGATTGATACCCAGTGAATCCTTCGGATCGAAGGCTAACGAAAAGGCTGAAAACGAGGTTCGTCCTTCTTTCATTTTATTGGTGAGATGGATGTGGATGCAGTCCCCGACGTTAGCTCGAAGAGCCAACGGCATGGGCCGAAATCCATTGGCAACCTTGGTCACCTCATCCTCAAGAACATAGATTCTGGCATCTTCATTCTTTAATTGAATGTTTCTCTCGAAATCCACTTCAATGGCATCATCACCTCGTACATTAAAGTGCATGTCCTGATAATCGATGGCCTGCACCGTAAACTCCTTGATGGGAGCTTCCACGGGGCAGACAGGCATGGTTGCTTGGATCGTGTCTTTTCGTGAATAGCCCGCAGGCAGTTTTTGCAAATCGGGAGTTTCTTTACCAAGAACTCTGATGATGCCCCATGAACCTTCGGATAACTTTGAAGAGCGACCATTAAAATACATGTAATCGCCAGGTTGGTGCCGCGGCCCCCCTGCCTCAGGAACGACCAGATCATAGCGCTCGGCGATACCGATATGGATGGAATTTTTCCGGTTGGCATCCTCCGCATACCGCTCAGTCAGGAAGGTATGCCCCGCCACTGTAAAGACGTGGGTTTCGTTCATTAACGATTCCACAAGCCGGAAGACGATGGTATCGCCCGTATAGGCCCGCAGAAGGGGCGTACTCGGATCTCCATGGATATGGCTACTAAATATCTGAGAGGGATCCGGATTAACCGCCAGGCGCATGGCAATCGGCTCCGCTCGATAATCGATGCCGCTTCCCGTGGTATGCGTTCCTCCATTCAGGAAGGGCATGGGAGTCATTTGTAAGTCATCCGGCATTTGGAACGTGACAGTTTTCCCTGCCTCCAAAGCCACTTCAATCGGTTGGCCCGGTGGATTTCCTGCCGTCACAATATTCACCGTATGTGGAACCGTATCGTGCATTTGCACGGTCAATTCCCTGAAACTATTGTTGACTCCGGACCCTACAGGTTCCGTCGTATGAATGTCGGCAATCGGCCCGGTTCGAATAGGCTTTCCTGTCACTGGATCATGATAGGTTGATCCTACGGGTTCGACGAGGAGCGAACAAAATCCCCCATGCGGCCAGGTGGTGGCGCCAAATGCATGGTCGTGACAAAACACCGTTCCCACATCCGCATCCAGCCAGAACCTCTGCCGCACAAACTCGACCGTCACGATATCCTTGGTTGGATGATCATGCTCCAAAGGTTTATGAAAGGTAATGGTCTCGCCACCAATGTTCTTTATTCGACGGATTTCATTGCCTTCAACGTTGTCCGCGCCAACCAGAAGAAGAGTGTCATGATGGTATTGTTCGGCATTGGAGACTCGAATACTCAGATCTCCCTGTTTTGCGGGCTCAAGCAGCACCGCATTCATGGGCACAGGCAGTCCCTTTTTGGATGGCTTCTCTAGCATGGTAAACGGGCGGACGGATTGCTCATAGGACATCCCCGTAATCACGCCGTCGGATGATTGCGTGTCGAATTGCACGAAATGAAAGTGCGTATTGATCTTTGACGACTGGAAATTCGTAATGTCGTCATCTTCCCATTCACTGGTCAGGACGTAGTCCAGACAATCATAAATATTGGCCCGGAACACCAACGGAAGCTTGAGATCGTTATCGGCCCGGATAGCTTCCTCTTCTTCATGCGCCACAAAAATCAGCCCCTTGGGATCGACCACCGCCGGTTCGTCTCCCTCTTTTGCGGTGATCTCAATGGGCGTTTCGATGAAATGGACGTTGTAATACGAGCGACCGGCTTTCGTTGGACACAGACTCCATCGCCCATTCTCACCAGGTTCGGCCGGTTGAGTCGACGCGTTTCCCTCAGCATTCCTTCTGATCGGTTCCAGCCATGGGGCAGGGTTGTGATCCGGTGCGAACGGCACTCGCTTACCGAAATGAGGCGTCATTTGCGGCCAGGCCAATTTCCCGGTTGAAGGCTCAAACAGAATCGTGGGTCGCTCACCCGGTGTCGGCGATTGATATTTAGGATTGACGATCGTGCTCTCCTTTTCGCCAAGCGCCGTAGACTCATCCCAACTCCAGTCCCATACACTGGCATCATACGCCATGATCTGACCACGCTCATCATCCGTATGTCCGGGTTGCCCTTGCGTGGGCAACTGCATTTCCACCCAGTCTTGAATGGTCACGATGGCCGGATTGGTACTCCATTGGCTTTCGCCATTTTCTACGATGTGAAATTTTTTCCCGAACCAATCCAACGTTTCACCGACAAGTTTATCCGAGGGTATCCCCGGCAACATCCTGCCAGTCCTATCCGGCAATTCATTCAGATCCGGCATGACATCGGTATGAACCGCTCCACCTTGAAGCGTGTTGTACACCCTCCAATAGCCCCACATTCCAGCCACGTAGTGATGGGCAACATGGCAGTGATAGAGAAAGTCTCCTGCGCCTTGTTGACAAAGTCCTGATCCGCACTCCGTTTCCAAATCGAGGGCTTCAGCCGGACCGATGACCTCGGTATCCACTCGATCCGACTTGGTGCGAATGACGGGATATTTCACTGGGCCGTTTTTCGCAAGATTCCATAACGGCATTTCATCGTTCGCGCGTGGACTCCGAGCCCAACGGATCGATCCTCCATGAGGATGATGCGAATGGAAAATTTCTGAGCCGCCGTGGATAAGCCTGAACTTCGCCGGATCGCCTAAATAGCTTCGTGGAATAGGCGTGGGTGCATCGCCAAATGTATAGGAGCTATACCCCAATGATTCATCTTCAAAGCCAAAATATTCGTGTTGTAAATGCATGTAGTTGATGCCGAAGGGTTCGCTCCGATAATTTAAGGCTCTGGCCCCAGGACGGTACACATCCGTGAGTGGATCTCGTTGCGGAAGGAAATCCCCGTGTCGATTCACCGGCCGAAAAGCTTCATCACCGACCTCATGATAAATGGTGACAAACTCGCGGAAATCTGTGCCATTCGGATGAGCGATGATCGCCTGCCATCCGCTTTTGAGTTCGGGATTACCCTCATGTTTCACGGCTGTCAGAAATTGGGAACCCTTTGGCTCTACAATAAGCGCGCCAAACAATCCCATCACTGTCAACTCACGATCGTTGCTATAACTGTGAAACTGCCGCCCGCCTTCTTGGGTGTCCGGATGAATATACCATTCGAGATCCAGGTGTGTGCCCTCTTCTGCGATGGCATCGGGATTGGTCGTTGTCGCAGGCTGACCGGTTTCGCTCACAACCAGACTTGACCCATGAATTTGAAAACTCACGGCTTCACCGAACTCCAACTCATTGCGTAACGTCACTCTCATACAGTCGCCTTGATTCGCTCGGATCACGAGAGGCTGAATCCATCCGGTCTGCAAACCATGCGAAACCGCACCCGTTTCAAAACCGGGCGCTTCTCGTGCCTCTGCATTTTTGGTTTCCTCCTCTCGAACGTGTTCGATATTTTCGGTTAGGACATACATATACCCCGGATAATAATCCAACCATTGATTCAGGGTAATTTCCACATTAATGGCCGACACATCGAAATGCCGGACCGGCGCAGTGGCTGGGCAACGTCCGGATTGTGACAAGACAGGTTCAGTTTCATAATCGGAGGCGAGAAGATAGTCCTGTCCGCCTGCACCATATTGATGTAACATCGCCGTGTTGTTATAGGAGCCATCCGTTGTACCCTTGCTCATATCCTCCTGCATTTGGTGCCCCATCCGGCCCATCATCCGCTGATGCTGCACATCTACCTTGGCAGCCCGATCCGGACGACCTTCTATGGAATCTTCCACGACAGTTTGTCCTTTGAGCTTTTCCACCCAGTTATTCATTTTCTTCGGTGAGGATGCCACGTGTTGACCCGAATGGGCACCCTTTTCACCTAAACCACGTTCCCCTCCAAACCCCGGACTGTTCATTCCAAGAGCGAGGCCGGCACTTGCAACAAAGAGCGTAATTGCCTGAAACAGTTTGTGACCCCACAACATAAAATTTCCCCTCCTCATGATCGAAATCCCATTATCCAACGTGTACTTTGAGACCTTGTTCAATTAGCAATTTATGGACACATGTCGTTCTGCCATCAATTTCTGGTTGCACCCCAAGCCAAGTATCCGTCAGCCTTGGCAATTAAGGGGAGAGAGAATCGTCATCACCATCAATTCCAGGAGCCATGTGGTTATGGACCCGAGTACCTCCGATTGGCATATCAGTCCACACTACAATTGACATCCCAGGCATCGTCATCAATGAAAACACCGACAAGTTCTAGTTCTGAATATGGCACCCAGGCCGTGAACACTGTCTGCCTCCACATGGGTTCTCCTTATAGCTTCGCCATTTTTCCCCGTTCTGTTTCTAAAAAACTTCATTGAGCAAATCCCAAGCCACGTTTAATAGATGGGAAGATTTTGGCCTTTCTCTTTAAAATCATAGATTAGCCCTGACAAACGCCACAAATTCTCAAAAACTAAGAAATACACCCACGATCCATGGTGGTGGCGGCTGGGCATCCAACCGCCATCTTTCGTGGTTGTCGGTCGAAAGCCCTCATTCCCCCATCGGGTGATTGGTCATCGTGAGAGTTGGCTGCTTTGAAATGAGGTAAGGCATCAAGTCCAAAGCCTTGGCTTCTGGCCGCACTTCAAGAATGGCAATGTCATCGGTGAACGCATCCCTTAACGAATGCGTGACAATTCGATACACCCCTCCCCGCTCCACCAACCATATCGAGAATAGTCTCTCCTGCAGGACCGATGACAAATGTGTGTACCCCTGAAGCCGATTGGCCCGATGCCCTCTTTCCTACTCGTCGTCCAAGATTTCGGCTAAGGAATGAAGCGCTGCAAAATTATCGGGGCCACCGATGACGATAAAGAAGCGGACCCGTTCACCCGGCTTCGTCTGCAGAAAATTTCCTCCGGCTGCGGCATGAAACGGGTTCTGACTTCTCTGTTCTCAATACCTTCTTAGTCAATACGGTGGTTGGGCCAAACATTGGCTGAAGAACATCCCGGCTGCAGGCCACAAGATCCAGAAACTCGTGAATTTTTTTAAGGAAAACCAGTTACTCCCGGAATCACGACAAGGGAGAATGGTGGATGGAAGCTGAAACGGCCGGCAGGATGGCCCGAATCATCAAGAAGGGTTTCGGGCAGACGAAGATCCCGAAACGGGATTAAATCTCTTTAATCGGGCATGGCTTTTAAGTGGGCCAGAACGATTTTTCCTATTTTGTAAAATCACGGAGTCGATGATTTCTCCACAATTGACACATTGCCAAGCAACGGTCCACAACTGACCTGACTCATGTAAAATGTCTAATAAATTTACAGGCTGTAGCAGTCCGCTGCAGCGCTGACAATTCATGGGATGATGTGATGAATTCAACATCGTAAAAAGCTAACGAGAGAACGGGGAAAGGTGGCTAACGCATCCAATGCCAAATGGTCACAAAGATTCCACCCCCGGATGAAATCACTCCGGGAGCATTCATGGCCGCATTGGTCGCATTGGAGTCGGTCAACGTTCCTTGTCTGTGTGGGAACAGGAGGTTTCATGGACATTTCTCTCGCCCTATCGACCGGTTTGATTATTCTGCACGAAGGCTTTATTGGCTATGACCACCACTGCGATAGAAGACTGCTCATTGATCTGAGCCTGTCACGACCAGACGATCTTTGCGTGATGTGTCCCGCAGTGAGTGCGTCGAGATCTTTTCCCTCGTCGAGAGTCCGGAGAACATCAAACTCATTGATAAACCCCAGATAATATCCATCTTCATCAACTACCGGAGCGCCGGCCGTGTGGGAGGAGAGCAAGGCGAGGGCAATAGATTCTCCGTTGCGCCAAGGGTGAAAACGTAATGTATTGGTGCGCATAATGTGTCCAACGGTCGTCAATCCTTCTTCTGGAATGCCTTGAGTGGTCATAGTGACCTCCTTTGTTTGCGGGGAACTAGCGACCAATCTTTTATGAACCCTTCAAGTGCCGGCTTGCAATATCGGTGTCCATATTATCTTCATCGATAAAGAGAACCACGGTTTGGCCTTGTAATAATCCCTCCATCTTTTCTTGAATGAGTTGACGGACTCCAAAGTGTTCCTCCTGACCCTTGTCAGTTCGGAGGGAAATTTCATTGTGCTTCAAGGATGTCACAATGACTCCTGTGACCTGCCGGAACCAGAAGAAAATGTACAAGACACAATCGACCATTAGGATTACTGATTCGGTTGATTGAAAGTTTCGGTGTCATGATGAAATCCTTATTTGTGGTTAAAATTCCTTGGAACACTCAAGGATGGTTGTTCCTATTCAGCCAATACCCTTGTGGTAATGCAGACACCATGCCTTATGGCCCTGTTAAAGTTTTCCCATTAAACCTCAATAGAATGAATGGGTAATAAAACGTTGAATAGAAAAGGTCAAATCAAGTTGTGGTTGGCCACGATTAAGGATAGGGTTCGGTGTGGCGGAGGCCACGATCGGACGTGGGGGTAAGTTTTAGGATAGAACAGGTGAAATGGTGCTCCTCTATGGATTCGTGATGAAATCATAGAAGACCACTGGAAAAGACATGAATGTACCAAACGACGTATGATGGAACATGAGGGGAGAGGAAACATACAAAGACTCACCCAAGGTCCTGGTCCACGCTTGAAGGATCACGGAAGGACAGCGTGAAACAGGATGAAGATGCTCAAGCCTATGCGATTAAAAAATGTTACCCGACAACCTGAGTGAAGCTATAAAACGAAAGAATCTATTAAAAGCGCCTATAGGAGTCCTAGATGCACCCATTCTACTCTCAATTAAATCCCTCGTTGGCTCCAGAGAATGAATCGTACCTTGCACACCAATCGTTCACCATGAAGGTCTCCTGGAATGCCCCCTCACGTTCGCTTACGCTCCCAGTGAAGGCACACCAGCGGGGAAGGTGCCGATAGACAACCTTATTCGTTCGCCGCGCGAAGGTCGATCACGGTCCCGCCTTCATTCACTGCAATGATAACCAGAGTTCCTTCCTCGATGGGTTTCGTCTTGATTGTTAGTCGCTCAATTGGAAAGATTTTTTCGCTGTCAATCGTTAACATGTTCACTTCTTTCTTCATCTTTTCCATATAGACCAGCTTCCCGGTATAAAAAGTATGCTCTTCTGTGTCACCTTTTGGCTGGCTTTTCCACCCGTGTCGTAGCGCCTATACTTGTAAGCCCGGCCTGCGCACACGCGGCATCCAGATGCCCACCTGGAGCACCACCGACGCCAATGCCACCAACCACATCATCGCCAATGACGATTGGCAAACCGCCACCCAGAAGTAGGATATGGTCGTTCATATGTTGTAGCCCTTGAACAGCTGGCATTTTCGCCACTAACTCCGCCAATTTTGCAGTAGGTTGTTTCAAACTGGCTGAGGTATACGCTTTCTTCCGGCTGCTCTCGACTGTATGTGATCCGGCTCCATCCTGCCTTAAAACGGCGCGAATATTCCCTCCTCGATCGACCACAGTCACGCTCACCTGATATCCATCGGCCAAACATTGATCAACCGTGGCATGCGCGGCCTTCGTCGCTAAGGCCAGCGGCAGCACACTTTCTTTCGGTAATTCCCCGGCCGAGACATGGCCTCCCATCAATCCAGCCAAACAGAATGCGATCAGTCCAAACTTCGCCCGGGTCACATGTGCTGCGATCATCTTCTCCTCCTTCTTGTTAGTAAAAATAGATGTGTTCTTCCGCATCGGATTTTCCATTTTATCGTGCGCCTGCAGCTTCCAGAATTTCCACAATCTTTCGAAAGCCTTTTTGTCGCGCATGAAGCAACGGCGTCACCCCATTGCTGTCTCCAATGCGCACATCGGCTCCTGCATCAACCAGTAGTTGGACTATCTCCTGATGGCGGGGTCCACCATCGCTCAGGACGATGGCCTCCAACAACGCGGTCCATCCCAGATGATTCACATGGTCCATATCCACCTTCGTGGCCAATAAGATCTTGACCACCTCCACATGTCCCCGTTCACACGCCGGGATGAGCGGCGTCCCGCCAAAGCGGTTATACACGCTGAAATCAGGCTTGGCTTTCAGAATGAGTGTTAATATTTCCAATGTTCCCTCAGACCCGGCCAGCAATAAGGGGCTATCCAATTTCTTATCCTGTCGATTCACATCTGCGCCTGCTTCAATTAGCACCTTGACAATTTCAAGAGAGTGACCCTCGACAGCGGCCAGTAAGGCTGTGCGTCCACGTCTATCCTGAGCGTTGATTTTCGTGCCTTGGTTCACCAATCTCACAACCATGGCAAGATCATCCTGTTCAACTGCCTCAATTAATGGTGTTTCTTAGGCACTGATTGAAAGGACCGGTATCGCTAACCCAAGGACGGCAATGATACCTTCTAGGCTTACCAACATGCTCCAACCTACAACTTTCATGTGTTCGTGTACCTTTCGATGATCAGCCCGTGTAGCTGGCCGGATTCTTGTTCTAAAGACCATCCATCCCAGAGGCCGCACGAAAAACCCATGAAGAGTTTATTTATCTTACGGAATGGCCATCACCATTACCACTGTCTTTAAGACCTGCTGCCAGACGGAGGACATGATAGGGCTAGAGACCAGGAAATGAGAAGATCAAAAAAAATCGATATATTGACCTGCCCCTTACCCAAAAATCAGCACAAGATCCGGTTCGTAGGTAGGTTGTGATCAGGTAGGGGTTGGTCGATGAAGGTCAAGCTTTCTGATACGACTTCGAAGTGTGCTGGGAGCAATACCGAGTTTTTCTGCCGCGCCATCTTGCCCCTCAATTCGCCAGTTGGTTGCGGCCAACGTCGAAGCGATATAACGCCGTTCAACATCCTCCAATGTGGTCTGTGACGAGGGGAGAGGATCAGATTCCTCAGTCGTCACAAACCGATGATCGATTCGCAAACGGAGACCCTTCGAAACAATCATGGCCCGCTCGATGACATTTTCCAATTCACGCACGTTCCCTGGCCAACTGTACCGAAGAAGACTCTCGAGAGACTCAGGTTCAATCCCGTCGAATGAACGATTGAGTTTGACACCGTACTGCTCAAGAAAGTGTTCCGCCAATGATGGAATATCTTCGGGACGATTTCTGAGGGGGGGAATTCCAATGGGAAAAACATTCAGTCGATAAAAGAGATCTTTCCGAAATTTTCCTTCTTTGACAGCCCTCGGTAAATCAGCATTCGTGGCAGCAATGACTCGGACATCCACGGATATGGGCTGTGCTCCCCCTAGTCGATCTACCATGCCATCCTGAAGCACTCGAAGAAGCTTAGACTGGGTCTCCAAGGGCATTTCTCCAATTTCATCCAAAAATAACGTCCCGCCATGTGCCAACTCAAAACGGCCTTCCCGGCGATGATCGGCACCAGTAAACGCACCCTTTTCATGCCCAAAGAGTTCGCTCTCGACTAATCCGGGGGGAAATGCCGCACAATTGACCCGCACCATGGGTTTCTGTTTTCGAGGACTCCAATCATGAATGGCCTGAGCCAACAACTCTTTACCCGTTCCGGTTTCACCCGTGATCAACACAGTGGTTGGGGTTGGCGCCACATCTCTTGCCAGCTCCAAAATCTGTTGGAAGATCTGACTCTTGCCAATGAACGTTCCAAGATTCTTCGTAAAACGAAGTTCTTCCGTCAAATACCTATTTTCTTTCGTGAGTTGCTTCCGTAAACGGTCAATCTGTTCATAGGCCTGCACATGATCGATGGCATAGGCAATTTGCATCGCGACTTGGGTCAGGAACTCCTGATCGGCAGGGTCAAGGTCCCCCGACTCCACACTGCCAATATTCAGAATGCCGATGCAGTTCTTTTGGACCAGAAGGGGAACATTCATCATCCGGCCCAGTCCTTCCTGCACATACCAAGGATCTTCTAAAAAGAGTTGTGTACCCTTAAGGTGAGGTCGGATATGCATGGCTTGATGTTCATAGACCCAGCCCATTGCACTTCCCTCTCTTGGGATAACCGTATCCTGCTTCAACACGACGTTCGTCATGGTTGTGGTCACAACATAAAATTTAAAGCTATCGGTATGGCTGTCATACAGCGTGACACTGACTCGAGCCCATGGGATGACCTTCGTAATTTGTTTCGTAATGGCCTGCCACAGACTTTTGGTATCTCGTTGTGAGTTTAATTCAATCGCAACCGCGAGCAGGGCTTGATAATTTCTTTTAATAACGTCCACGTGTTACGCTGGTCCGTGTTTGAATATAGACACTAGCTATTGGTGTTTTTGGATTGTTTCGACACTGAGGAAGTACCGTTGCGATATTTATAAAAACTGAAAATTCTTATACAGATTGTTAGAGAAGGGCGCTTATACAGTTTAGCATTCAATGCTATAACTTAAATAGTTTCTCGAGTTCGTACGGATTGCCGTTTTATTCGAGGAAAAATTTGTGGACTCGATGAAGCTAACAAATCAAAAATTTCCGCAATGGTTCGGTTGGCTTCTACCGCTTTGTATCGTATTGATCATCGGCATTTTTCTTATAGATGTCTTTGTCCCTCTTGGGGTAGCAGGAGGCGTACCATATGTTGCTCCCGTTCTCTTGTCGGCCTTCTTGCCCGGTAGATTCGCCGTATTGACGGTCGGTATTCTGTGTTCCATTCTTACGGTAGGCGGCATATTCTATTCTCCAGAAATTGCTGCTATCGAGTGGAAAGTATTTGCCAATCGAGGGCTGGCACTATTTGCCATCTGGGTGACGGCAATCTTGAGCTACTATCGAAACCAGTTCCGTGCTCAGCGAGAAGACGCTTATAAACGGATTGCTTCGTTGGAAGGCATTCTGCCAATTTGTATGAATTGCAAAAAAATCAGAGACTTCGGTGGGGTTTGGCACAGATTGGAGATCTATATCACACGACACTCAGAAGCCAATTTTTCTCACGGGTATTGTCCAGAATGCCACAAGGAAGTTTTACGTAATGTTCAAGACACTTTGAATCCACAATAGCCGCAAAGATCAAACTGATTCATGGCCGATAGAGTGAGCATGGACAACCCAGGAAGATGTCATGATTCCCAATTGTCAGACAATACCCACTGAAGTGATTCCCGGCCAAAAGGGGTTTGGGATTTCCCTTTTACCTCCTCCTATCGTAATTCTTCATGAATACCTTCGGCGGTTCGATGAATCTCGCCTGGCACGTGTTCGAGAGTTCTGACAGCCTTCATCCGGCCATACAGTCTCCGCAAATGGTCTTCATATTCGCCTTCTTTTAAGCCAGCGTGATCGCGTTCAAAAATACGACCCAACAGGTAACCGATGCTTTCCATCACATGTAAGAGCTCGGCATCAAGTTCAATGGCTTCTTCTGCAAAAAACTCCATCGCCGCGACCACTTTCGTCCCAACGAAAAGAGGAAAGGCAAACCCGGCCCTTAGCCCAATTTGTTCGACCTGTTTTTCGCGAGGAAAATTCGAATCCTTGGTGACATCACGAATCCATGCCGCCTTGCTGCTAGCCAACACTCGCCCTGGCAACCCTATCCCGGGGAAAAATTTGGTGGTTTCTGTTACTTGGCGAAACGCGTCGAACCCCGAGCAGAATGGCGCAATACAGGCCAGACACGGCCCCAAGTCCTGATTGAAGGCCAAAGGCCAGGGCTAAGAGCAGGGTAACAATGCCAGCCGTGAGGCCACCTAACGCATCACCCCTCACATGGTGGAAACTCCGTGCGGATGCTGGGTGGGGATGGGTCATAACAAAATGACGGTTCGCTATAAAATTTTCGGCGTATTAGAGGAGTCTGGAAGGGGAAACTCAAAGAAGGAAGGTGCAAGGATCTCTTTAAACATAATGCAAAACTTTAGATTTTATGATTTCCGGATAGCACGATCTGCTTTTACGTTACGAAGCGCGAGGCAAATCTGACGCAACGATCAAAACGGATTAAGAGGGGAACGGATGTAGGCGTTGGCCGGGAAAGACGTCCGATTTATATTGATGAAGGCCTGAGCGGAAGAATAAAAAGGAGCTGCTATCTAATAGCAGATGCTGTACTTCCAGCAGGTCAGTCTTGAGAAAAGTGCCCTGCTACATGGGAGGAAGAAAACGTTGTTTTCTGCTTCAATGGATGGATGGAGCTCCATTTCTTGCCTAATTTAATCCCAACTGAAGATGTTTGAGATAATGACTCCTTTGAGAAATACAGATTCATCAGGACCATGCTGACGATGATACCAATGACAATGAGATCAAAAATAGGATTCATACTGCACCTCGGGTATTAACGATATTGAGTGCAAGGTGTGTTCCTATTTTTTCTTATCGAATGTTTATCATTTTACTCACCTAATGCATTGAAAACTTGTGTATTTATCTATTACCTGAGATTTCTCTCTGCGAATTGCCTAATTTGATTCGCTTGCTTTGTGCGATTTCGCTCTGTGGCGCGCGGGTAATATTGCACAATGGTGGAAATTGCGAAGCTTACGGCGTTAATGGTCGTGGAGACCATCGCCACGCTTCATTATCTAGACGACCGATCAGAATGGCATACGCGTGCGCTTTATCCCTATTTCCGAACCGCCAGCCAAGAGGGAAAATTGGAAATGGGGGACATATGTGATCAGCGTCGAAAACTATTCGCCCTCGAGGAATTTTGCTTATGATACCGGCAGCAGTTGCATCAAGGGATTTTCAGGCGCACATCGTTCCTGGTTTTTCTAGGACTCTCATCACTTTTCTTTCCGAGATGGAGGACCGACCTTGCTACCAATAATGTTGCCTTGCGGATGGGGGAAGACCTGAAAGCGCTACCTCACACGGATACCTACTGAGGCACCGATGACCTTGCTCACATGACATACCGGCGTCGGCACAGCAAAATAATTGCCTGACTACAGTGACCGCATGTGAATTTTTTCTGGATTGTAATAGGAGGATCCGTCCCCGGCAAACTGGGACAGTAGGCGAGATGACATCAGTCCCATGCGGACTTCCACTGCAACTCCGGCAGATTTTTCTCACGTGACGGGTTGGTAATAACCCAAATCGGTATTTCTCTCGAATTATTTTTTAGAAATGATATCTTTGATCTTTAATGAAGCTTGATCGACGGATGTCTTCATAGTATCCCACGCCTCATTGAGCCCTTGAGCCAAATCTCCCCAGGCCTGCTGACTTCCTGTCTTGATCTCCCCCCAGGCTTCCTCACCAGCAGCCTTGATACTATCCAAATGTTCTTGCCCTTCGTCAATTTTGACCTTGGTGATAGCAATTTTGCTTTCGAGCTCTTCAATGTGAGAAAGAAAATCACGCTTGGCATCTAACTCCAATTTTTCAGCTTTCTCTTTTAAATCGGCAATGGTCTGAGAGGCGCTCTCAATTTGAGCATGCCATTGATGCAATTGCGCCTCAATGCCCGCTTGAAAATTATCTTTTTCGATCATGACCACAGGTCCTTGAGGTTAAGATGTGTTTAGGCAAAGGTCGTTTTGGCTTTATCGCTGGCTCGCTTGATGACGCTTTCTACTTTACCGAGTGCTTGTCCGACAGCCTTTCCAGCCTTTTTGGCCATGGACCTCGTCGTCGATTTCGTCTTTTTGGATGCCGATTTCGCGGTTGATTGACCTTTATTCGCTGCCTTCTTGACCGCTTTTTTAGCTTTTTCAGTATTGTTCTTCACGGTTTTTTTTGCGGCTTTTCCTGCACGGGCGACTTTTTGGGTTGTGGCTTTCGTAGCTTTCTTGGCCTGCGTCGCCTTGGCCGTCAGTTTCTTTTTGACCTGCTTAGCTCCTTTAGTCGCTTTGCGTGAGACAATTTTCGCTTTTTTTTTCACTGAGGAAGTGGTTGGCATTCAATGCTCCTTGTGTAATTGTTGAATTTCCAATGTCATGTAAAGCTTTTATATCTATTCCATTCAGGAGAATGCAAGAAATAAATCAAGCAAGGGGACAGACCACCAAATCCCTTAATTACAACATACACACTTTTTGTGACAATTCATCAATGAGCACTTTTTGATTTTCGGAATAATCGATCGGCACATCAACCAGATGGACCCCACCTTCACTGAACGCGTTCTCAAAAATGGAAACAAGATCTTTTGTCCTTCGAACCTGGTGCCCTTTGACACCAAAACTTTCAGCATATTTCACAAAATCAGGATTGTTAAATTCCAAACCCCAATCCGGGAATTTGGACGCAGTTTGCTTCCAACGAATCATCCCATACGCGTGATCATTCAATACCGTCACCACCAGGTTCAATCCCAAACGTACTGACGTTTCTAGTTCTTGGCTGTTCATCATGAACCCACCATCCCCGCAAATCGCCATCACGCGGCGGTTGGGATACAGCAAGGCTGCCATCATAGCCGAAGATAGTCCAGCTCCCATTGTGGCCAACGCATTATCTAATAGAACCGTATTAGGCCGATAGGCTTTGTAATTACGGGCATACCAGATCTTAAAGATCCCGTTATCTAGAGCAATAATATCGTTATCCTTCATCACTTTTCTCGTATCTGCGACAAGACGTTGAGGAATAATCGGAAAACGTAAGTCATCAGCCCCTTGACTCATGTGCAATTCCACCTCTTTGCGTATTCTATTGAAATACGAGGTATCGTATTGTCGATCACCGACAAGTTTTTCCTTGAGACGTTTCATTGAATACGCCAAGTCACCCACTACCTCGACTTGCGGAAAATACACTTGATCGACCTTCGCGGCTTTGTAATTGACATGGATGACTTTCTTAGCGCCTTTTTTCATAAAAAATGGAGGTTTTTCTACGACATCATGACCAACATTGAGAATCAGATCAGCCCGGTCAATGGCGCAGTGAAGGTAATCACCAGCAGACAGGGCCGCTGTTCCTAAAAAATGTTCGGACCGTTCATCTACCACACCTTTACCCATTTGAGTGGTAAAAAAAGGCATGCGGGTGGTCGTCACAAAATCGGATAAGGCCCCATGAGCATGTTTTCGATTCGCCCCTGCCCCGATGAGAAGCAGAGGCATAGTGGATTCCCTAATAAGCAAGACAGCTTCGTCCAAGACAGATTCATCGGCGACGGCATAATGACGTTCATGTGGATCTAAAACCTGTTCATGTGTGTCCTCTAAAGCAATATCCTCAGGCAATTCGAGCAACACAGCGCCCGGACGCTCTTCTTCGGCAATCCGAAAGGCTTCTCTGACAAGAGAAGGGATCGTGTTGCCATGAACGATTTGTTTTGCCATTTTGCAAATAGGGGCAAATAAATTCACGATATCAACAATTTGAAATTGGCCCTGTTTGGAATTCTTAATAGGCTTTTGCCCGGTGATGATGAGCATAGGCATTCCACCAAGCTGAGCAAACGCAGCGGGAGTCGCCAAATTCGTCGCTCCTGGCCCTAACGTGGCCAAACACACACCCGCCTTGCCGGTAAGACGGCCATAGGTGGCGGCCATAAACCCTGCCCCTTGTTCATGGCGTGTCAGGACAAACGTGATATTTGAGTGACGAAGAGACTCCAAGACATCCAGATTTTCTTCTCCTGGAAGCGCAAATATATATTCAACCCCCTCCGCCTCCAGAGCCTGAACCAACAGATCTGAGGCTTTAGTGTTATTTTTCATCGCTTGAAAGTTTCTACCATAACCCGGTTAAAGATGTGGACTTGTAGCAGAACAGAGTTTGCGTTACCGCCCTCCACCAAAATGAATATCCGTCAGGTCGGCCATAGGCCGTTTAAAGGTCGTCAAGGCATTGATTGAGGTGCGTCTATTTGCAAGCTCCAGCCAAAGTCTACATCAATTCCACAGCACTTCCAAAAATCGCGCTGATCGCATTGCAGATTTCTCAATCTGTAGACATGCTCGCAACTGCTCCTTTTGCGTGGCATTTCCCACCCGACCATTATTCAAATGGCATGCTCGCATACTCCAATGCCCCATAGCTTGAATGGCAAAATTGACGAGAGCGACGGCATCGGTTCCTAATCCCACCGCCTTCGCAATGTCAGCAGGCCTTCGTAAACCTCCAGTGATGACCAAAGCCGCATCTTTTCGATTGAGATAATCCAAATAATTATGTGTTCAAGCCAGAGCGGGAATCATCGGAATTGAAATCCGGTCCAGAACAGTGATTGTTTTCGCACCAGTCCGACCACCACCCGATGATGCATTCACATTCATTGGGGCCACACTCTCAGAAGGACCGTGATGTCTATGATACTTTTACTGAAATTTTTGAAGAAATCTACTTCTTCTCACCAAGATTTTTTAAAAGGACCAGCACCCTTATTCCCCAGAATAAGGTCCGCTTGACTAATTAGGGAGTTCCTACATTAGGGCCTCAGATGGGATCATTCTACCCGGATCAAACATCTTTACCTAGTAAATTCAACCGAGGCGTTTCATTGGTAAGCCAAATTGGAGAAACGAAGAGAAAAGAGATAGGTAAATAAGATCCCTCAATTCCAGACTCATGTATCTTTGTGGCACTGAAAGGAACTGAGCAAGCTTTTGTCTCGAGCCCAAAATCCAAAAGGAGAATATTCGAACAAACTTTACCGGTCTTGTCTTATCATATAAAAAATCCGCCCTAAGAAAACAACAGGTCGTTGTTCTTAATGCCCTAACCGGTATTTGACTGAAGTCGTCATTCCCTCTGGCGACACGACACCTCCAACTTATCTCCGACTTGAAAATTAGAGGCTTTTTCACCGCTCTTTCCAGGCATTCTCACTCGAACGGTATTTTCATCCATCTGCTTGATCACCAACGTATGCTCTTCCACCTCTAAAACTTCACCTTCATAAATACCGGAGACAACAGGTGCCGGGTCCGCCGATGAATTGGACGAATAGACAAAAAGCGGAGGAATAACAAAAAAAGTAATAATCGCGCCAACCATGAGGAAGGTGCGCATGAGAGTTCAAAATTTCATGATGGCCTCCTTGGATGTGAGTTTAGATAAATGCTTATTTTTTATTGTTCCCCTGCCCTTGCTGAAGAATGATTCACAATGCTGCGTAACCTCATAGCTTCCGACCAACCGAATTATTTATCAGACTGGGCCCGAGAACCAGCAAAGGTCGTGCAGCGGTTCCAAATATCCGCATGTCGCTATTGTGCCTATAAATCGTTAAGGTTGAGGAATTTTCTCCTCGACGTTACTCCTGATGATAAGCTGACTGATGACGCTCTTGGCTCCTCCTTCTCTGGCATTTTCAATAGCAATATCTCGTTCAAAATAGTTATCCACTGTGCCCGTAAGGGTCGCCACCCCTTGATTGACCGAAACGTTCACTTGATCTACGTCGACGTAGGGACTCCACCACAATTCACTTTCAATATCTCGCTTAATGAACGGATCGGGCTTCCAGCTCCAGTTTTCTTCCACTCGGAGATTATTTTTAACTGCCACAACACCCTTAACGGTTGAGACCGATTCCTCAGCCTGTTTCTTTTGGAAATGTGAGGGTACCGTACCATGAAGAATAATCTTGCCATGGAGTACCAAAAAATTGATATTGAGCGCGTTGAGAAAGGGGTCGTCATGTATCGCGAGCTTGACTTTCCGAGTGAGTTCTTCGTCGCTTGTCGTTCCCTCGGGTCTCACCTTTAAGAGATTCTTTACCCAAAGCACCCCTCTGGTGTGTTTGGCTGTTTCTTCAGCTTTTCTCTTGGCTTTAAAATTGTCCACATGACCACTTAATGTCACGATCCCCTCTCGAACGGTGATGGTGAGATTAAAGACGGAGACTCGTGGATCGTACAGATAGGCGAGTTGTAACGTTTCTCTGATTTCCTCATCACTTTTATACTTCCATTTGGACTTTCGTCGTTCATCCCCTTGCGCCCATTTCTTAACAAATAAGAGTCGCTTATCCACATCCTTCACGCCAGCCACATGTGCGTCCCGCACAACACGGCGCTTCTCTGCCACACTCCCAACCACCCCATTCAAACTCACGACCCCATCTTTGACTGAAAGAAGAACCGCCTCATCATTGACCCAGACATCCGATGCTAAACGTTTTTGGATTTCTTCGAGGATAATACTGTCCGAACGATGCTCCTTCACTTCCACAATAAGTTTATTCTGAATGTCCCGGACTCCCCGCACACCGGATGCCACCCAACCGGTTAAATCTTTCGCTGCCCAGGATGGCACGACTCCAGACAATGTCACTTCCCCCTTCCGTATGGTCGGAGTCACATCGTAGATATCCGTAGCGGGGTCATCCTGCAACACACGTTTGACATCACGGAGAATGTCTTCATCTGGCCGTTGAGAGTTTTTGACCGTCAGTCCATTGATTACGCTTTCTACCCCTTTAACGGTTTCTACAAGCTGAGCTGCCCGTTGCTTGGCACGATAATGCGGGACTTGCCCAATTAAGGTGATGACTCCTTGATGGGTGCTGACATCGATGAAATCCGAAGGAATACTCTCATCAACCAGCAAGGCATGTTCAACGGCTTCCGTGACTACTTGATCCGGGGCATTTGAGGGAGGGTTTTCGGCCATTGCACTGTCCCACCCTATCGTTGATGCGAAACAGGCTATCGTCGCCAAAAGCATAAGTTTCCCCAACTGTCTTAAATGAGCTTGAGGGTTGAGTGTATTACCTAAAAACATCCCACCTCCTTGTGATTTACTGAAAAGTTTTTTCCGTCACCCTACTTTCGATAAACAATTTTCCGAATAAACTTCTTAATAATTTTAAAAAAAATACAAAGGTATATTCAATAGATAAATACGAATCGGCTCTATGGAATTTCAGTTGACCCGACTAGAATTTTGTGTGATCTCAGAGCTACAACCACGGGTAGAGAAGAAAAAGGCGGAAGATAGGGAGATTATTTAATCACTCGAACGAGAGGTTATATTCATGAAAGTTCCGGGTCACAGGTTAAAAATTGCCCGAAACTTTACACGACGGACCACATTGAGGCAGCATTGAGAAGGAGAGGGTCTTCAACTCAGCCAACCTGTCCCCATCCATTGCGTTGGAGATTAGCTATCCTGAGTTGCTGAGGATACATTCAGAAGAAAAGGAGTTCTTGTATGGATAACACCTGTGCCCATGCCTCATGTTCGTGCCCCGTATCAGAAGGTCAGGAATATTGTTCTGAAGCCTGCGCGAATGTGATTACTGCACCAGCCGGAAAATGTCATTGCTCCCATGCCAGATGTGCAGGGTATTTAAAAAGTCAAGAAGAACCTGGTTAATTCGCGTGCCTCCCTTAGACTACCTATTACCCATTTTTCTGATGATTCCTATTATCAAGGAACAACGGGTGCGTATGCACAGTAAGAGTCTTTTACCTTATGGAGGCCTCATGGTCTTTTTGTTGTTTTCAAAATTCCCCAGCCAACGGCTCCAGCAATAACAGAGGTCAGAAGGATTCCCGCTTTTGCGGAAGCGATAAGTTCGGCATCTTGAAAGGCCAGGTTTGCGATAAATATAGACATCGTACACCCGATTCCTCCGAGGCAACTCACTCCATAAATGTGCTTCCAAGTGACGCCCTCAGGGACCTTTCAACTATATTTTGAATGGGAATATTTTTTGTCGATCCCTCCACTAAGATAAATTTACATGAGAGGAGGGTCTTCGCTGTCTTCCCCTGTCAACACTTCTTTTTCTTTTTCCTCCAAATTTTCCATTTCCCTAACCAATCCCAACAACATTTGCCGTCTTTGCTGAATCGACTTTTGCAAAAGATCTCGAGATGTGGGTTCCTGAGCTGACTCAGGAAGATTCACCAATGCTTCCGCTTCCGCCATCGTGGCAAACTGATAGGCAGTGAGATTTTCCTCCTTTCCATCGATACGTTTCAATATTTCTTGCGTTTCTTGGTCGAATTTCTCCAGGGCTTTTTGATCAACCGGACTTTGACTAAGGTTTTCTAATTTTTCCATCTGCTTCTTCAATGAGTCTACACGGGAAAAAGACGAAAAAGAGGCGTTGGTATTTGGCATGAGGACACTCCTTTCTTGGGAAAATTCATACACATTGACGTTTTTTTCAACGACGGACGCCATCGCCTACCTTCATACATTTTGGAATCTACGTTGCCGTTCCCGAATATTTCTCAATATGCAAATGCTCTTGGGCAATACGAATAGCACAGAGCACTTTATTAACCGACATGGGTCGCCCGACTATTTGGATAGCGCCCAGCTTAGAATGTTCCAAGGTGTTTTCCCACGCTTCCGCTAAGACAATAGTTGGTCCACCATACCCTTCGGCATCCAGTCTATGCAGAACATTCACTGGACTCTCCTGATAGTCATGTAAATCCAGAATAATCATTTTGGGGCGTTGTTGACGCACAGTCATCCACAAATCAGGCAAAGACATGATTCCGATACAGTTTTTGCCTATTTGACGTAATCGCTTCGCCACATTGGCGAAGAAGGTTTCGTTTTGTGTCACAAGGACTATCATATTTTTTAAATTCTATTGAACGAATCCCTCAAAACCTGAAATTTCCGTCTCTCTTTATATTATTGCTATGAAGCAAGATTGCCTATGTAAGGTATACCGAATTTGATCAAAAGAAGCACCTGAGAAAAACCCTTGAAAATTGATGGACAATATTCGGAGCACGCTCACAATTTTATCTATATCCTTTTTCGCACCATAAATTTTAAGGTGACGATTCTATTCCCTATGTCTCATGTTGAGTAAGAAATCGCTTCAACAGATTTCTATTGCTTAAGAACCCTTTAACGCCAGGTTAAAAAGGAGTGTTTTATGAAAAATTTTTATATGTATGTTTTTTGGGTGATGGTCGGTCTTGTTGGCGCGCCATTTTCTCAATCGCTTGCAGAGGATTCGATTAAAGGAGCCTATAAGGCCAGTGAATTAGTCGGGAAATCAGTAAAAAATTTACAGGGCGATGACCTGGGAAGTGTTGAAGAAATTGTTATTGAGACGACAGGGGAAGCGGGATATGTCGTACTGACGTTCGGGGGTTTTCTCGGAGTGGGGGATAAGTTGTTTGCTGTACCATGGACTGCCCTGGCGCATAGTCCCAATGGTGAACATTTGACACTGGATATGGAACCGAAAAAGCTAGAAAAGGCTCCGGGCTTTAATAAAGATAATTGGCCGGATATGCAGGATGAAAATTGGCGATTAGTCATTTTCGAATTCTACGAAGTTCCCGATACCTCAGAGGCCAACCAACGCACGATCCGTGCAAAAAATGTCAAAAGTGGCAAAATGGAATCCCTCCCCGACCATAAGAAACATGCCCACTTCTCGGCCAAAAAAGGCTATCTGGTAGGAGGCGAGGGCAAAACCGGCAATAGTGTTCGGTATGATGGATCAAAGATTTGGGAAGGTCCGAGCTACGCCGTCGTCGATGTTGATCCAACATCCAACCAAGGCGTGGTGATGGGTATTGTTCGGACACATGATCATACCTATACCATCTTGTTTACCGAGTTTATCGGCAAGGAGTCCTTTATGAATGGGGGAATCGCCACGGACTTGAACTTACATGGCACAACAGGACAGGGAGCGCCATTATTCCCGAAGGTATCTGCTCCCGTAGCAGGATGGGGGAAAGCCACGGTTTTCAAGGATGATGAAATTCTGTACAAACAATATCCTGCGCATTTCATGCTCACCGAAGGTATCCGTGACAAAAAGACCCACCAGGTTCACTTTCTGGAACCGGATCGCTTGAAATCGTTCATTGTGGCCTCGGGAAAAGAAAGTTCCACAGAAGTTATGCAGAGCATCAAAAAAGATATTCAAGCGTCTCAAGAACATGTCAATCCTGAAACCCTGCAATTACACATAGTGGCCCATTCCACAGCAAAAGATAAGGAGAATATTCCTCCCTTTGATGAATTCATTCACTTTATGTGGGATCGGGTAACCTGGGAAACCGATAAATAACAGGAGTGCAATTCGGAAAACCCAAAGTTCATAGCATGGCTTCAAGCCCAGTTAAGAATTTTGCCAGAGATTTAACCAAGGAATTTCCCCGCAGTCGCCGGGTAACACGAGCCGGAGATGTTGTGGCGGCCCGGACATTAGACAAATGCCGGGCCGTTCTCAACGGGACTCAAGGTGCATATACGTTTAATTGTCCGTTGTTCACGCTTCTCCGCGCGCCGGGTAACTATTCTCAGTGACCCAGTCGACGGTTGACAGCAGATCCCTAAAGCTTGGACGCCCGAATGGCATACTATTAATGGCAATGTAATAGAGTTCTCCTCCGGGCCGAATAAGAAACACGCCCGGTTCTCCGAACTGTGCCGGTTCGGAATCCTTAATACGATGTGAGATATATAATCCCCATTCCCGCATGGAACTCATCGCTTGATCATAGCCTACCATAAGTTGTTCAAGCCCCCATTCCTGCTTGGACTTCGTTGCGCGTTCTTCGGTATCACCGCTGATCGCAATCATCTCCACTCCCCGCTTCGTAAACTCCCTCCACTTACCTTCAAGATCTTTGAGATAGGTTTTGCATATCGGGCAATGGAGACCACGATAGAAAACAATCATGGTGAACGTGGGAGGATCCAGTTTGGATAATTTCCAAATATTCCCCTCAATAGTTTTTACCTCTAATTCCGGCGCGTGAGTCCGCGGCAAAAGTTTCGTCATCACGAGTACCTTTCTTTATATCGATATGTGTCTAAAATCTATGACTGCCTTTTCCCGGCAATCCTTAATTCTTCCGAACTCACCTATTCACGACGAGTACGATGCGTGCTCTTAGGCTCATACTTTTCAATTCCAACATTACCCTACAGTGGGGTCGGAAACAACGCGAGAAAACCCTTGCCTCTAGGTATGCCTCCCCATCTTCTTTTTCTCATCCAGACAAGATATCAGAGAACCTCAGGCCTTATGTGCCGCGAATGAAGGGCAAAACATCAAACATTATGGTGCCGCCAAATGTCGGGCCCTGGTCTTTCGAATTAATGACATCATTCCACATCTCCAGTCGACCATAAGGGAACCGGAGTGCAACCGTGCCAAAGATTTCTTCAAGAGAATTTCCCTTTGGCGTGACAAACAGTCCTGAGTCAATCGACACACCCACTTCAATTTCCCATTGTGGCACGGGGGTGTCACGATAATCGCTTACGCTCAATGAGACCTGTCCTAAATAGGATTGCGAGGAAATAGAAGCGAAGGCTGAACTATTATAGAGTCGGGAATATCTGCCCATGGCTGACAATCGAAGAAAAGCAGGAATTGGAAAAGGCATTCGCCTGAATCCAATCCTCGCATAGGGTTCATGATACAGAGTTCCTGAAGTGAAACCGACACCGAGAAAAGCATTCTCACGAGATTCGAATACACTAAACCAGCGTGTCACTGAACCACCAAGCATGAAGTCGGCAGCTTCGCGGGTCCCCCCGACCGGGACCGAATCGATATCAAACACCTGGCTGTGAACAAATTCGTTTTGCAGAAACTCTGTGGGTTGATCGTGTGTCGGTCCGGCGCCTCCTGTGAAATTGAGCCCCCAGGCCCCTACACGTTCCGTCCAGGAGACCGAAAGAAAATTCAACCCAATTGTTTCCTTCACCGTCGAAGGATACCGTTCACTGTCATTGTTAAATTCGGAAAATCGATTCAAGGTAATGCCGGTCAGCAGCACCGATGTTTGATCCGGAAAACCCAAACCTCCCCAGTGGACACTGGGAGCAGGCGTTTCTCCGCTAACGGGTACAGGAAAGGCATTGAGGAATAGCAGGCACATGCTGAGAACAAACAATCCCATATGCTTACCGAGTAATTCATTCATGAATGAGGATCTCTTTTCTGTGACGAAGAATGGACTTTTCACATCCTGAAAATTGAGGTTAACAGTGCCATGGTGTCATTCAATCGAAAAATGTCCATACGGAACCGAGCCTGTGATCCTTTCCGCAGGAACATTATGAAAGACGAAAAAAACCAGGAGATAACAGTGCCATGGGAAATGCGTTGAAAATGTTTCCTGAGTGGAGAATGGCACAAGAACATTGTCAATCAATGGACCGCATCGGTCCAAATTTTATTTGGCATATCGAAACGTGTGTCTTATAGCCCAATCCTTTGGGCGGGGATCTGGGCGAAAAAACTCCTCATCATTCAAAGGAATCCCGCGACGCATTTTATCCACATTCATCTGAGGATGAAAATCATCACCTTCGAAAAATTTCCAACCGAGATCTTGAGCGAGGAGCTTCCCTATCGTGGTCTTCCCGGCACCAGAGACACCCATAAGAACCACGATCAAGGACGGATGATGTGGCGTGCCTGACCCCATACAAGCATTTACGAGCCAATTTCTTGTAAAAGAGAGCCAAGGTCTTCTGCATGCTCTTCTTCGACGGCAAGAATGCCCTCCAACATTCGGCGTGAGGTCGAATCGTCGGTACCTAAATAATTGATCATCTCTCGATAGCTATCAATGGCAATGCGCTCAGCCACGAGATCCTCTGTGATCATCTCCACCAATGATGTGCCTTCAACATATTCGGAATGACTCCGGGTGAGCATCCCATCGGGCGAAAGATTTGGCTCACCTCCAAGTTGAACGATCCGCTCTGCAAGCTGATCGGCATGCCCTTGCTCTTCAGTGGCGTGTTGCAGAAATTCCGCAGCTACACTCTGAGCGTTAATGCCCGATGCCATATAATAATGGCGTTTATACCGAAGCACACAGACGATTTCAGTCGCAAGGGCTTCGTTCAAAAGCTTGATAACCGTATCACGATCTGCCGCATATCCCGGGGTCACCGCACCCCGTTCGATGTGTTCCCGGGCACGTTGCCGTAGAGTTTTGATGTCAGTCAGAAATGGTTTGTCTTTCATCGTTGCCTCCTAACGTTTGGTTGTTCTTCTGATATTATCCACACACGGTTCCGGAGTTCCGGAGTTCGGTATTCCCATCTTAAGCATCTTCTGCGTTCAAGCCGCTCAATACCGTGTTTCAGAACACAAAACTTTTCCATATATCTCTGCAAGAGTGCAATGACCAATTCCATTGTTTCATAGAATTATTTATCTAATGCAAAACACAAAGGATAGAGGAATATGTGGTTGAGGTATGCTGCCGGGGCGCTATCTCAGATTCTACTGGCTCTGGGAGTAACGGGGTGCGTGGTATTTCTATTGGGTCTTCTTCAAATAGCTGAAAAACAATTGGGGATAAATGGGCTTATGAACTCCTCACATTCAGCATCGGTTGGAGAGTTCATCTATTCGACGTCTATGGTGAATTTGCCGTGCGTCACGAGGATAGGAACAAAAAGACAATCATGCCGATATACAGCACTAAGATAAAAAAGCTCTCAAACCCGATATTGGCTATGCCGTGTTTTTCTCGACGAACAAGTCCCATGAGCAATATGCCGGTCATCAGGATGGTCAATGCCATTAAAAAGACTTGGGGCTGAGCGATGCCTTGATAAATGGTGCCAGCACGATAGGCCACATCGGAAAAGGCCATGAGTAAGGTATCAAACGCATTTCCTCCTAAGATTCCCCCAACGGCTAACGTCAAAGCACCTTGTCGAACTGCCGCAAGGGTAATAACCAGCTCTGGGAGGGACGTCGATACCGATGTGAATACGGTTCCGATAATGGTTTCAGACAGTCGGGTTTGTTTTGAGATTGCAATGCCGGATTCGGCGATCAACCAACCTCCACTCCCAATCATCACAGCTGCAAAAACGAATCGAATCCACAACCCGGCCAACGACGCATCGTCGGACTGATATTCTTCTGGAATATCGTCCCGAGTTTCGGAAGTTCGTTGGGGTTTCCACATAGGGTCCGTTTGGGCCTTATACACGAGATGTAGCCCATAGAGATAGACAGCGATCATAAGTGGCGTCGCCGGATGAATGCCTAACCATTGAGGGTCTGGAATGACTGACGCAAGTATACAGATTGCCAGGAGTACGATCGCTAAGGTGCCTTGCATAATGTTGGCAATGGAAGCGGCGGCATGTTCCAAGTTCGCTCTGCGGTAGGTCATATCCGCAATGGACAGAAACGCGGTTTGCACCGCAATGCCGCCAAGCGCGTTACTGACCGCCAGTTGAGAATATCCTTCTGCGGCCGCCGTGACCGAGGTGGCAATTTCCGGGAGTGAGGTCGAGGCACCGAGAAATAGCGCACCCGTTAATGCCTCACCAAGACCGGTTCGATCGGCGAGCTGGTCAGCCAGCGAGGTGAGCCATTGACCAAAGAATCCGATCATCCCTGCTGCCAAGATAAACGCCCCAATGCTCAAGGGTAGAGAGAAATTGGCTGGGTCAGGAACCATCTTGTAACATTATAAGCTAGAAGAGCTTTTCATCGAACTCTTAAGAACCCTGGTCCTGGAGAAGACATTTCCCACTTCACACGTTGAGCCTGGGTTGCATACCAGAGACAATCACTGCTTGAGTGGTTTCAGAGTTTTTTTGTCGATTACGCTTCCATTGCCAATCATAAGTTGGAAAGGTAGGGAGGATTTACCAATGGACAGATCTATAGTGGACAAATTTATTACGCAACAACGCTGGCCGGAATTGAGCGACCTTCTCCACAACATGCCTCCCCCTGACATTGCTGATGCTTTCGAAAATACGCCACAATCCTCCAGACTCCTCATGTTTCGTCTCCTGTCTCCATCTCTTTCCGGGGACACATTTTCCTATCTGAGCGCTAAGACCCAATCTTCCCTATTAACGGAACTGACCGATGAAGAAGTCAGGGCGCTCTTATCGAGTCTGAAGCCTGATGATCGGACAGTCATGTTGGAAGAACAACCTCCACCCACCCTGAAACGACTTCTCAACTTATTGAGCCCCGAAGATCTGCGAGAAGCCCAACAGCTCTTACGTTATCCGAAAGAGAGTATTGGTCGATTAATGACGCCAGAGTATGTGGCCGTGGTTCCAGACTGGACCATTGAACGAGCCCTTGCCCATATTCGCTTGAACGGTCGAGACAGCGAAACGATTTCTACGATCTATGTAACAGACGAAAACTGGAAATTATTAGATGCCTTGGAGTTACAACGATTTGTCTTAGCCGACCCATTAGAGACGGTCGACAGCATCATGGACCACGCATTTGTTTCACTCTCGGCTTGGGACGATCGGGAAAACGCTGTTCGCACAATGCAAAAATATGATTGTTTTGCGCTTCCTGTCATTGATGCCAATGGCAGATTAATCGGTATTGTGACAGCCGATGATGTGTTGGATGTGAATGAAGAAGAGGCCACGGAGGACATTCAAAAAGGCGCGGCGGTCGAACCGTTGAAAACCAGCTATCGGGAATCCGGAATCTGGCTCTTATATCGGAAACGTATCCCCTGGCTCGGAGCGTTAATCCTCGTGAATCTGGCGGCTTCGAGTGTCATCGCCGTCTACGAGGAGACGATCGCGTCCGCACTCGTCTTGGCATTTTTTATTCCCATGTTAATGGGGAGTGGAGGCAACACCGGGGCACAAGCGGCGACGCTCATGGTTCGAGCTCTGGCGACAGAAGATGTGAGAGGATCCCAATGGTTGAATACCGTCTGGAAAGAAATAGCCGTAGGAAGCTCGCTGGGATTGACGATGGGAATCGAAGCCGGTTGTATCGGTTACATATGGGGAGGGCCAGCTATCGGCTTAGGGGTAGGATTAGCGATGGTGGCGATCGTGGTCGTTTCCAACCTTCTCGGAGTGATGTTTCCTGTCTTAATGACAAAACTGAATGTGGATCCTGCTGTCGCCAGTAGCCCCATGGTTACCTCCACGACAGATGTCACGAGCCTCATCCTGTATTTTTCCATTGCCACCTTTGTGATAGATAGACTGCAAGGTGCGGGTATATGAAAGTAGGTGGAGTCGAGTAGACATTCGAGTGATCGAACCTATCGATGAACCGCTCACGAGGGAATGCATTCATGAAACCAACTCCCCACGACCTGAGTACAAGAAGCATATCGTCAGTTGAATACTGCATTTCAACATTTCACAGACTCTCAATAATTTGTTTGGTACTCCCGGACAAACACAGTGAAGATTCACAACGGTCTTTAGAGAAGCAAAATGAAAAATTTCATTCTACATTGGGCACGAGGATCAAGGACCATCAACTTCCTGGCAAATCATCAGCAGATGCATAGTTTCCGCCCCAAAGCCTGTTTTGGAATGCGATCAGCCAACTTGTCCACCAGCCGGGTCAGCTTCCAACCGACAAGTCCGATCACCGCTGCGCAATCAGAAAGAGAACGATACTCAAAAAAAGTGGCCAGACTGGAGATTCCATCGTCTAAACCTTTTCCTCCCCCTGAGATGAATAGTTGGCCAATATGATTGCAGCGGATTGATGCCTTTATGGCTCTCAATGATCCTGTAGTGTCTTGAGATCCTTATCTCTGAATCAGGACCAACGGGACTTTCCCGAGAACAACCTCTATCTCACTTTCAAGGCCGAAACTCATTCGCCTACTCCAAACCCGAATTCTTTATCCTCGGTGTAGAAACAAAAACCACGCAAATGCTTGGAACGCTTTGTTTTATGATTCTTTCCCATTCTTGCGAGCGGTTCTTAAGGCTTCGATCATGCCTGCACATCGCGCACTATCGTCCGGGCTTCCAAATTCTGGAGAAGGAAAACTGGGATCGACATTGAAGTTCCGACTGGTGAACGTGCCGGTGATATGCGAGGGACCTCGAGAGCTTACCAAGGTAAAATCCTGCGGATAGGGTTTTATCGTAAGATCCATCTGTTCTTGCCGTAAGTCGATCTTTCCATGCCCTTGAGCTTGGTTTTCGTATCAACCAGGAAAGGCCGGATGGCCACGATACCGCCGAGGCCTGGAGGGCGGTATAGGCACCTTCAATATTCCTTGCAGAACCGTTACCGCCAGCCGTCTGAGAATGGCGTTCTTCTCCTCCCGTGCGATTGAGTCTCGCAATCACGCCCAATTCTCAATGAGGCCTGGGGCATATATCTACTGCCTTTTTAAGAGGCCGTTCCGTTCCTTAATCTGATCTGAATTCATCTCTGATAGGATATGGTGACTATCAATTTCTTCTCACTCCACACCTTTAATTTTGCCGTCACGTGAATCCCTTCCAGATGCGTAGCTCTGTTTAAACATACGGCTGCACAACCTGAAACTGGAAGAAACCCTGGCAGGTCGTCGCCGTCAAGTCCTTTCCGGCTCAACCACCTTTAATCATTTCCACCGGATATATTCTGAGATGCGTCACCATCCCGGCAGATCGCCTCCTCTCTTTCTCACCAAGAGAGCCGTGACGATAGATCATAGTCTGTTAGGGATGAGAGAAATTCGTTGGATAGCTCGGCAAGGGTTTTATAGAGTTCTCCATAAACGAAAAGGACGGTAGCATATTTCACATGTCATCTTAATCTTTCTCTCTTTCACAGGAGATTTCCTGATGGAATGATCGATAACACGACCGGCATTATTTGTCGCCGTCTTGTCCATGATGAGCATGTCGAGCTTGTCAATTCTTAATGAGACACCATCGGCCAGTGCAGCACCGTGGATTGCTCCGGCACCTCATCAGGAGTTAGGGGTCAAATGGAAAAATCAACAGATAGTCAGACAGGCGAGAAATCCGGCGAATCGTCAAGACCGTCAGCGGGGCCTGAGGTTGTTCAACCCCGATAAGCCCAATAGATATCAGACTCACAATCGATGGGAAGGGTACACAGACGATCATTGCCAAGGAGCTCATAATCGCTACAACCACAATAGCAGACAACGACCAAATCGTGAAGCCTTTGATAGGGAAGATGATCGCTTGAATTCCGGAAGTTCTCAAGCACGATACCAAGACCGAAAAAATCAAGATCGGACTGGGCAAAAAGAACATGGAGGAACACAGCGTTACTCTTCAGATGACTTTTATTACTCGGATCATGACATCGACCGGAGAAATCAACATGCCAGCAATCGTCGGCCCTCTTCGGATAATCGAGACATGGACAGAGAGCGAATGCGAGAAGATCGTATGCCCCGGGCCATGGAACAAAATTGCCGTCAACATGCTCGCGGACGAGCGCGATTTTATCGAGACCAACCCGAAGATTCCGGTCGCATGAGACAATTTGATCGCGGCCCGGGCCAGGATCAATATTATGAGTCGACGACCCGACACTCCTCTCGCGGATACAATGAATAGAGGAACGGACGGCTGGCATCTCAGACAACAAGGACCATGCTCATGAACGATTTTCTTTCGATTCACTCACAGAGGAGTCCACCGTCGCTACGGTTTTTAAAGTCTCTCTTCTCTCACTGTTCTCAATTTCGGCTCCTCTGAAGAATTTGTGGGTAATGATTAGAGGGCTTGAGGCTGTGATTCT
>JBBDSY010000059.1:0-34891 GCA_040904705.1 Nitrospirales bacterium | reverse complement strand
AATGCACCACACGGAAATTTTCGGGATGGACATCCACGTCCCCCCCCGTGATCGCCACCATGTCACGGCGGTGAGCGCCGGCGCGCAATGGATTCCCGACGGACCCAGTATGCTGGAAATCCTCCCATTTGGCGCGCTCTTTATTTGGCATAATTGGGAACAGGAAAATAGGCGTTTCCGCGGGACGATTTCCGGTTTGGTCAATGATATCTGGATCGAACAGGGTCTCACCTCCACAAGTCCATGGTTCGCACTCCTGACGTTTGAAAATGTGGTCATTCCCTTCGGTCGTTCTGAATATGTTGAAGGCCAACGAATTCGGGAAGTGGAACTGGAATGGAATTATGTATTTGGAGGAATCGGTCTGGGCTATCGCCGGTCAATTTTTCCAGGGCATCAGGATAATGCGTTTGAAGCGTCTTTGACGTATGAACCCGGATTCCTCTGGTTTGATCGCAGTTCGAAAGCGTCGAAAAATTTCACAGTTCCCCAGAATACCTATGAGGGGCGGGTTCATGGGCGAGTACGGGTGGATGCGCTGGAGCGAAATCTCATGGAATTGCTCCATAAAGGAGTGTCTGTTGGAGGGGATATTATTTATGGACATCGCGCACAGTGGCGCACGTGGGGTGGAGAGGCTTTTGAGTCCCCGGATATCGGCCGTGAACGCACGTTCTTTTCGGCCAGGGTCTATGCCGCCATGGCGGAAAAAGTCCCCTGGGTTCCGAATGAACGGCATCGGCTGATTGCGACCCTCTATGGCGGCATCGGAAAGGATCTGGATAGATTCTCGGCCTTTCGATTACCCGGTCGACCTACTGGATATGAATGGGAAGCCCTCTCTCGTCCTCTTATCCCCGGAGTCGCTTTCAATGAATTATTCCCACGAAAATATGCAATCGCCAATCTCACCTACCGATATGAGGCGTTGTTTTTCTTGTATCCCTACATTCGAGGAACATGGTCGGCAATCGAACGTCCCCGTTTCCGGGACAATGGTTCGATTCACACTCAGGTTGATATGTTGCCGGCGTTAGGAGGAGGGATTGTCAGCGGAGCTCCGTGGAGTTCCCAACTGGAATTCAACTATAGTTATAATTTTGGCATTTTCCGGGATCGGAACGGGCCCGAGCGAGGAGGACATGGTCTCATGGTATTCTGGTCAAAACTTCTTTGAGCGCCACCTACCGACCATAGGCTTCTCCTTGCATACGGGGGTTTCTTATAGAGTCATTCCTGGGTTGATTCGATTCCCATAGGCAGCCTCTTGAACGATTCCATGAACACTGGCTGGTCGCCTTCTGGAAGCTGCAACAGGAGGGCGCACTCATCGTCCATTTCTTGAAATTTTCCCGCCCCTGGAAAACTTCAGTCGATCATACTGAAATGTGGCTGGAAATGAGCCCTGGCATTATACGTGAGTAAATCCTGATCTAGCCCGACGTACAATAACCTTATCAAACCCGGTACTGACCCATTAGTGCGCAATGCCTTCCTCGTGGATGTATGACTTGGATTGGACCTGAAGTGGCGTGAATGTCCGGGGGACTTCCATGGAAATCTTCAAATAGAGTGATAGGATATGACTTGTGGCCTTTTCGTTATGCCGTTATTCCACTTCAGAGGGAAGATAGGCAATATCCACAACTTTGTCTTCCCTATCCACTAAGAGGGTGACGTGCATACCTTTTGAGAGTTTTTGCAATTCATCGGTTAAATAATTCCACACGGGTAAAGAGATGGTTTCGCTGTCCTTCGTTTTCAGGACAACTGTGTGCTCCGCAGGCTGTTTTTGAATGATTCCATCGACGTGCCGATACACGTTCATAGCCGAGGAGCGTGCCCAATCGGCTTCGGCGACGACATCTTTTGTCAATGTGGCGCTCGCAATTTTGTTCGTTTCATCAATCAAAAATAGCCCTGCCGTATCGAAAGGAATGGCAGCCACCTCGCTCCTGGCCAGCGGGCGAACGGGAAATGTTTTTTGGGTTCCATCTTCGGTCATAATGATCGCGAGTTCTTGGCCTACCTTGAGTGGTTGTGCGAGCTTGCCCTTCAAAATTTTATGATGGCTATGATTTTCTTCGTTCTTGAGGTGATAATCCACCACATGATTTTTGGCATTCACAATGATAATCACTTCATTGCCCACCTTCAGTGTGAATCCCTTCTCTCTGGCACGTTCTAATGACAGGTATCGCGGAGTGATTTCCCCGGTATCTCCAGAATTGACTGTGGCATGGTCCGCTGAAATTGCTTCTACCACACCCCTGATGACCCGGTGAGTCGGGAGGAGCGTATACTGTTCACGAAGGTCCTTACTCGACTCCATCGTTGACTCCGCATTACCGGCCAGCCTCTGGTCTGAATTCCCGGCAGAGGCCGACCCTGTTAAAACTAAGAGCCAACACAGACTTATCAAAACCACTTGTGTTTTTTTTCGTGACATAAAGATCTCCCTTGAGATTGGCGACCGGACACTACCTTTTTGGCAACGCACGTCCGGTCGCTGTATTAGGGGTTAGTTCACCTGGCACTATTCGGGAGTGAAACGTCGTATTAACGTCGACGCTTCACCGGCATCCCACTGTCAACGGCGTCGAGCGGTGATCCTCCAGAGATAGCCTGCATGGCTCGATCACGTTCGGCACGAAGCTTTGCAGTTTCCTTATGAAGGTCTTCCCGTTGCTGCAAATACTTATCGCGTTCTTGCGCGGCTTTATCTGATTCCTGATTTCCGCCTCCCATGTCCGATTGCCCACTAGCGCTTTGACCTTGAATAGATTTCATGCCCGATTTTTGCTGTTCGGCGCTAGCTTGGAGCGCCTGATCGCGTTCTTGCTTCGCTTGATCACGTTCTTGTTTCGCTTGTTCCAAACTTTGTTTGGCTTGGTCGCGCTCCTGAATCAATTGATCGCTCCATTGCGATTCAAAGTCGGCACCGGGATGTTTTTGTACTTTCGGAACTTGGTTTCCTGCCTGAGATCCGACTGTCGAATGGGATCCCGATCCTTGTCCGGCCATCACGGTGGCGGGCAGAACCATCATGCCTGCGGCAATGATAATACTGGATAATCGAATGGACGTTTTTGATGCCATGCTCTTCATAATCGTCTCCTTTTCTCAAAACACATTGAATAATGACAGTGCCTCCATAGATTGATAGTGCCTCATTCATGGCAGGACACCGTAGAACTTCTGCCTATCCTAGTTCCTCTCTGCATACCATGTGAAGAGACAAAATTCTTAAATATTATTCGAATATGTCTATCCTCATACGGCGGTGTTACAACAGAACAACAAAATTGATGAATACCACGTTATTTTGTCTCTTCTTCATTCATGGCGGAAACCAGATGAAGGTAGGCCCCTTGCGCAAGAGTGGCCGCAGCGCCAATTTTGTCTTGGTTGATATGGTCAATAGCATCCTGCAATTCAGAAATGGCTTCATTAAGAAGCTCAGATTTCATCCCTTGTTCTCGCGTAAGATCGGCATACTTCTTTGCGGATGTCGTGTTTTTAAGGAAAAGATCTTTTCTGCCTTCTTTCCCATAGTCGGCAGCAATCTTGGCGTGATGAAGGGCATCCTCAAGGGACCGTGTCTGATCGTGCAGAAGAGGAAGCGTGTCGTCGTAAGTCGCATGGAGGTCAGCGAGAACGGCATCCACTTCTCTCTTACTCCTTAACCACCCTTGAGGGTCGATCACATCAAGATGCTGAGAAACACGTTCGGCGTGTTCTATTTCCTTTGTGAGCTTCATGACCGGGTAATACAGATTTTCTTTTGTTTCTTTATTGGAAGCCTGAGAGCGCATCTTTTGTAAGTCAGCGAGAAGCTCACGCGATTTTTCGATTTGTTGGCGAACCTCCTCAATATAGGGTTGTCGGTCTTGCTTGACACTGTGCAAGAAATTATTGCTTGGTACGGGTCCATTCCTAAATTCAACGTTTTTCCCGAACGAGACATTCAGAAGAGAAAAAAATATCGCAACTATGCTGAAGACGAACATGAGTGATCTTTGGGAAATAATCTGTTGCATAGACAGCCTCCTTTACACATTCAGAAATGTGGTCAATTGATCATAGAAACAATAACGACTATTAGGCAGAAAGAAAATCAGGGCCATAGGTCACCTTCAAGCGATTGCGAACTCGACTGGAACCTGCTTCTTTGGCAATGCTATTGGCTCGTCGCCACTCCAGGATAGATGGAACGGTGCCTCTTAATGTCGTAACGCCGTTGTCAACGGTGACGGTGATATCCATGTCATAGAGTCTTGGATCCCACCAGAATGAGCGCCTGATCTCTTCCCATATTTCTTCATCATATTTTTCATTCGAAGGCGATGCAATTTTTAAGTAATTCACGATGTCTGTGACACCCTTGACTCTGGCCACGGTTCGAACGGCTTGTGATATTTCAGTTGAGGATTGGACATAGCCCTCGAGAGAAATCCGTCCGCTCCGGGAAGAAACTTTTATGTCATAACGATCAATCATGGGGTGATGGTTGAGAACATGCAGGACGCGTTCTTCCAATTCTTCATCGTTGTAAGGACTGTTTGGTCGGACTTTTATCAAATTCCGAACCTGCCATATTCCCACCGTACTCCTGGCCGTGTTTTCAGCAGCCTGTTTGGTTGCCAGATTATTCACCAGTCCACCTAGGATGGCCGTCCCGTCCATGACGCGAACCGAGATATCCGATTTCTGAAGTCGTGGATCATACGAAAGTGCGATACGTACGGCCGCTTCCTTTTCTGTCGTGGAAACAATCGCGTTGGCAGGGTCTTTGAGCATTCGGTCACGAGCCCACCATTCAACCTTGAGTCGATCCACGCTCACCTCAGTCACACCACTGACCCAGGCATCCCCGAACGCAGCCTGCTTTTCTGCCAGACTTCCGACCGTTCCGGTTAAGGTGACCCGGCCTTGCTCAACCATGATTCCGATAAGACCTTCATCCACCCATACATCTGATTGAAGATGACGAACAATGTCTGCCTCAATTTCAGAATCGTCGCGATTCGTTGCGGGTTTGGCGATGATCTGACTCGTGAGGTCTCGAACCCCTGAAACCGATTTAGCGACTTCTTCACTTAAGAATTTTTCCTGCCAGCTTTGGACCGTACCGTGAAGAATCACCGTGCCATCGTCGACATCTACCACAATTTCATAGGAGTCTGCTGCGGGATCGTCGGCCAGTGCCGCGATGACTCTCCGCTGTAATGTCTCATCATCGGGTTGATGCAATGGCCTGACTTGGATGGCGTTGATCAGAGCTTTTACACCACGAACACTTTCCACAATTTTCCCTGCCCGCTCCTTGGCGAGCAAATTATCGATAGATCCGGAAAGGGTGACAATTCCATTCTTCGTGTCGACATCAATGAAATTTGCCTCGACACTCTTATCCACGAGGAAGCGGCTTTCAATCGCGATAGTGATATCCTCGTCGGTGATCGCTAACGGAACGACGGTAGCTCGACTCAGGATGGGATTCCCAATCACGGACACCGATAGACAGAACAACAACAAAAGAAAGAGTCGGCGGCCACGCCAACGTCTCGCTATGGAACGAGCTTGGATCATACTGAGGAACTTCTCCACATAGGCGTGCCCTTTTCTTAGTCGGTCAAAAACCTCAATCTATGGGATGACCAAAAATTAAGGGACTTGGCCTGCTCTCGACTCGCACAAGTCAAAGCTTCATGAAAATGGAATTTAGTGAACACATTATCTTTACCCTGTCTTTTTTTATCAGCTAAAATTATAGATTGCTACTGGGAAAAACCCTGGAAACTCGGATTTTCGTCACCTCTGGCCCCATGTTATCCAAGACTTTTTCCTTGTCTGGAATCCAGGCGTTCAGTTTCGGCCGCACCTGGTGCACGAGGATGGTGAAACCCACAGCTATATCATCCTGACAATTCTGCTGTTCGTGATGTGCAGACCTGAGCAGTCTGGAGATCCGGCTTCTACGGAATGTCTATCCTGAAAAATGGACAGTCATCCGATTGGCTACAATAATGGTGGGAAACGGAAGGACACCTCTGCTGCGATCAACCAATCGGGGTCGGCATAGGCAGAGCTCGGGCACCGGATATGTCCACCTGGGCTACGAATATCTTCTTGATGGTACACTGGTGAGCTAACTGCCTTTGGTTCATCGCAAGAGATTGACAATTGATTCACCGTGAGATAGTTCACGACTCGGTAGTCGTGTCAGGCTTTTCTGGTTTTTGAAACGTTACTTGTACGGTTTACACTCAGGAGGGCATGCTGTGAAGCATTGGCAAATTGAAAAAATTCGAGACGGATACAATCCTCATGCATTCTCGCATGGCACTTATCACCTCACCATGGTCGTATCGGCACGGTTGAAATGGCATTTTTGGGTGAGCCATCAATGACTCTATCGCTATAGACGAGGTATATCAACGTTTGCCGTTTCTTATCCAAAAATCTGACAACTTGCAATGTTTTAAAGATCAATGAACGACTCTCCTTGAACACTTGTTCACCTTCTTCGAGCTCCCCCACCATACGTATGGGACCGACCTGCCGACAGGCGATTGAGGCATCTGAGGTTTGTTCGGCCAATCCAACCATTCCTTTGAGCCCACCTTTTTTTGATCGACTGAGATGACAGGTGACGCCCTCAACCTTGGGATCGTCAAACGCTTCAACCACAATTTTGTGATCAGGTCCAAAAATTTTAAATTCCGTATCCACGCTTCCAATCTCCTCAGCATGACTCGTGGCGACGAAGAACATAGAGCAGACCAAAACTTTCAACAAAATTTTTACTTTCATCAACTCATTCTCCCTCATGTTGTTTTCGTAGACTCCTCAATAGGACAATTCATTCGTTACTCTATTTGGAGTGTAGGAGATGCGTGAAGCCACACTCTCATTTCTTCTACCGAAATTCCTCGGATTCAGATGATCTCAGGTTTCACCGCGGTTCTCAGATTTCAGACGTATGGGTGTTCGTATTCTGGTCACACTTCTCTCATGGCGATCCAATGGCTCAATCTTTTTTTCCGGAACCCATCCAGGTTTTATTAATGACGTTCCTGGACCGGTTCGGTCGGGTTCACGTAGACCTGCTGTTGGACTGTACCATAGACAAGAATCAGAAGAGATACGACCAATACAAAATAAAAAGCCACCCGAGCGGGGCCCAGCTATGGTGAACTCATGAGGCCGAATCCCAGTACCGCCAGGATTCCCGCGATACATAATAAGATAAAGCCAAAGGTAAGCATCGTCCCACTCCTTTGTAAAACATGACAGAAAAGCGCGGTTCTTTTTTTAGTGAGATCCAGGATCCAGGCTTTTAAATCCCACAACGCCATATCCACATCTGCGATGGCCATGGAGCCGATTCCTGGCCGACCGACATTTCGGATGGCGCACTGCATGGCCATCCAACATTCAGGAATGGCCATGGCGTCACGACCATGAATGATGGGACGATGCAGTGATTTAGACGAGTTCCCGTACCCGATCCGAAAGGGCTGTCAGAGCGATTTTTATCCGATTCGGTTCGCCTCTTGCCAATGATTCGGCAAATTTCGCGGCCTGGCTTAACGTGATGGTGGCAGGCATCGGGGGTTCGAAAGGATCCACGATGGCTTGAACTAATACCGGCCCAGGCGTCTGCAAGGCTTGCTCGATCATTGATCCGCAGTCTTCAGGATCTTCAATCGTCAGACCCGTTCCTCCGCAAGCATGGGCCACGGCAGCGAAGTCGATGGGATGGAGTTCGCAGCCATACTCGGGATTCCCCAAAAAGACCATTTGCTCCCATTTGATTTGCCCCAGAGTATTATTTTTAATGACTACGACTTTCACGGGTAAATTATATTTGACACAGGTGGCAAATTCCGCCATCAGCATAGAGAAGCCGCCATCTCCCACAAATGCGATACATTGGCGATCGGGATAGGCCACTTGCGCGGCAATGGCATAGGGCACTGCGCAAGCCATGGAAGCAAGAGTTCCCGAAACTGTATGCATCTGATGACGTTTGGCAGGGATTTGCCGGGCCCACCAGGTGGTGATGGTTCCCGAATCACAGGAAACAATGGCATTGTCGGTCAATCGTTTGCCCAACTCCCATGCCACCACTTGCGGTTTCATGGGTTTATCCTTCCTCGTGCCGCGTTCTTCCATGAGAGTTCGCCACTTCTTCATTTCCTTTTGGGCTTGGTCAAGAAATTTTCGATGAGTGTTGCGTGTCAATAAAGGAAGTAATTGCTGAAGCGTTCGTCGGCAATCCCCCACCAATCCCACTTCGACGGGATATCGGAGTCCGATGCGTACGGGATCAAGGTCAATCTGAACGGCGCGAGCCTGTCCCGGCTTTGGGTAGAATTCCATGTATGGGAAGGAAGTCCCGATGAGAAAGAGCGTGTCGCAATCCTCCAAGGCTTCTTGGGAGGGAATCGTCCCCAGCAACCCAATTCCGCCCGTGGTGTAGGGACTGTCGTCAGGTACCGTAGCTTTGCCGAGTAATGGTTTAATGATAGGTGCGCCCAATAGCTCGGCAAGTTGTTCCAATTCATCTGCGGATCCTAAAGCACCGGCTCCGGCCATGATGGCAATCCGTTTTCCGGCATTCAAGACTTCTGCAGCCTGTTGAAGTTGCGGTTCATGCGGTAGCCGGGCGCCTCGAGCATACACCTCCGTGGAATGATGTGGAATATTGCGTTTGGAATAACCCTTTTCCGCCTTGGTGTCCTGCAGATCAACCGGGAAGTTAATGTGAGCGACACCTCGATAACCCAGAGCGGCTCGACAGGCTAAGTCCGTCACATTTTCCACATGGGACGCGCTCATAACCCGTGTGTTATAGACCGTCACATCTTCGAACACCCTAGTGAGATTCACGTCTTGTTGCGCGTGCGTATCAATTAAATCGTGAAAATGATGTCCCGTAATGGCCAGGACCGGTTGCCCTTCCATTTTGGCATCATAGAGGCCATTGAGGAGATGAAGGCCCCCGGGACCCGAGGTGGCCAAACAGACTCCCAGCTTTCCCGTGTATTTGGCATAGCCGCAAGCCATCAAGGCAGCCGATTCCTCGTGGCGGACTTGAATAAATCGTATAACATCCTGTCTAGTGCGGAGCGCTTCCATGATGCCATTAATCCCATCCCCGGGTAGACCGAATATCACTTCCACTCCCCAATTATGGAGTTTTTCTATTAAGACATCTGCAGCCGTGTTGGTCATAATTTCCTTTCTTGAATTCCTTAATTCAGTCTTTCGGACAAGAATAACTATGCATACTTCGTGACTGATGATTCATAGACGCCATCGTGGAAAGAAGGGCATTCTCAGCCTGGCGGGGAATCCAACCGGGTATGCTGAACAACAACGGAGACATAGGATTGCATGTGACACGCCAAGTCCGTTCCTCTTGGAATTGCGCTGAATTTTCTCGGGCATTAACCCGACACATTCATAATCTTTCTCGTTGCCTTAACAAAGGCGTCGGGAGAGATTAAAAAAATTACGTCAATAATGATCCGTAGTATGCGCTCAACGAAGACCATGGGGTACTGCAATGAACCCTTGAGGATACGATGCCCTACCACCTTAACGATTTAACTCATATCTCCCTTGACAGAATCAAAAGCCCCCTATTGATTGACTCTTGTTCCGACATCTTCCTCGGCTGAAGACAATGACGCATGTTCAGCATCTCCTTGACGATGCCGACGTTCTCCTTCCCTATCCAATTCAGCCTCCAGAAGAAAAGAGTGCGGGGCCGGGGACATATTACCGAATGGATGAGACCCGGTGGAATCAGCCATGTTTGATTTCTCATTCATGAATGAATTTCCTTTCCCTGCTGTGTAAACACCTGAGATACATATGAATTAAGGGCCATCAGGCCTTCTATCCTGACGGACTGCTGGCGTGGACAAGATGGGGTTTTTTAACCGGCGGACGATGAAGATTTTGCCGGACCGTGGGACGCCGTTTCCGGAGTATTTCTTTCAGGGAGACCGGCTGACCCTTTTCGGCTGAACGGTACAGAGCTTCGATAATTCTGACATCATGGAGACCTTCGTCCCCGGCCGGTTCGGGAACCGTGTCGTTCACAATGGCATCAGAAAATTTTAAAAGTTGTGGAGCAAATTGGTCGCGTTTGGAGAAAACGTGCTTTTTCTCTTTCCCGTTCACCGTCAAGTAATGCGCAATGGGCTCGACATATTCGTAGGCCGATGTCACTCTCAATTGTCCCTTGGTACCCACAATCCGAAACTCGGATACGTCTACGGCTCCGAAACTACAAATAAAGGAGGCCAATCGATCATCCGGGAACCGAAGGGTGACCGCGCTCATTTCTTCAACTTCTTCGAATCGGCCCTTTCCCTGTCCCACCGTAGCGGCAAATACCTCAATCGGTTCCGCCTGAAAAAGATTCCGGGATGCATTCAGACAATATATACCGATATCCCAAAGTGTTCCCCCGCCCGTTTCCTCCCGCAACCGGATATTATTTTTGTCTTTGACCGGCAAACTAAACGCCGATTGGAAGTACCGCGGTTCGCCGATTTTTCCCGATTGAACCAGTTGAATGGCCCGAAGATTGGCCTCCTCAAAATGAAGCCGATAGGCTATCATCAATTTGATGCCATGATGGTCCGCTGTGCGAATCATGATCTCACATTCCTTGACTGATAAGGCCATAGGCTTTTCACACAACACATGTACTCCCGATTTCGCCGCCCTGACGGTATATTCGCAATGTAAATGGTTGGGAAGCGCGATATACACGGCATCAATCTCTTCCCGCCTCAGGCATTCTTCATAGAGGCCATACGAATAAAGACCGTGAATGCCATATTTTTTTCCTAATTGCTTCAATTTTTTGGGGTCATCGGAGATGAATGCCGCTAATTCCGAGTTTTTCTTCGCATGCGCAAATGCCGGGAGCACAGCGACCTGAGCGATATATCCTAATCCCACCACCGCGTAACGAACTTTTCGAGAGGAAGGCGATCGTTTTTGTGAGGTGATCATTGCATCTTTCTCCGAATCACAATCGGACAACCGATCGTGAATAAATTCTTTTTACTTTGTGTCAACATTACCTTTTGAACGGACCTGGGAAGAACCATTGATGAGCCATTGAAAGTCGGTTAGGAAATTGGAGAGCTATAAGGAAGAGTCATGTGATGGAATTCGAATTATCCGGCGCATAAGAACAAGGCATGAAATCACGCCTTGTTCTTATACTTTTGAGTCTTCCAGTTAATTTTTCGATTGACTTTTGGTATTAATGCCTTGTTCCCACTTGGGAGTGCCATCATCTAGCCGTAACTTCAGGACTTTCCCATTCTTTTTGAGTGTCATTGTGGAGGCAACTAGGAGATTTTCCCCGTCACGGGTTACTCGTATTGCCGAGACTTCAACCTTGTCTCCCTCTTTTATTTCGATCCCTTGTTTTTTAAGATAATCGTCAGGGGCGATACGAACGCGTTCTTTCCCCTTGGCCGATTGGATATCGAGAACGACTAAACTGTCCGTCATCCCTACGCCTTCTTCAAACATTTCATGGTCGATATTTTCGACAATTCCTTCTACCGTTTCAGGTTTGCCTGAACGAAAAATGTCTCGATCATGCCTGCCGGATGTCGTTGCGGTTTTCGATGAAGTTTCTCCAATGGCTGTTTCCGCCACCTCAACAACCATTCCGTCATCCTTCTTGGTGAGGACCACGTCTTTCCAGGCAATCGAATAATTCTCTTGGTTAATGCCAAGAGTGCCACCAAAGGTGCCGCCATAGGCGAGGATAATATAGGCAATTTGACCTGTTTCCTGATCGATAAGTAAGTCTTTGATGGTGCCCATTTCTTTCCCAGATTTGTCAATGACGGTATTGCCAATCAGTGTATTGGCATTAAGAAGAAGTTCATGAGACGAAGGGTCGGAATGCTCCTTCATTCCTGACTGTTCGTTCATGGCAAATGCTACACTTCCGCCCGCAAGGGTAAATACTACGAGAAGACTGAGCATGCCGTTGGTCTTACCATTTCTGTTCATGTGAGAAATCCTCCTGTTCAATATTTTATATTTGTGAAACTGCTGCATTGCTTTCTTACGTATTATGATTACTGCAGCGCGATGAAGAACTGAATAAAACCCTTGAATAACAAAAAATCATCCCTGGTAAATGGGAAAATTTATAGGACCAGGGTTTTTACCAGATGCTATTCGTCAACAATGAAGGCATGATTAAAAAACTAAAAAATGTGCCGGTTGGAACATGATCGATGAAGGAGGATTATGCGATGAGGAACATTTTTAATCGAAGAACGCCAAAGAGAAAAAATTATTGGCTTCTGATAGGAACGAGCATTTTTCTGATCTTTGGAGGGTCGGCCTTGGGGCAGGAATTCCCTAGGAACGCGGAGGAAGGAGAAAGTATGACCCAAGAGATGGATCAAGATTTATCGACACCAGGTTTATCTGACGATCAGCGATCTACCGGGTTGCCCCCCGTGAACGACTCCGAAATGGTCATCGATCCGAACGTTCCGGTCGATTCCGATGCGGTGATTAGTCCTCCGCCCTTGGATCCGGAGATAGCTGTGGATCCAGTTACAGGAAAACCCATGACAAAAGAAGATCTAGAGAATCTGGATACGTTCAACGAATTGAATCGAAAGTTTCCAGAACACGGGGACCCGGACCATCAGGGCGCCAAGTGAGCTTGGACGACACAGTCACACAATCCGACTGAATTCCGGACTCTGTAGTATGGGGCGTGCGACCGATTTTCCGCCAATACAAGTATCGATTCGTGAGGCAAGAAAATGGAGGAGGTGTTAGACGATTCTGGGTTGTTCCAATATCGCAAAGTGCCTTACGTTCTTCGCGAATTAGAGAGGCGCCGCTTTCGTGGCTTAGATGCGAAAGTTCAAGTTCACCCGGACACCCGAAACACCTGCTACCCTGTAATCTGAGGTACGACGACGGTGTTCGTCCAGGGTTTATTCCAGTTACAAAACAATTTCCAATAACCAATGATGTGAAAAGATCCGATTCGCAACGACTATATTTTGACGAGTGATCCCGGAAGAATGGAGGTTTAAGATGATCGTTCCACCAAGCGCCACACGAGTTGAGGAAAATACCGACGTTCACATTAATCAGGACATCCACAACCGCTCCAAACACAATGTTCTTTTGTATGCGTCCGCCGGTCGTCCAGCCATTAATCGCCGTCTAAGAGAACTGGGCGAAGAATGGGATATCGAGCGCATTCTTGAAGCCAATGCTGCCTCAATCTCGCTTGTGGGCCTTGCGCTCGGTGCATTTCTCGATCGACGTTGGTTTTACTCCCGACTGCGGTGGCAGGCTTTCTTTTGCAGCATGCCGTTCAAGGCTGGTGCCCTCCGGTCCCCGTATTCCGGCGAATGGGGCAAAATGTCTATTATTAAGATTAAGAGAAGGTTTCAGAGAGACGGAATCCCATCAGAGTCATGACACAATCCCATTTGAAAAATTTGGAGTATATCTCCATTTTAACGGGCACAAGAAACTGGTGAAGCCTTTGTGGTGAATATTCCACGGGATGTCAGTCCACGGCCGTAAGCAAAGGATGAGAATGACGTTCCCCAACACACCACCATACTGATTATGTCACGGCCATTTGTGAGTGAGCGGAACGTATTCCACTTCTATGCCTGGCAGGATAATTCTCTCTACTCGGGTATGATGCCCGTTCGATGGCTGATGTGGAGGACGTATGCCAATGGGAGAGGTCGTGTTCCAACTTCTTCATAAGCCGGGATCCTCCTGAGCAGATCAGAGTCCTGAAAAACGATCGCTCAGTTGAGAGAGAAACCCCTGCTGTTATTGTTGGATGACTCTCGGTTAGTTGACGATGAGGCATGGCCGGATCTCGGCGGCTAAGGAAGGCACTAGCCCGGCGGACTTCCTCTGCCGTAGTCCATAGGAGACATATTCTCACCATTCCCGATGATGAGGGAATACATCCAGCCCATGTGAGTGGCTCCCCGTGTGGCGACAATATCGGAAGCCGGGTTTCCATCACGATTGGTTATGCACGTTGGATGAATTCTGTGCCTGACGATCTCTAGATCAGAAGGATTATTCCGTAACACAGTGTCTCACCAGGAACATCGACCGGGTTGCTCCGGCATCTTAGACCTGGAATTCGCAAAAAATACGGAAGATCCTCCAACTGTTGGGGCATGTGAGAAGAAAATTATCGGCAGTTAAGCCATTGATTGAAGGCTTTGCAAAAGGGGAAGGCAGTGAGCGGATCGATCACATCCCCAGCTATCAATCCGCTCCCGCCAGCCACTAGCCGGCCTTTCCCGGTGCCTGACTAGAGTCCCGTAACCTTGTATTTTCACTGTCAAAAAAACCTTTTTGTCATCGTTCCTCTGTCCCATGGGCCTGCAAGGCCCATGGGACGTTCTTCAAAGTTACGGCCGATATTGCTCCGGACGGTAATCATAATTGCTCCCACCTGAACGACGAGATTGATAACGATCGGCCCCTTCCCGCTGTGGATCATACTTACTCCTTCGAGTTGTCGTTTGATACCGGTCAGACCGATCTCTGGAATTTTCGTCATATCTCTGACGGCCTTGAGAATGGATGGACCGTCGATCTTCACGGTGGCGGAAATCATCGTCATACCGTCCTTCTCGCCGATTGCGGTCAAAAGAGCCTTCTCGCCGATTGCGGTCAAAAGAGCCTTCTCGATCCGCTCCTTCATATTGGGGGGCATGCCTATTCGGCGGTAGGGTACTGGGGCTCCCAAACATGGACACGACTCCTTCTTCTCCAGCCACTCCTGCGCGGGCAGCACGAGCTCGGTTATCGTCCCTATAATCATAGTCATAAACGGATCTTTGACGATCACCGTATCGCGAATAGCCCTCTCGATTCCCTTCAAATGTCGGTGTATCTTCGTAGTAACGGTCACGGGTTTGGTAGAAGTCATCCATCCGCTCGTTCCGTTTCGCGAGATTTTTTTGTTCTTGTTCCGTCAGATCCCAGTGTTTTTTGACGTGGGTACCGGCATTTTCTCCTTCCTCAAGAATGGGAAGGTTCCCGAGTTGATTTTGAGTAATTTGTAATTTAAATGTCTTATTGCCGGCTCCTTCCAACGCCTGCCATGGAACTGAGATGAGTTGCCCGTCCTTTTTTTTGATAATGGCGTAGGTGAGATCTCCGTTGCCATTGGTCATAGTTCTGTGGACCTCCCCTATTTCCTTCCCGTCAGATGATTTAACGGAATAATGCATTTCTTTGTCCGAAATATCCAGCCCGCCTAATTGACCCGCTGGAAGGACAAAATAATCTTCTCCGCTTCTTCCGGCATTAAAATAATTTTCGTCATTTTGTCCCATCGATCGAACAAATGTAGCATTGCCATCTTCATCCACTTTCGCTTTGACAAATTCCCCGTTACGGAAATTACACTCCCCAAAGCTAAATCCCTTTTGTTGGGATTGCTGGGGATTATTTTGACTTCCTGAGGAACCTTGATTCGAACCCTGACTGGAAGCCTGAGCATTCTGACTACCGAAGAGACTACTACTCGATACCTGGCCTGTATCCGAGGAACTTTGCCCCCTTCCTTCCGCCATTTGGCTTTGTCCGGAAGATTCTTCAGATGAAGATCCCTGACCCATGGATGAACCTTGATTTCCCGAAGAGCCCTTGTTCATCGAAGAGGTTTGTGATGCCTGCGTACCTTGAGGGCACAACTGATTGGTTTGATCGTTAATGCGAAACCTGATTCGTTCTCCGTGTCGTGAACGCAGAGTAATTTCATCCCCATTTTTCCGGAAAATTTCGCCCTGAACGATTCGTTGATTGGAGAATGAACGGCCGCCGTTGTCGCGCTGTGAGCGATCGCGGAACTCACCGGATTCCGCCAACAATGGAAACGTCAGCAATGGAATGCCGGCCAGGACAATGGATTTGGCCATGTTGCTTCGAAAATTCATAATACAGCACCTCCTTGTATTGAACGGTTTAAAGAATTTGTGTCTATCGCCCAGTACCTTAAATGATTTATTCAAAGGTGCAACTGGAGAAAACCCCAGATATCCCAATTTATCTTCAAGGGTTTATCACAGTTCGCCCGAGTACAACCCCATGATATACACAATGGAACGGTTAAATTATTTATCCATGTTCCACAGGAGGTGTTTATGACTACCAAAGTTCGTCAAGTTCTTTCTTCAGATTCCATCACCGGCACATCAGTGCAAAACATGGGAAGGGAAGACCTAGGGGAAATTAGGGATTTAATGATTGATGTATCCGAGGGGCGGATTGCCTATGCCGTATTATCATTTGGTGGATTTTTAGGCATGGGAGACAAACTCTTTGCTATTCCCTGGGAAGCCTTGAGCGTCGTGCAAGAAGAGAAAATCTTCCTGTTGGACGTGGCAAAAGAAAAATTAGAACGAGCCCCGGGATTTGACAAAGACAATTGGCCGGATATGGCCGATACGACCTGGGGGCAAGGCATTCATGATTACTATGGTTATAGGCCTTATTGGAATTACTAACAAAAAGAGTAGGAGTGAATCGAAAGAAAACAGTAGAAGGATCCGCGCGGTTCAGGCGGGTCCTTTCTGCTGTCCATCCACCGGCAGATAATCTGTTTTGCGTATGCTCTTTGTGAGCACCATCTTTGGCAATGCAAGAAGGCGTCATATATCTCCCTTTTCCAAATTCTCAATTTTCCTTCATCCTGTCTATGGGTTATTGAGGCAAGCAGGTACCATGTACCCAGGATCAACGCGATAAGGAGGAACAAATTATGGCCGATACCAGTATTAAAAAAGTGAAAGCTGAGCATTCTCCAAAAGGACCGATGGGGCAGAAGTATCTGGCCTCCGGTATCGGACTGTCGATGCGATTATGGGAAAAATTACCGGTGGGCCCAACTCAGGATTCTTCATCCAGGGAATATGAGACAATCGGGTTTGTGATCCAAGGACGAGCTGAACTCCTACTGGAAGGTCAAACACTTTTGCTGGATGAGGGAGATTGCTGGGTCGTTCCAAAAGGCGCCAGTCACTCCTTTACCATTCTGGAAACCTTTACCGCTATTGAAGCGACGCATCCTCCGGCCCACATTCATGGTCGTGATATGGTGTAACGGCTCCACCAGCCACTCGCTTCCACGCGCCTGAATGAAATACGTCGTTGGGCTTATGTTCCACCCGTCGGAAGACTGTGCTCCGGAGCATGTGGGACGTTCTGAAAAATTTCCAAGGCTTCCGGCATCCATTTCTGTAGACGTGCAATACGTGAGTCATGGCTAGGATGTGTGGACATAAATTCCGGAGGTGCCCCTTCGCTGCCTTGCTGCATACGTTGCCAGACCCGCACCGCTTCTTGAGGGTCATACCCGGCAGCCGCAGCCAACAGGAGTCCAATGTAGTCAGCTTCCGATTCATGCGTCCGACTAAACGGCAGTAAGACTCCCACTTGCGCGCCTAACCCTAAAGCAGCCATAGCAGCCTGTCCCGCTAATGGGCCTGCTCCGCTTGCTCCAACTCCAACAGCCGCCGCGGTCAGCCCGGCCTGAGACAAGACCTCTTGGCTCATTCGTTCCGAACCATGTCGTGCCAGGGCATGAACAACCTCATGGCCCATAATCGCCGCCAGACCGGCGTCATTCTTCGCCACAGGGAAAATTCCCGTATACACGCCAATTTTCCCTCCAGGAAGGGCAAACGCATTTTGGGTTTTGTCATCCTTAAAGACCTGGACCTCCCAGTTGAATGCTTTGGCTGACTCAGCATACTTGGATTGTTTCGCGGCTTCGATAATCCGCTTCGCAACACGATTGACCGCCTCCTTGTCTTCAGACGACTGGGACACCTGCGTTTTGGGATCAGACAGAATTTCTTGAAAAGCCTGCTCTCCCATCTGAACGGCCTGAGACTGAGGAACCACCATGACTTGCGAACGATTGGTGTACGGATTAGTTTCGCAACCCATGATCAGTACGGAAAATAGAACCACCGTATATCCTGACGGCCAAAACTTACAGTGAGAACAATGAGATTGTAGAGTCATAATAGTGTCCCCATAACTGATATCCCCTTCTTCTTATAATATTACATGTATGAATATTCGAAACCAGGAACTAGTAAGAAATAATGGAAGATTATCCCGAGATTAGCAAAATACAACTATACCTCTGGGGACTGTAAAATTGTCCAAAAGAACAAGGAAGGCTTCGCCTCCCCGAAAATCGTTTTTGAAAAATGCAAGCGGGTACACCGCTCAAAAAATTTTGAAACGTCAGGGAATTAAAACGATTGAGCCAGGGAAACCCTCCCCGTACACCATCCCATCAACCCAATCCACAATCTTGTCTCTGAATCGAGGCGTCCTTCAGGGAAGCTAGAAGTCTGTCGGACTTAGGGAATCGAAAGCGAAAAAGCGGCTGAGCGAGGCCAGATTTTGACGATTTCGCAGGTTCATAGTGGGACTATGGGACAAGAAAGCGGTGAAATATGGACCGCTGAGACACTTTTGCAGCCGATTCTTCCTAAGTCCGACAGGCTCCTAGAAGGGGTGAACCTCCTTTTTTAAAAGAATAACGGTGAATGGATAGCGAACGGCACACATGCCGATATGCCCTCGAAGCAAATCACCTCGAGGGCGGTTTGGCATTCGAACAAATATTACGGCTTAACCAGGGTGGCCAAGGCTTCACCATCAAACGCTTGATGGAGAATGTTTGTTCCAGGTGGCCCGTCATCAAAGTATGGAAATGGACGATTTGAGATGCATTGGTCGTACTTTTTCGATGAATCGAAAACCGTTCTTTTTTGGATTCTGCTAATCACAAGTGAGGGGGATCAATCGTTTGGTGAATCGTTTCAGGGAACCCTTGCATACCATTAACTGCTTGGTGGCAGGAATTTCTATTGGCCTGTAAACACATACGTAAAGAAATGATTATTTTATAGGCAGATCACATACTCACCCGTTTTATACTTTTGATAGATGTGACCTCCTGTTTTGTCTATTGGCGACAATTCTCAGCCACCGTTATTCTTTATCAATGCTCCAGGAGAATGTTACCAGTTAATCCAATGGTTTAACGGCGGGTAAGAATTCTCCACAATCTTTCAATAACTTTTTTCAAGGAGGTCCGTGATGAAAAAGACTGTACAAGTCGTAATTGCAATGGGATTCCTGGTGGGCTCAGTTTCCACGGGAATTGCCGGACAAGGATTGAAAAATGACCCTGGCAAGGCCCATACCCCAGACAAAATCCAACGGAGTGCGCCATCAGGTGAAGAGCCACTTCCAGGCGGTAGTGGACCGGGTAGTCGTTCCAATGATTTGACGGACATGGAAGAAGTGAAGACCAACGATCCTAAGTTAAGCAAAAAAGCCAACGACAATGTACCCGAAAACATTCAGCGAAGCGCCCCTTCAGGTGAGAAGGCACTGCCAGGGGGGAGCGGGCCGGGCAGTCGCACAGACCAACTGACAGGAATGGAAGAAGTGGAGCCTATGGATCCTAAATTGTCCGGCAAAAAAGGGGACGCCGCCCAAGCTACCAAGGAATTAGAAAAGAAGCGCCAGAAAAAGTCCATCTCTAGTAAGAGTAAGAGTTCATCCAAAAAATCACATGAATGAACCTCAGGATTTGGAAGTATCAGGAGTCCTTTCCTCTAGAATTTACGTGAACATCTAAGATTGATACCCCCAACGGGAAGAGTTGACTGCCAGCATCACAGTCCTTAAGGCTGTGTGGTGGCAGCCAACACGCCGTGTTAGCTTCTTTTCCAACATGTACAAAAAAGGCGCAGACATTTGTGATCTTAGCCAGTCATCGCTTGGCACTCATAAGATGTGAATGAAAAATCAGGAGGAAAATTTCTACCATGTTAAGGAATTTCAATATAATTAAAGATTGTGTCGTGCAAGGGACGGACGGCATTATCGGGTCCGTTGCCGATGTGTATTTTAACGATCAAACCTGGGAAATATTTTATATCGCAGCGGACACCGATACGTGGCTGGACGGTCGCCACGTGCTGATTGCGAGGGAAAGCTTACTCACGCCAAAGTGGGAAACTGGCTCATTTCCAGCGAACGTCAGTCAAGCTCAAGTCAAAGACGGCCCGCCGTTTGAAATTGATCAGCCCCTCAACTGGAAGAAAGAACGGGAGATTTGTGCGTACTATCGATGGGCGACGTATTACCCATTGGATGATAAAGAATTAACAGTATTTCCGGGGATTTTAACCAGCGCCAATGGCCTGACAGATTTTTCCCTACACGCAACAGATGGTGAGATCGGGAAAATCATCAATTTTATCGTAGAAGATATCTCATGGACGGTACGTTACTTGGTTGTTGATACATCAAAATGGTTAGCCGGACGGAAGGTTCTCATAAGCCCGATGTGGTCTAAATCTATTTTGTGGTCTGATAAAATGGTTGACGTGGATTTGAATCAGGCCCAAATCGAACAATCGCCTGAGTATGACCCATACCAGCCTATCCAACGACTTTATGAAGATCGGTTGTATAAATATTATGGGAAACCGCAATATTGGTAGAGAGAATTGGATACATCCAAAAATTTATTGAGGTTCAAAAGATCACGTGATTGAAAATCTTGCAATTTTTGGAGCCACCGGGGATGTGACGAAAAGGTATATTTTCCCCGCGTTGACCAGATTGCACGACGAGGGCTGCCTAGACGGTCATTTTTCAATCGTGGGAGTCGGCAGACGAGACTGGACCTCAGCTCAGTTTCAGGAGCATATCTCAGAAATGCTGGGAACCCATCGACCTCAACTGCCGACTGGCTCACGGGAAAAATTTTTACCATTATTGGAATACGCGCGAGTTGAAGATCTTTCTCAGGTTGACTCGCTCGGCCGGGTTTTTGCAAATAAATCTGGATCCTGGCTCATTTATCTTGGATTACCCCCACAATTATATCCTTCTATAGTGAAGGCATTGTCACACCTGGCACTGCCGGCTGGCACCCGTATCATTATTGAAAAACCCTTCGGGTTGGATTACGCTCAATCCAAGGAGTTGAATCGGCTCCTCCATCGGAAATTTTCTGAAGATGACGTGTATCGCATCGATCATTTTTTGGGGATACCAACAGTGTTTAATATACTGGGCCTCCGTTTTGACTGCCAATTATTCGAACCCATCTGGAACCGGTGCCACATCAAAAAAGTCGAGGTGATCTGGGATGAAACTCTCGCGTTGGAAGGGAGAGCTGACTACTATGATCGCGCCGGCGCCCTCAAAGATATGATCCAAAACCATCTCCTTCAAATGCTAGTCCTCCTCGCCATCGAACCTCTGGAATCAATCTGGTCGCCTGAATTTCGCGACAATAAAGTCAAGGTGCTGAGATCCGTCAGAAAATTGTCGAAAGCTGAAATTCAAGCTCATACCACACGTGCCACGTATCAATCGGGACGAATTCTCGGGAAACCTGTTTCAGCTTACGCAATGGAGTCCGGGGTGGTACCTGAACGAAAAACTGAAACATTTGCGCAAGTCAGTATGTGGGTGGATAACGAACGATGGCAGGGTGTGCCTTTTATCCTACGCTCAGGTAAGGCTTTGAAAAAGGAGCGAAAGGAAATCTTAATCCATTTTAAAAATCCGCGTCGCAAGGGACGCCGCTTGCCCTCTAAAAGGGGACATAACATTTTGCATTTTAATCTCGATACGGACGAGATGAATCTTGAATTATTGAATATCGAAGGCGGCGCAGGCATGAGACGGAAACCCACCAGGATGGATGCCCAATTATCATCTCAAAATCTTCCTCCCTATGCCCGGTTGTTTCTTGAGGCGATGTCCGGCAATTCGACGCTCTTTATCAGAAATGACGAAGTAGAAGAGATGTGGAACATCGTTCAACCCATTGCCGATTCCTGGGGGAACAATCTGGTACCATTGCAGACGTATCGGGCTGGGTCGCTTGGACCTTCACTGGAAGGCCAAACACCGAAACCGCATCACCTGAAAGAAGCTCAGGTGATTGACGTCTAATGAATGCACCGACTGAGAAATTCTTGGAGTTCCATTTTTTACGTCAGTGACGTCGCGTGGTGTTTCATTGGGAATAATTCTTTATTCCTTTTTTGAGTCTTTCTTTAAAACCGGCATGAAGCGAAACGTGAAAAAATTCAAGGCACTGAGCACCAGGGCGATTTCATACCGATCCCAAGCCACGGCCACTCCAATCGCCCCCGTGTTCCAAATACTCGCCGCGGTTGCCGTGCCGGCGACATTACCGTGTTCTTTAAGAATGGCCCCTCCCCCAATAAATCCAATGCCGGTTAAAATACCATACATGACCCGAGCTTCGGCATCTGAAGTATCCAGCACTTGAATTCCCGTCAGCATGTAGGCACACGCACCCAATGCCACAAGTGGAAAGGTACGCACTCCAGCACTTTCCTTGTGATGCTCCCGATCCCAGCCTAAAGGGAACGCCAGAACAAATGCGATGATAAGATGATAGAAATGCGTCCAAGCTTGCAGCCAATCTACATCTGAAAACATATCCACGGACTTCGTTCCCCTTCTTCTCGTAGACTCTCTATCCTAATGGTCACCGGGTCCACAATGACCTTCCTTTCAATTGTCGGCTGTGACAATCCTACTGAGACGACCAGTGTGATTGAGGCCCCCTTGTGGCACAAAGTTTCAAGTGAGCACAATGATCCGACGGTATCCCCTGTTATCCTGATTAAGGGGTGACTTCATGTTCAGGCTGGATTGTTGTCGGATGCTCAACGACCATTCCCCATTCCTTCACACGAGGGATGAGGACTTCCTTCAGAATGATTTTGAGGCAGGCGGTGAAGGGAATAGCCAATATTAACCCTAAAATTCCACCAATACTCCCACCGATCAAGACCACGAACAAAATGGTGCCGGCACTCATGTCGGTCGACTGACTTTGAATCCAAGGTGTCATAATCCATCCCTCGATGAATTGGACGCCAAGATAGACAGCACTAGGCCAGACGAGCAGTTGCATCCAGAAATTGTCTGTCGTACCGGAACCCATGGACATATCTAGATATTTCAGAAAAATAGCAACTGGCCACATTAAAGTCGCAGCATAAGGAATGAGGCTGAGAATGCCGGCACCAAGTCCCAACAGTATCCAATACGGAACATTGGCTACATACCAACCACCTCCAAACATCACACTCATGATCAAGGCAATGAGCAATCGTCCCCGGAAAAATGCCCCCACAGTCTCATCCATTTGAGACAACGCATTAGGCCATCGAGGGTCTCCTAAAGACTCAACTATCGTCCACAGTGATTGTTGTATGGAGGGAAAGTTCCAGGAGAAAAAGAAAAAATATATAATGATTAACGAAGCAGAAAGGAGAAATGAGCCAAGCGTTCCGATGATAAGATTGGTCATATTCCACACCTGACCCGTACCCGCCAACAAGGTTTTAATGGTTGAAAATGGATTGTTTTGAACAGAAGCAGAAAGCTCAGCGAAACTGCTAGACATTTCGCCCAATTGCAGATTGTGTTGGTCTGCCAAAATCGACAGATTGGTGGGCACGGTTTCAATAAAATGAAGAATTTGATCGGCCAGAAGTGGGCCGAGCCAGAACCCTAGTCCACTCAGCACGGCACACATCAATAGGACGATGATGCTCACGGCCAGCCATCTGGGAAACTTCCATGTTTGTTCGACATAATTTAAAAGAGGATTTGTAAGGTAGGCCATCCCCAGGCCGATCAAGACTGGGACGAGAATACTCTGGAGTTGATAACCCACCCAGAAAGCCAATATGATGAGTCCTCCAATGATCACGTCACGGAAAGCTGCGACCTCCCATAGATGCACTTGTGTCAGTGTTCTTGGTGAGTCAGAAGGATGGGGTAGAGATGACATACATACACTAAATGAAAATGGTAATCTGAACCTTTAACAAATTTTTGCCGGAGGCTCCATGGACAAAATGGCCCCGTTCAACGAAAAACTTATCTATTTAGACAAAAGACCTTTTGGTACAATACTCAGGAGAGGGATGCAAGCCTTAATCACTGATGACGAAGAAGCGTAGAGGACGGTTCTCCTTTTTATCGGACATCATGAGGATGTTCAAAAAGAATGGGCTATGCCCTGGCAGGAAAATCCGAGGCGACTAGGCTGGCATTAGAGTTCTGATTTCTTCTGACCCCATTAGGAGGTGTGCCTCATGAACCAGATCAAGTTTTTTTTGAGAGAGGAGGCGTCTGCCCTTCCGCAACGCCCAACCCAAAGTCAGCCACCGGTTGAACCTCCACCTGAACCTGGCAAAAGGAAACCACCGATTAAACCTCCAGAACGCGATCCTAAACCCAAACCAATAATCGATCCTCCAGTGCCACCGTCGCCAGACAAAGATCCGAGTCAACCACCTGAGCCTATTGGCGACCCACCTGATTCGGTCGACCAGCCGATTAGGATGTACGCATTGAGGCACGGATGATCCGAAATCAGCCCCAAAACCTCAATGGCAGAGAACGGGGGCATTGTGTCATAGGGAGAAAACAATGCTGTTTTTAAAGTGGGCTGCGATCTTTTTTCTTGTTGCTCTCGTTGCCGCTGTATTCGGGTTTTCCGGAATTGCCGAAGGGGCAGTCGAGATTTCACAGTTTTTATTTGGTATTTTCCTAGTGATTTGCGTAATTTTATTGATCATAGGAATCTATTTGGTGAAGAAAGTCACATAAGTCGAATGTCACTAGACAGAATTCGTTACGGTGATACTCGCCGAATGGGTTCTGATTGAAAGACAATGGTCGGAAACGGTGGTACAATTTGGAGCAAAAATGACCCCACGAGGAGGATGACATAGGCCGGACCACCATCCTCAGAACTCAGCGTCTTGACAATTTTCCCCACTTTTTCTCCATCTCTTGTCTTCAGGGTTCTCCGGCTTTCGTCCTCTCCCATTCCTACCCTCCCGGGCCACCGGCAGGCAAGACGGTATCATGATCAGAACTATCATCGGAGCGTGAAAAGCCTCGGTGTCCCTGTGAATGCCCTTTTGACCTCGAAGTGAGATAGCGAATATCCCCTGCCCGATCGATTTTTTCTCGGATGCGGTCCCTTCTTTGAAATTCCCAATTTCCAAAGCGAAAACCTGTATTCTTTTTTGAGGAGTCCGAAGAGGATAGGCCTTTCGAATTACACCTGTCCATGGATGCCTTGGAAAAGGATCCGGTTGTTCCTGACGAGCCTGATTGCTCATCCATTCCTTGCGACGAACTCGGGACTTGAGGTTTGCACTTCATCCGAGTGTCATCGGTGACATGTCATCTCACTTTCTCTCCATCAGAAGAACGCACAACGTATCCGTCATCTTCCGCTTTGACAATTTCTCCTTTAATCACTTCTTCAAGCCCCAAATCTCTCGACACTGAAGATCCTTGAAAGGATGTACTTTGAGGCATCCACTGGGAGAGGAAGAATGGAGAAAGCTAATGCTCCCACCCCCAATAGGCGGAACGTGGTTTTTGATATCCACATACGACTGTCCTCCTGCATGAAGTAAGATGTGTGAATTCTGGTTTGACCAGAAGGTAAACAGGTCCACCCAGTACGGTTTACATCTGAGGCGGAGGCGGACATGCTTGTCAGCATCAATGTAAAGATGTGAGGGTTTCCGCTTCCCGTCTTGTCTTCATTTCTACACCTTTGCATTTTTCGTCACGGTACAAATTTTTCTTGGTTCCTTTATTTTTGTATGAAACATAATACGGAGTGCTTCCACTCTTATGACGATACTTCGCCCCTCACGCCACTGCAGCCCCCTCTCATTCAACGTGAGAATTAATTGGAGAAATGGGAACCACCGTGAATAATTCTCTAATGAAGATTCTTTATTTCAAAGCCATGGACAAAGGACACGAGAAACGGGAGTGGACATGGGGCGGTACTTCTATCGCTCATTTGTCCATTCACTTTTTGATAACGGTTAATTATGGTGGGAACATGTTGAGAGGAGGGTCAATCCTTCACAGACATGGAGGGACTCAGTACAACCATTTAGACAGCATCAGGATTAGCAAGATCAGGTACCTGAGCCAGATTAAAAGGGGTCAGTTGACCTCGACTAATTTTTACTAACGAAAGAAAAGAAGTATTTTATGACCGTTCGAAAAAAACAAACCATCACATTCGGTGCGATTTTTCTCATGAGTGTGGGGTTGCCGTTCTTAGCGCAAGCCGGATCGGGGCATGGCTCATCCGGTTATCCCGACAATGGGTATCAGGAGCGGTACGATTCTCAACATCGATACAGTCAGGATCGTCACGATCGAGATTTTTACACAGATCAATATGGGGATTTAGATACTGATAACGATAAGGACCGGCACGCACGTTCATATCGGGGCAATCAAAGTTTTCAGACTCATTCGTCGTCCTCATCACGGGACCCCGAGCTCCGAAATGAACTTCGCCGATCGGATGAACAACTCCGTCGTGACATTGTCAACCGATTGGGAGATGACACAGATCGGGTGCGAGTCAGGGTGAGAAATGGCGTAGCCACGCTTACGGGCATGGTTGAAAACCGCGAGGCAATGGTGTCTGCAGTAGATAGCGCCTATGAGGGTGGCGCTCAAAAAGTCAGAAATAAACTGGAGGTGTTCCGCCTCGAAGACCGCCCGTGGTCTGATATGAGTGATAGGACCTTAGCGAAGGCGGTACGCGAAGAAATATCCTGGAGCCCTTACGCGTGGATCGTGATCCTATCCGAATTGCCGCAAATAACGGAGTCGTGACACTGAGGGGAACCGTGGAAGATACCGATGAAATGGCCGCAGCAGTGGAAAATGCGTATGAAGCCGGCGCGCGGAGAGTGAATAATCACCTTCGTATTTTGAATTAATCCTACGGTCTCTTGAGAGGCGGAGGAATGCTGAACACGCTGTGGACTTTCTCTACGATCCCCCTGGCTCATCCATTCAGTGTTCCTTCGCCAGACTGACAAGGTTATGTATCTGAATGTGGCTAAAAATAAGTTAAAAAACGCTCCCGGGTTTGCCAAAGATAACTGGGCTGATTTTGTCGATACTTCATTTGGATCCGAAATTTCTAGTTATTACGGGTATAAGACCTATTGGAATTAATGGGGGCCTATTGTTCCAAATTATTTTCTTCAGAAAGGAAGAACGCCATGCCAATCTTACTCTGGCTTTTAGGAGTACCTCTGAGTCTCATTCTTGTATTATGGTTGTTTGGAGTTATTGCGTTATAGCAGGATTGTGAGTTGTGAGAAATAAAATTTTCGCTGGTTGCCTTAAAAATGTCTTGTGAACACATTCAAATAAGGGTTCGTTGCATGACGAGCCATTTGTGGGACCATGTTTACCGGAGGAATAGAAGAAAGATAGGTCAGAGGGTATTTTGAGAGTGGGGCCGTTTTCTGTGGTGGAAATGGCCTCATCCTCAGGGATCCGGAAGAGGCCGCAGCATGTGAATGGGTGCTCCATTTTTATAGGCGTTCACGACCATCGGGCGGGTGATTAGCTAAACGTTGTGAGGTAGATTGAAGAAAAGTCTGGTGGCTGGTACTACGTTGGCCCTTATCATTGAAAAACAACCCACGTGAAGACCTTACTCCTCATTGATCAGGATTCTGAATGCCGCCAATCCATTAGTCGATCGGCTCAGCAATTGGGAATAAAAATCATTTTAGAGACCCAATGCCTTTACCATGGACTCGCCTTGTTTGACGAGTGCCCAATTGACCTTATCATCATGGACGTGTTTCAACCTGCAAGGGGTGGCTTGTCCTATCTTTCCGAGATAACATCGCACCCCGATCATCCACCGATAATTGCTACATTCTCCGTGGAAGAATCTCAGGGCTTCAATATTGAAAAATTCACACATATTCTTGGGGTGACCTACACCTTTCAAAAGCCAATTTCCACATCCTCGTTTCATTGCACATTGAAGAATTTACTCCATAACTGAAACCGTAACCCGATTCCATGACAAAAGCCTGCCGGACCACGTAGAGATTATTTTCGCCAATGGTTTCTTTCCAGTTTTTAGGTGACCCATATATCACAGTTTATTGCGACTCCTGAAAAGAAGAATTCTTAACTATCTTTTTCGTTTTTCCACTGTAAGCTATTTTTTTGCGCATGCAAGCCTCGGTTTCTCTTCATCCTTCAGAGAATGGGGTATAGGGTGCATATCGAAGCAAATGTCTACCTGAGGCAAAAAAGATTCTCGTAACTCGTTTATGTTTGTCATGCAGTGAAGGCAGAGGGGTAAATGCCACATACGATAATCCAACCCATAATTTTCACGAAACATTTCATGCCATTTTTCCCCATCTAAGCAAGGATAATATGGAGGATCGCTCTTTCTGTAGAACGAGGTGAGACTCTCCAAATGTTGTTGAACCTGCTCATTGAAGAGTTCAGGATTGCGTTCATGGTCATCAATCAAGGACTGGAATTCTGATGTGGATAAATCGGCATGCTCAACAGCTATACGCCATCCCTTGGTCCGCCATCTGGCAAAATTCTTATAAATCCTCTGAGTTTGGCCTTCTTCTAAGCCTAAGAAGAAACCGATCTCTACCGGTTTCATTCCATAAAAATGATAAAAGAGACAAATTAGCCCATCTCGGCTCATCACGGCTCGATTGAGAAGTCCATCAAGGTATTTGTAAAGTAGAGAATGGGAAACCGGATCTGATCGAATTTCCAACGTTCTTCCAAAGTAATCTGAGATAAACCCATCCAAAATTAACGAAGGGCGACAGGGCAACTGGGACGGACAATAATCCAGAAATCGTTCGACCAGGTCAAAAGATAATCGCAAGAGTAATTTTTCATGGGCCGCGTTGTCTGTCCATTGTCCCATGTCTTGCAGGATCCTCCTGATCAGTCGGGAAGAACGTTCGAGAAAATGGGGGAAATTTTGTGGAATTTTCTTTTGAAATTCTTCATGGGTCTCAATGAGATCATTAGGGCCGAACAGAGTAACAGCCGATGGAAGCCTGGACATAATAATCTCCTTAAAGGGGATAGATGAATAATGTAGGATGTTCCCAGTGCATATTTGACAAAATACAAAAACAGGAACCACATCTGTACTGTTAAAATCCCTTGACTCTCATGCCAGGGACCCTTGTTATAGAATTGTCGTTATCTCCGGAAAGGTATCCTCTCTGGAAGTATCCAGAAAAGACCATCTTTCCCCACAAATTTTGAGTAATTCAAGGTGCCGTTTGAAAACTATAGAAGAGGCAATCGGCCTTTGAGGCCAGACACAGAAGATGACTTTTCCATCAGATTATCACGAGCTCTTTCCTCGCTTGGTCTCATTAGGGTTATGGGATTGCGTGCCGACGAATCCCTCAGCCGTTCTTTTCATTCGACATATCTTTAATCGAACCGTATTTTTTATCTATAGGGTTTCAAGAAGGTATTTGGAACAATGCCAATTGTCCCATGCGCCTTCCCCGCTTTTTCCCATTAAACAATTACGGAGGTCACTCAATGAATATTTCATTTCCACCACATGTACATGGAACCGCACTTATACTTCCTTTTCTCTTCTTCGGACTCATGGCCTGTCAGGAAGAAACACCCATTCCTCAAGAGGACACGAGTCCTGCGACCCAGAACACCCCATCCACTCAATCGAACACAGAGCTGCCACAAGGTTCGTCGGGAACAGATACACAAACCACTCTTCTGGGAACCGTGTTAGCTATCGAAGGAGACACCTACACGATTCAGAATGCTTCAGGGAAAAGCATTTCTGTTCAACCAACGGCTTCAGTCCTGGTTGATGAGTCTCTGGAAATCGGTGATCCGGTGGAAGTTCGTTACTCCAACACCCAACCCATTGCCGTTCGGAAATTGCGCGATGAAACCACTTCTGCGAATGATATGGAGGACACAACCCAGGAAAGATTACTCGATGGAACCCTTAGTAGTTTCGATAAAGAGAAAGGGGTTTACACGTTTACCTCCCCAACCGGTGAAAAACGAGATTTTCAGATTGAAGAAAGCACTCTCCTCGATGAATCAATGGAGGTAGGGGATCAAATTGAGGTGAGTCTTTCCAAAGACAATCACCCAATAGCTATCAGAAAAATTCGTCCTCAAAATCAGTGACAATGGGTGCATTCTGACCTTGAAAGGGACGGAGTTTTGCCTTGGGCATCAATAGTCCAACCGATGCTGTTAGCAAAGACAGTGAAAGGATACCTTAAAGGACAAAAATCCCTGCTTCTCGGTGTGTTCAATTTCCAGCGTCATGCATGTCTGGTTTTCCCGTTTTAAAGACGTGCTAAAAGGTAATTTCTTTTGTCGATGGGAAACGCCGTTCATATTGATTCCCATCACGAAGCAAGGAAAGCAGACCATCAAGATGGCAAATTTCATTCCATGAGCCTGTAAAATTTTTCAGGCTACAGCCTTTTCATCAATGGCCAATCGCCGACATAAATATTTTTGGGGGAATGGAATACCCTGGCTGCATTCTCCCCTCTCGGGCTCCGTCTCTGTATAGACCATATTGCCATTTTCCTCTCATTGACCAACACGCAGGGTTTCGCCTACGAGAGGCCATCTCTCATGATGAATGAATGTTTGCAGAAGAGGGCGATCCTATGTGATGGGGGGCACTCCTTGCTCTTTTCACCTTCCTCCTTCTTACTTGCTATTGCCATCCTTGTGGCAACCCACATTTTACACACCTCACGGCACCATTAACCGCTATCTCAGACGTTGGTACCTGACCGAGAATATTCCTCTCCGTAAAATATTTTTATACCTAAGCACACCCTACCTATGTTCATCCTGGCCGATACTGAAGATGACAGGCCATATCGGGAATGATCTACCGCGTTGAAATGAATGCAGAACAGAAAGGAATGGTGGGTGAGAAGCGGGCAAAAAAAATTCGGCCAGGAGGTTCGAATGCCGCCTGGCCGAATCGTCTAATCAGTGAACAGGTTTAAAATTTTTCAACGAGCCCGATTAGGGTCCTCATAGGGATGGTCTTCTAACCATCGATCCACCCATTCCCGGACTTCCTCTTTGCGCTCACCGTAGCGCTCTTGAACCTTGCCTTCGAAACGATCCGTTCGTCCCTCAATGGCCAGTAGATCATCATCCGTAAACTCTCCCCAATTCTCTTTAAGAGCACCCTTTAATTGTTTCCAATTCCCGTTAAATTGATCCTGATTATATACCTGATGGATATAGTCACTCTTCACGGAATGCTCAAAATAAAGTGTTGAGAATGGCGCATTGAGTGCCCAAGCGGGGGAGCTGGTCAGGATACCCAATACCAGGCCAAACACACATTCTTTTTTCATTGTTGACCAAGTAATCTTCATGGTACTTACCTCTCAAAGTAATATTATTTTTTCCGATGCCTTAAGTGGCTCGCTTATTTTTATCCTGCCAGTCTTCAACCCATTTATTCACTTCTTCTTTTCGATCTCCATACAGTTCCTGGGCACGCCCCTGAAACTTATCGTAATCGCCTTCAATTTGAAGCAGTTCATCATCGGTAAATTTTCCCCATTTTCCCTTGACCTCGCCTTTAAATTGATTCCAGTTCCCTTTGAATTGTTCTTTGTTCATGATGTCTTCCTCCTTTGTTGATAAAATAAAACTACGTACTCCTTTTTAGGAGTGTCAGACTCCTATTTTGCGCATTGTTCGACTCTTCCAGCGATGTATTGTCCATGTCTTCATGTGAATAACGTTACCGTTCTCTTAAAGCAGCTTCAGATTTTTCAGTTTAGAAATGAAAATTTAGCCCTACCGTTACCATGTGACCCTCATCACTGAAGTCTTTTTTTCTAAGACTTTTATCTCTCGATGCAATATCCTCGGTCCACACATAACGATAGGAGCCATCGACCGACCATCGTTCAGTCAACATCACCTGAAGCCCGCCACCTGCATGAAGGCCGAACCGATTATCCGTGTCATCAAAACCATTTGGACCATCAACCGTGGTGTAATACCACCCGCCGCCCCCCAACAAGAACGGACTGACTCGCTTGCCGGGAAGAAGATAGGCCAGAGCTGACACTTGGACTGGATACGTATGGACCGTGGTATCACCAAACTCATTTTTCCGATAGTCTGCCGACCCCTCAATGGCGAATATTTCTCCCAAATAGGCTCGAACTTGCGCACCTCCGAACCAATGATTCTTTCCGTCTTCGGGGTCAAAATACATCGCGCGTCCGCCGATTGAAAAGATACCCTTGCTGACATCTTCAGTCAGCCAATTCGTGTCTGCGGTCGCTGAACTCGGGGCCACCCCGCCTATCCCAAGTCCCGCCACGAAAACTGCCAGAAATCCTAAACCCTTGATCCCTAGAGAACTTTTGCTCCTTTTCATACGATTCCCTTTCTTTAATAACATACCATGGTAAAAAACTTTTTTTGGAATGTCGGTCACGCTCATCGCCAAACGAAATACCGTTCGCTTTGTTTTATCAAGGGGCCCGAGGAATCGCCAAGGTATAAAGATTTCCACCCCTCCCCATTTTTGTCTAAAACCTCTTTCCTTCTTTTTTTTACATGCGATAGCCGCCAGTTGTTTATTAAAGAACCTTACTTCAAGATGGAAAGATTGCAAAATTTGTTGAATCTTCGTGGATGAGGCGGGAAACGAGGAGTGCGAAGGCTAGGCTTTATTGAGTTCTGAATTTATTTCGGCCCCTAGCAATAAGACCGCGCCGCTAAGATAGAACCACAGCATTAAAACAATGACGGCTGCCAATGACCCATACGCAGCATTATAATTATTGAAGTTTTCTACATATAGCTTAAAACCTAAAGACGAGACCAACCACAAAACGACGGCCACCACCGCCCCTGGAGAAATCCAGGTCCAGGATGACCGTCTATTAGGAGCAAAATAGTATATCGCATTGATAGCCAAGAGCATGAATACAACGACTAGAGGCCATTGCATGAGAGTCCAGGTCATGACAAACAGATCCCCGAATCCTACCCACTCAGCAATCCACTGACTAACCCTTCCTCCCATGATGATTAAAAAAATGGAAGCTGTCACAAATATTCCCGTCCCAAACGTGAGACCGATGGCGACAAGTCTCGCTTTTAAAAATGAACGGTATTCTTTGACCTCATATACCACATTGAGCGCAGCCATCAGGGCAACCACTCCCGACGACGCAGCCCACAGAGCTCCCAGCATCCCCAGAGACAATATCCCCGTTCCACTCCCTTCTTGTACTTGCTGAAGATAGTCCTCCACTAACCTCATGGAATCGGCAGGAAGCACAGTTTGGAGAGAATCCATTAATTGAGGTAAGACATTTTCCAATGGAAGCATCCCTACGATCGAGGTCAAGCATAATAAAGCCGGGAAAAGGGCAAGGAGTAGATAAAAACTTAATTGAGCGGCCTGTCCTGGTAGATCATCTTGCAGACTTTCGTGAAACACTTTCTTCCCAAAGGCAATCCAATTCTCCCTCGACCATGCATGCATTCGGTCATGCTCATCATACATTTTCAAGCCTATCCATCGTCATGGCTTTGACCTTATCAGCCGTTCCCTCACATACATTTTCCTCAAGTTTTTCTTTTCTATTTTTGTCTTTTTATTTCTAGGATGCCTGAGTTTAAATTTACGAGAGCCGGATTCAGAGCGTCAACAAAGGCAATATCTCAGTCATCAGTAGCCATTCGATTAAATGGGACAGGTGGGATGGGCGAAAGCCACAATGGGTTTTCTAATTTACTACTAGAATTTCATAGAATTTCATCACCCCGCTGAATGCTCATAAGTGGGTGGCGGAGGATAACCCCGCTGAATGAACGGGGGTATCCAAGTCCACCATACCGGTACTATTCGGGTTGTACCATTAAGTCATTGTCAACCTTCTTGACACCCTTTACCGACTTAGCCAAGCGAGCCGCTTCCGCTTTATCGGCCGCAGATTTCACAACGCCCGTGAGGTGAACTTTCCCGTTAATCGTTTCCACCTCAACTCGTGTCAAAGAAGAAACTTGTTGATTCATGAGTTTGCCTTTGACAGCTGTCGTGAGACTTGAATCATCAATGTATTCCCCCGTCGTTTGTCCCGTCATCGACTGACAACCTGCCAATACTCCCATCAGCAACATAAGCCCCAAAACACTTTGCAGAACCTTGACCATGACCTACCTCCCTCGTGTAATGAATGAATAATGGGCTTACACCCGTTTGCACGGGTCTCCCACCCCCTGTAATTTTCAGTATGTATCGTAACGTATCCGGAGAGATGCCCATCAACAGACAAATCTGGCATATGGCATAAATATTTGTCTCCCCGCCAGATCTCAAGGCACCTTCCAGGCCTCCATTACCTCCACTCAATGAAGTCGAAGCAATCGTATTGAAATTTTCAAACAGGGAATGCAAAACAGAAGAAGGTGAGAAACCTGGCAGTATCGCGGAACGAATGAATTTCTCGACTGTGAAGGGTCAAGCCATTTTTGGTCTGCTTATATAGCAGAAGGGCTTTTCAGCCATGTTCGACTGACCAAACCTCCGCATCCAATGTGTGGAGGCACCATCATTGCCTTTCACATTATCGGCGTTGACCTCAGCGGGCTGACTGTCATTTTCGGGTTCTTATCCGTGGGGATTGGCTTCGGCCTGCACAACCTCACTTCTAATTTTTCGCCGGCCTCATGCTCAGTTTGAACAACACATTCAAGCGGGAGATCGGGTCACCGTGGGTGATACGGAAGGCGATGTCACAGAAATCAATGTTCGTTCCACCACCATTCGCTCACTCAACAATATCTCCAT
>JBBDSY010000058.1:0-35049 GCA_040904705.1 Nitrospirales bacterium | reverse complement strand
CAGCCTCAAGCCCTCTAATCATTACCCACAAATTCTTCAGAGGAGCCAAAAAATTCAAAACGGTCTTGGAAAAAATGAACAACACGCCCACCCTCCCCAACACCGCTTCACCACCAACTCTTTCCACACCCAAAGCGACCACTAAAGACACTCCCGCCGACCCTCCAACCCAAATGAGTTTGTTTTAGAATTTCATTCATCCGTTCTCGGTGATATGCTGCAAAGGGCAGACACGTCTCTTGAGCTAGGGATGCTGTCACGCTACCATCAAACACTCATCCACTCTTTCCAAACAGTCGTCATGTGCAGGACTCTCCACCCATGGTTTTCTCAAAAATTTCTCTGCCTAGAATGTCTTGTCGTTATCTAACCTCACTATCATGAAAGTTCTCAAATTTCTTGGATGGTCAATGGTCGGGCTTGCCCTGCTGACAGGTTTAGTCTATGGCTTCCTTCCTATTATTGGCACCACACTCATCACGCAAGGGTTAATGAATCATGGATTTACCGACGTTGAAATCACCCTCGACCGTCCCGGCATCCATGCCCTCACGATTCCTTCGTTACTGTTTCGCTCTCCTCCAGAGTCCGGATCAACCGCTATCAGCATCCACAATGCGGAAATCACCTATTCTCTCGACTCTCTATTGAATAATGTGGTGGAGACCGTGAACATTGAACGGATGAAAATCATTTGGGATTCTTCGTTGCTGGAAAAGCCCTCAACCCCGCCGCCATCGGTTCCCGCCCGACCCACAGACTCTCCATTCGCCATCACGTCATTGAGCCCTGAGGCCATACTCCCCGTCCTGCCATTCCAACATCTCCGCGTCAACCGCGTGGAGATTTCCAATCCTTTGGCGCCGCCAACCTTGCAACACATCTCACTCAATGCCAATATGGACGCGTTGCCGGAAGGGTATCAGGGATCGGTCCAACTTGCAGGAGAAGGGCTTCTCCTGAATCGCCTCACTTTCGCCCTGACACACAAGGGCACGGTATCGTTGACTGGGATCCATACCAGTGCTCCAGAAGACCCACTCCTTGACCTGCACACCTCTCTACAGCAATCAACCTCGGGATTAGCGCTTCATGGTCAGGCCGAACTGCAGCTCCATCCCCTCATTCACACATTGACGGGCTTGTACCCGCTTCCCGCTGAATATCAAGCGGTGACCGGCAACTTGTCCGGCACATGGACCGGTACCATTCCCGAGCATCCATCACAAGCGGACTCTCCCCTCGGACCTTTTCAGGGGAATTTTTCACTCGATGCCAACATGCCTCTATGGCCTCCTGTAGCCGAAAACATTCAAGTCCTCGCACACGGCACATTTTCTGTGAAAGGGCCTGACCTCACCATAGTCTTGGAACCCTCATCCGCTGGCAGTATCAACCTTGCTCTGGAAACTTTAACCCCAGCAGCCCTTACTCCTTTTCTCACACACAAAGTCCTCCGCTCCCTCAAGTGGGAAATTCTGCGACCCGTTCATGTCGTGGTCCCTATCAAGAAAAGTCTGGATACCATTCAGGTTCCGTCTGGACAACTTCACCTCGCCATGCAGAATGACTCGGAACAACTGGATATGCTTCTCTCCCCGGAAGGCCTTCTATGGACCCCATCCAGTGGCATTGAAGGGAAAGGACAGGTGAGCATCTCCACACATTTCAAGCCAGCCACCACACCCTCCCTCCATCTGGGAGCACTGTCTCTCAAGGCAAATGCCACATTTTTGTTATCGGCAGATCAGTTTGAGATCGCGTTCAATCCGACATCTCTCCTGCACCTTTCCAATGTGAAGAATGAGACCATGCATGTCCCGGCACTTGAAGGCCGTTTCCCCAATGGGCTCGTTTGGATCTATCACCCAGCATCACAGGCATGGAAATTACAGGCCACAGCCTCAACCCTCGTCATCCCCTCGTTGTTCTTACAAAACCAAGAATGGACATTAGGAAATATCCTCACAAAAAACCTCATGATGACCAGCACATCTGAACGATGGGTGGTGCGGGGAGAAACTTCAATCAACCAAGTGCAACCACCAACGGCCGCCTTCAAAATTCCACCCTCCAATTGGCAAGGCCGGTATGTGGTCACTCCTTCCGTCATGACGGTTCAGTTCAATGCGCACCTGCCTGAGCATCCCCTTCAGATAGGCGGGCAGATCAGGCTTAACGCCATTACGGGTGAGGGATCTGGCACCATGACGATGAAGCCTCTCCAGTTCGCCCCGCAGAAACTCCTCTTAAGCCAGCTCATTCAGCCTTGGCCCAATCCTAATATGGACGTGACACACGGAAGCATCTCAGCCTCAGCGGACGTGACCTTTCGAAAATCCCTCAATGATCCCGACACATCCCTTCACCTTCACCATCTGCATGGAATCGTCGATTTCAAAGAGATGGGTGGATTTATCAAGCCCACCACCATCATTGAAGGACTCACGACACATGTGGAAATTCTTGGAAAAGATGAGAGTCTGCGAATCCCGCCCACCCCTCTTCGCATCAAGAATATCCAATCAGCGATTGAACTGACGAAGACATCTCTCCTCTTTTCAACCGGAACATTCCTACAGACGTCGATACCGGCTCTTTCCATCACCAACATGCGCACTCATCTATTGGGAGGAACAGTCTCCCTTGCTGGCGCCACGATCGATCCCAAGGATGGAACCCATGAGGTGACCCTCCAAGTCAAGGGACTCGACCTGAATGAAGTTTTACGCCTGGAACAACAAGAGACGGTAAAAGGAACCGGCACTCTCGATGGTATGCTGCCTCTCTTTATCTCAAGTGAGGATTCGGGCATAGCCGTAACCCTTCAGCAGGGCTCCATACACGCTCGATCACCCGGTGGAACGCTCCATGTTGAAGTCGCTAAAGAAACCGCGAGTTCATGGGCCAAGAACCAACCCCAACTCGACCTCATCGTCAAAAGCCTGGAAAATTATCATTATTCGCGATTAGAGGTTGGTGCCGATTATGAAAAAAATGGTATCCTGAACCTAGCCACCAAATTAGAAGGGAAAAATCCAGACTTTCGAAACGGCGTTCCCATTCACTTCAATCTCAACATTGAAGAAAATATCCCAGCCCTCCTAAAAAGCTTATCCCTGGTTAAGGAGCTAGAACAAAAGATTGAAAAAATGATGGCTCAGCCAAGAAAGACATCAGCCAAGTAAACGGATACATTATCAAAACTCCCATACATGAACGTATTGCCACCGCCATTCACTGCACAGAAGGGGAATCTATGATCCGCCAGCCTCGAAACCAATTGGCACTTCACAACTGGTCCACGATCCTGTTCTGTCTTGCCACCGTGGCTCTTGTCAGTTGCACGCCACGAGTGGAAGTCACGGCCCCCGAAAAACCAATTACGATTAATCTGAATGTCAAAATCGACCATGAAATTCGCGTGAAAGTCGAAAAAGATTTAGACACCGTCTTTACCGATAAAAGCGGACTCTTTTAAGAAACACGAGGTATAACCATGACCACATCGAATCAACATCCCAAATCCCTTGCCGTCATTCTCAGCTGCATTCTGCTCTTCCTCATGCCTCTCCTGGCTTTTGGTGTCACGCTGGACGAAGCCAAGGAACAAGGCTTACTCGGCGAACGGCCGGATGGATACCTGGGACCTCCCAACTCCTCCGCCTCCCCAGATGCCATCAGTTTAATGAAAGAAATTAATAACAAACGACGAGACGTGTATAAGGGAATCGCAGAAAAAAACGGCACGGCCCTCTCAGCCGTCGAAGCCCTAGCGGGGAAAAAAGCTATCGAAAAAACCCCATCCGGTCAACTCATCATGCAACCCAACGGCACCTGGACCCCAAAACCATAAACTGGGCCTTCAGAGGGTGTAAAGACAAAAGCGTTCGTACAATAAGACCTTTGAAAAACGAAAACTACTCGCTCTTACCTCATTAAATTTCCAACGGCTAGATCGAACACAAAACATATAGAATGAACTCTTGACCCTAAATCCAGATTACATTTCTATCAAGTATGTCAATTGTCCTGTTTGAAATAACACAATAAAGTTTTCTTGTTCTGCTACCCCTTCAATGGGAAAAACAGTTGACATGATTAATAGTTGACCCTAGATTTCGTTACAAATAACACATGGGATCAACTCTTTAGAATATCCAATTAACGTTTGCCGATGAATACAAGTCAGCTTGAAATTTTGGCTCCCCTACAGAATTTTTTGTGGGAGGGGGATAATTTTGAACTCTCACCAGGACTGTGGATAAGGCGTTTCGACCAAAAGCCAGATCTTCGTGAACTTGATACAAAAGAACTCTCCCGGTCTGAGCAGGATGCCATTGGGGAAGCCTCGCACTGGCTAAGCTTTAATTGGCACAAGGAAACGGAACTGAGCCCCGCAGAGACTGTGAATTTATCTTTGGTTGCCCTGTGGCTTGTAAAACCAACGGCAAGCCATGTCGCTTTCCGATTCGCACTTGGCCAAGGGGAGGATGAGGGTCAAAAAGGTATTGCTCGATTGTATGATCGCTTCGCTTGGCTACCAGAAGATGTTCACGAAGGTTTCGAAATAACCGATTTACAGGCCGTCTCCTCTTACCTCTCTAACCTAGTAGCTATTGGAAAGGCGAAAGGCCGGCTCCATAATGCTTTAATTCTGACCATGACGGGTTGCTGGTCTCACGAATGGCAATCTGCTTTAATCTGCCATGCTGCAGCTACTGAAGCACTACTTACCTATTCATCCGATCCAGGAATTAGAAAACGCCTTGCGCGTTCTTATGCTTGTCTAATTGAAACTCAGAGCCCTCAGCGCAATACAGCATATAAAGACTTTCATGACCTGTATCCCACCCGTTCAGATATCATGCATGGCCACTCGTATACCGTTAATCCTACCGAGCCGCTACTACTCCTGCGGCGATTTCAGAATTTACTTCGCAACCTTTGGCGTACAGCACTCTTGTCATCACAGCTTATTTCGACTCTTGAGGGATCAGACGCCCAACGCAGGATCTACTTCTCTCAAATCACATCTGGTTACACACCACCATGAAAGTCACTATTTGATTTTAGAATTCAGAGCCCCTGTCTTGAGATCTTTCACATATAGCCATTCCCAATAATTTAAAAATTTTTCTGCATAAGTGGTTTCTCGCCGAGGGAGGACGCCTGCTGTCTGGCCCCTTGGGTGGACACTCTAATCAACGGGCGGACCTTGTCTGAGCGTAGCGAGTTGGTCCGCCTTCCCAAGACCTACGTCCACTCATTGTAATGAGGCCGGACTGGGCGTCATTGGTTTTGGGTTCTTTTGCCGAAACAAAAGGACCTCGGCTGCCGAGCCTAAACCCGGCAAAACGTCAATCGGACATTCCCAAACATTTGTTATGGGAAATCTATCCTTGGGGGAAGGAAAGATGGATACCCGCTTACACCTGCGGGTATGACGGAGATTAGAAAGCCTCTTCTTATCAAGTATGTACAAGAAAGGTAGGCTCAGGAGACATCCGAGAGAATCCTTTCCCTTAATGCCTCAATTTGCTTCATTATTTCTTTTGTGCAGGATTGCATGGATTCCTTACTCGGCTTGATTTCCTGTGGAAATCTTAAGGGCTTCCCATATCGAATCATCGCCTTACTCGGAATAAAAAGTGTGTTCAGCATCGACGTCACGGAATGGGGGCCATTCCACACGATGGATGCTGGTATCACCGGCGCACCTGACTTGATCGCCAGATACCCAATGCCCGGATGCCCTTCATCCAAACGATGCCGGTCTAACCCCCCTTCGGGGAACAAACCAATGACCTCATGGGCCGCCAACCTATCTAACATTGTTCGAATGGCTTTAATGTCCCGCTTGCCTCGTTGAACCGGAATACAGCCAACCGCCTCAAACGCCCACCGAATAAGAGGTTGAGCATAAATCTCTGCGGCCATGAGGAATCGAACCGGCCGACCCGCTGTGGCTAACAGGACCAGAGGGTCACCCAACGCGGTATGGTCACACACAATGAGGGCCGGCCCATCGAAAGGCACAGGCACCGCTTCAACGGCCTGGACTCGAAACATGAGTCGGCAAACCCACATGTTTAACCGATAGAGAAAAGTTTGAATGAAGCCTTGAGATTTGGCAGGCGCTGACACGATACGAGGCGAGAAGGGTCGGTAAGGGGCTTCTAGGTTATGAATCCCCATCCCCTGACTCTCGGAAGGAGGTCTCCCGGACCTGAGAGTTAGGGAAACAGGAATCGATTACGAGATGGCTTTGGGGGATTTTTCCGTCTCTGATGAATCTGCTGACTCGTCACCTTTTGAAACTGCTTCGGTATCGTCAGACGATTCTTCATCGTCGAGATCTTCGCCTTCACCTTCTACTTCCGGCTCTTCAAACCAATTGACAAGCATGTCATCCCACCACACGGGATCGACTTCTTCCCCAGGATCTTTCCCTAAGAAGGCGACGTGCTCAGTGGTAAATTCAGGATCGATGACGGTGGGTTTAAACAACACCCGGTCAATGACCTCCTTCGTGCCGTATCCTCCGACAATCCAGGACGGTGGGTCGGCACGTCGGGATTTATAGGCTTGCAACCCAACCTTCAGATAGAGAAAGATTTTCCGCTGATCCTCATCCTTGAAACCTGAAGGATTGAGACTCAGCGTTTTTTCGATTTTCTTTCGCCACTCCCGCGCATTGTATCGAGAAGTGATCAATTGAAGGGCTTTGGCCCCGTCTTCTGGCTCAAGTGGCATATAATTTCTCCATCATCCTATTTCATCATCCAGATTCATTCCGCCCATTGCTTAATGGCCGGCTACCATCATTTTACGAAGTTTCACCGTCGGGCTAGCCGTTCGACCTCGAAAGACCAGGTCATTTCCGATCACTTCTATATCATTGAACATGCTCTTTAAATTTCCTGCTATGGTCACTTCTTCCACGGGATGAACAATTTCCCCGTTTTCTATCCAAAACCCTACCGCGCCTCGGGAATAATCGCCAGTCACCAAATTCACGCCAAATCCGATCAGCTCGGTCACGAGAAGTCCACGTTTCGTTGATTTCAGAATCTCTTCCGGTGAGGCGGTACCCGGAGAGAGGAATAAGTTGGTCGTACCCACTGTTGGGCTTTCACCCACTGATCGTGAGGCATTTCCGGTGGATGCCATACCCAGCTTTCGTCCTGAATAGGAATCCAACAAATAACTGGTGAGCACACCTCTATCAACGACGACGTTTCTTCTGGTCGGCAGTCCTTCTCCATCGAACGGCCGGGAACCCAGGCCGTTTGCTAACCGTCCATCGTCTACCACCGTCACGGATTCCGCTGCGATCTTTTTTCCCAGTTGCCCCATTAAAAACGAGGCGCCTTTATAGAGTGAATATCCCGATACCGCCGAGGCGATATGGCCCAGCAGTCCTTGCGCAATTTCCGGATCGAAAATAACAGGCATTTCTTGGGTGGACAGAGAACCACTCCCCAATCGTCTTACCGTCCGACGAGCGGCTTCCTGCCCAATTTTCTCGGGGCTCTCTAATTCATGAAATTTGCGTTTCACCGAATACCAATAGTCTCGCTGCATTCCGCCATTCTGACTATCTAACGCGATTGGCGAAACAGAAATGGAATAGGACGAGTTGGCGTAGGATCCGACGAACCCATGAGAGTTCGCGAGCAGGATGGATCCATAGCCTGCAGAACATTCAGCCCCTTCAGAATTGGTGATGCGTGAGTCGGCATCGAATGCAGACTTTTCTGCGCGTTTGGCTAGATCAATTTCCTCGTCGACAGTCAATTGCCGATTATCTTTCATATCCATATCAGGGAAATCCATCGCCATTTGGTCCGGGGAAGGCAATCCTGACATGTCATCTTCGACCACAGCCTTGGCCAAACTACACGTATCACTCACTAAACGATCCAACGAGGCTTCGGAAAAATCCGATGTGGAAGAACTGGCTGAACGTTTCCCGAAAAAAATACGAATTCCCAGCACTTTCTCCCGCGCTTTCGAGAGTCGATCCACTTCTGACATGCGCACTTGCACCGACACCGAATCGCCTTCAGCAACAAGAAGATCCGCTTCCGTGGCTCCCAAGGCCTTCGCGCGTTGAAGGACGGTTGCCGCCAACTCCGGGAAACGGTCACCATGCGTAGAGGTTACATTTGTCATCAGGTAAAGGGAAACAACAAGACGGGAGGGTAATCCATTAGACCATGGCGGTTCCACCGACCGTCAACTCATCGATTTTTATTGTCGGAAGTCCGACACCAACGGGGACGGATTGCCCGTCTTTCCCACAAGTGCCGACTCCTTCATCAAGCTTCAAATCATGTCCAACCATCGAGACCTTTTTCAGCACATCAGGACCATTTCCAATTAATGTCGCCCCTTTCACCGGCTTCGTGATCTTTCCATCTTCAATGAGATATGCCTCACTGGCCGAAAAGACAAATTTTCCGCTCGTGATATCCACCTGCCCGCCACCAAACGACGCCGCATACAAACCATTTTTCACTGAGCGAATAATATCTTGTGGTTCAGACTCTCCAGCTAACATGAAGGTATTGGTCATCCGAGGGAGGACGATGCTTCGAAAGTCTTCACGACGTCCATTGCCGGTCAGTGGAATACCCATCAACCGGGCATTGAGTCGATCCGTGATATAGCCACGTAACACGCCTTTTTCAATCAGCATTGTGCGTGAGGTGGGCGTCCCCTCATCATCAATATTCATCGAACCACGACGGAACGGCAGGGTGCCGTCATCCACAATCGTACAAAGTTCGGAAGCCACTGATTGGCCAATCAGATCGCTAAACGCCGACGTTTTGCGCCGATTAAAGTCTGCCTCTAACCCATGTCCAATCGCTTCATGCAACAAAATCCCTGGCCAGCCTCCCCCTAACACCACCGGCATGGTGCCGGCTGGAGCATCCACGGCGCCTAAATTGACAATGGCTTGCCGGGCAGCTTCCCGGGCAAATTCCAGCGCACGGCCATTTTCCATAAAGAAGGAAAATCCTACACGGCCACCACCACCGTAACTCCCGACCTGGCGATTCGTGCCATCTTCTGCGATACACGTCACTTGAAGACGGGCGAGAGGCTGCACATCCCCAATCAGTTGGCCTTGCGAGTTCATCACCAGAAATATTTTTTGTTCCGTATTAAAGGATGCCATAACTTTGGCAATGCGAGGGTCGTAACGGCGAGCTTCCACGTCAATTTGATTCAGCAGATCGACTCGAGCTTCAGTGGTAATGTCGGTTAACGGCTGTGTGAGCGGATACAGATTCTGAGCCGGCCCGGTTCGATGGGTCACAGCCACCGGGTTGTCCCCTTGTGGCGACTCCGCGATATATCTGGCTGTTTCCGCAGCCTGCACTAAATCTCGAACGGAAAGGTCGTCCGAATAGGCAAATCCGGTGCGTTCTCCCGCCACGGCCCGAATGCCTGCGCCTTGTGCCACACTTTTGACGGCCCGCTTGACCAAGCTTTCTTCCATGGAAACCGAGTCCGTCACGGAAGATTCCAGATACAGATCAACATAATCCACATCCCGCGATTTGGCCTTATTCAAGGCCTGGAGAATATCCTGTTCTTGGAGAGCAAAATCTGAGGGATTAGGAGTCATACAGTCGCGTTCTGGAATGTGGAAAGATTGAAGCCACAGATTGACGAAGAGGCGTAGTATAGCCCATATACTGAGTGGGCGCAATTTCAGGAGGCAACAGGGAGGTTAATCAAATTTGACAAGAATCTGTTTCATTATTAGACTAAATTTCGTATACATATTTCTCCTTTTTGTGAATGCGTTGTCCTGGGGCCACGCACTGGCTCCGGCATTTATCTCAACACTCAGCGTTATTCATGGATCAATTCCAGGCAGTAGAAGCCAGGCACGTTGCCGAAAATGAGCTACGGGACCAACTCGACTTAGGATCCCTTCCTCAGCATATTGCCATTATTATGGATGGCAATGGTCGATGGGCGGCTCAACGCGGCCTTCCTCGCATTGCCGGTCACAAGGAGGGCCTTCGCGCGCTGCAGGATGTCTTAGACATCGGGTATGAGCTACATATCCCCTATCTGACGATTTATGCCTTTTCCCAAGAAAATTGGAACCGCCCCGAGTCAGAAATTCGCCTACTCATGGGTTTATTGGAACAGTACCTCACCACTGAACGGCAACGTTTCCATGAGCGGCAGGTGCGATTCCTCCCTATTGGACGACTGGAACAGCTTCCGTCTTCCGTCCACAACCTCGTGTCAGAAGTGGCGGAGGAAACTCGCCATTATTCGACCCGAAGCCTGGCCGTGGCCTTGAGTTATGGGGGACGTGCCGAAATCATCGACGCCGTACAACAATTAGCGCTTGAAGTTCAGATGGGCTCCCTGGCTCCTGATCAAATTGATGAAGCCCGCTTTGAGCAGCATCTCAGCACCTGGGGACTGCCGGATCCCGATTTACTCATTCGCACATCGGGCGAGACCCGCATTAGCAACTTTCTCCCTTGGCAAATTGCCTATACGGAACTCTATTTCACCCGGACGCTCTGGCCTGATTTTCGTCGTTGCGAAACCTTGCTAGCTCTTTTGGAATACCAAAAACGCGAGCGCCGGTTTGGCCGAGTCACCCAAACCGTACCTTCCTAGCGATTCGCACGGATCCCCTTCAATTCTCAATCATTGACAGCAGCAGCTCACTCATCGTTCGCCTTCTAACTCCCCACTATGGATCCTCGCCGGTTGTATTCCGCTTTGGTATTTATCCCGTTATTATATGCGGGCATTCGATACTCCCCTCCTTCGCTCTTTTCCCTATTAATTGGGGCAATCGCGTTGTTCGCACTCTGGGAATTTTTATCCCTGTATTTCTCACACACCGGTTCACTATCCCCGAAAGTCCTCTCATGCTTAGCGGCGGGCTTTCTCCTCATAGCCATGAGTGAAGGGCTGCCTGACATATTGCTGTTGGTTTTGCTCGGAATAGTCACTATTATCATGGCAGGGTTTTGTCTTTCTCCGGTTGACATGAAACAGCAACTTCCCGATTGGGCCGCCTACATCTTTGGGGTGCTATATGTCGCGCTCTTATTGGGACATTACTCCCTTTTACGAAATCTAGAACAGGGAGTGGCCTTGGTCTTTTTTGTCATCATCGTCACATGGTTGTCTGATACCGGAGGATTTTTTATCGGGAAATCCTTGGGGAAGCACCCTCTTGCGCCAACACTCAGTCCCAAAAAAACCATCGAAGGGTTACTAGGTGGAGTGCTATTTTCTGTGATTGGAGGGATCATCAGTCACTTTACCTTTGTTCCATTTTTCTCCCTAGACCAATGCATGATACTCGGTGGGGGCATCGCTCTTTTAGGCGCAATTGGGGATTTAGCCGAATCTGCCATCAAGCGTAGCGTGAGCGTCAAAGATTCAGGCACAATTATTCCTGGTCATGGCGGTGTCCTTGATCGTGTGGATAGTCTCCTATTCACTGGACCTGCGATGTATTACTATGTCATGTTTTCTCTACCTACTTCCTAGCAGCTCCACGTCGATAAGAAGGACGGCTATTTCGTGAAACGCATCGTCATTTTAGGGTCAACCGGCTCCATTGGAGCGAGTACATTAGATGTCGTATCGAAATTTCCAGATCGTTTTCAAGTGGTCGGATTGGCCGCTGGCTCAAACGATCAAATATTGGAAGACCAGATTCGAGCCTTTCAACCAAAAGTTGTGGCGCTTTCTTGCCCCGATGCCGCCAAACGATTACGGGCTCGGGTCAACACCAGTCAGACTGAGGTATTAGAGGGAGAGGAGGGACTCTGCGCTGTCGCGAGATTGGCAGAATGTGATTTGGTCATCTCGGCCATTGTCGGCGGTGCCGGCCTCAAACCGACACTTTCCGCGATTCAAGCCGGCAGACAGGTGGCGTTGGCGAATAAAGAACCGATGGTGATGGCTGGACAGCTCATGCAAGATGAAGCTCAGAAACATAGCGTCACGATTTTTCCCATTGATAGCGAGCATAGCGCGATTTTCCAATCCATGGAAGGTCATCGAAAAATCGATATCCGGAGAGTCGTTCTGACCGCTTCCGGTGGCCCGTTCTGGGACTGGGCCACCTCCGATCTGCAGCATGTCACGCTCGAGCAGGCCCTGAAACACCCGAATTGGAAAATGGGAGACAAGATTACCATTGATTCCGCGACATTGATGAATAAAGGGCTTGAAGTGATTGAAGCACGGTGGCTGTTCGATCTCCCACCCGCGCAAATTGATGTCGTGATTCACCGGGAAAGCATTATTCATTCTTTGGTAGAATATTGTGATGGGTCGGTACTCTCGCAATTAGGACACCCGGATATGCGTACGCCTATCTCCTATGCGATGAACTATCCCGAGCGGGTCCCCCTCCTCCCGCCCTTGTTGGATTTAGGAAAAATAGGAAAACTTACGTTTTTCCCTCCAGACACCGAAAAGTTTCCTTGTCTGCAATTGGCTTATGACGCGCTGGCCGGCGGAGCTGGACTTCCCGCAACACTCAATGCGGCCAATGAGATCGCTGTTCACGCATTTCTCAATAACCAAATCGCCTTTTTGGATATTCCTAAAGTGATTCAAGAAACAATGGCCGCCTATTCACACACCCCTTTAACAACGATTGAAGACGCCCTGGAAGTCGACCAATGGGCCCGGCGAACGGCCAAAGGCATTATGAAAACCTGTGTGGCCCCGGTATAATTTCCCTTGATTTGTCGAAGCTAACCGACCAATGAATACCTTTTCCCTTTTTTCCCCAGATGCTATTTTCATCTTCGGACAAAAACTGTGGTGGTTTTTGATCGTCTTGGGCGTGTTGGTTACATTTCATGAATACGGACATTTTCTTGCTGCCCGGTGGGTCGGCGTCAAAGTCCTGAAGTTTTCCATAGGCTTTGGGCCACGTTTAGTTGGACGCCAAGTCGGCGACACCGAATATGTCGTGTCGGCCATTCCTCTCGGCGGTTACGTGAAAATGTTCGGCGAAGAAGGATCAGAAACTATTTCTGCTGAGGATCAAAAGGTCTCCTTCCTCCACCAATCCCTTCCTCACAAAATGCTCATTGTGGCTGCAGGCCCAGGGTTCAACTTTATTCTCAGCTATGTAATTTTCACCGTCATGCTGGCCATGGGCTCGCCACTTTTTGTCCCCAATATTGAAAAAATGCTCCCTGTCATCGAAGCCATCACTCCCGACTCTCCTGCGGCACTTTCCGGCTTGGCACTTGGCGATCGTATAACGAGGGTGAATGAAGAAGAAATCTCGACCTTGGGGGAACTGTATCAGATTCTCGATAAAACCCATGGTCGCCCTATCACGCTTGATGTCATTCGAGACGACAGGAGGTTAACATTCATCGTCACGCCAACCTCCCAAATCAATGAAACTCACCCGGAAGAAACGCCTCTGTATTTGCTCGGGATTGAAGACCATCCGCCTGTTGTCGGAAAGGTCATGCCTGATACACCAGCAAAAACCGCCGGACTTCAACCTGATGATCGAATTGTGCGTATTAACGAGACGCCCATTGTTACCTGGTCCCAGATGACGGGCATTGTTCAGAAAAATGCCGGAATCGCCCTCGAAATGCATATCGAGCGAAACGGAGAGCCTCTCACCGTTTCAATTATTCCAGAAGCCCAAATAGCCACCTCACCCGAAGGTGAGACCTTGTCTATCGGGCGAATCGGCATTCAACTCTCAGGCCGAGGAACGATATTACGAAGTTCCACATGGTATCTCGCCCCATGGGACGGGATAAAGGCTACCTGGGATTGGTGCGAACTCACAGTCGTTGGAATCGTCAAACTCGTGACTGGAGAAATTTCTTCGAAAAATATTGGCGGGCCGCTCATGATCGCCAGTGTTTCTGGAGAACATGCCGAACAAGGCCTTGGTGCGATCATGTGGCTAATCGCCATTCTCAGCATTAATCTTGGCATTTTAAATTTATTGCCGATTCCCGTTCTGGATGGAGGACACCTGTTCTTTTTTGCTTGCGAGGCCATCCTAGGCCGCCCCTTACGAGAACGATCAAGAGAAATCGCCCAACAAGCCGGGATCCTTGTCTTATTCTGTCTGATGGGATATGCCTTCTGGAATGACATCAATCGTCTGCTCCAATAGATCTCGCCTCCTCACCTGAAATCCAATACCGTTCATGATTCCTGCAAACCGTGTTCTTTGGCCCTGTTAAATAAGGATACCCATGCGACTTTCACGATCGTTCATTCCCACCATGCGACAGGATCCCGGCGAAGCTGAAGTGGTCAGTCACCGTTTGATGCTACGATCCGGCATGATTAGAAAGGTGGCTGCTGGCATCTATTCGTACCTCCCCCTAGGCCTGCGCGTCATTCGAAAGATTGAAACGATCGTTCGTGAGGAGATGAATCGGGCCGGCGCCCAAGAACTCCTGCTGCCTATCCTCTCCCCTGCCGAATTGTGGAAAGAAACCGGGCGCTGGGACTTTTACGGGAAAGAACTGGTTCGATTACAGGACCGGCATGACCGAGATTTTTGTTTGGGACCGACGCACGAGGAAGTGGTCACCGACTTATTTCGACGAGAGGTTCGGTCATATCGACAATTACCCCTCACCCTCTATCAAATTCAAACCAAATTTCGTGATGAGATTCGTCCGCGGTTTGGACTCATGCGGGGGAGGGAATTCATCATGAAAGATGCCTATAGCTTCGATCAGGACGAAGCCGGGGCGCAACACAACTATCAACAAATGTACGATGCTTACTGCCGTATTTTTTCACGAACGGGCTTGAAATTTCGTCCTGTCGAGGCTGACACCGGACTTATCGGTGGTATTTCCTCGCATGAATTCATGGTATTAGCCAACACCGGGGAAGAACTCATTGTCTTTGACCCAGATAGCCAATATGCCGCGAATGTGGAACGCGCAGAAGTCGTTCCTCCGCCTCCCGCAAAAGAAGGAGAACTCAAGCCGCTAGAAAAAGTGACGACACCAAATGCCAAGTCAGTCGAGGAACTCTGTGCCTTGCTCAAAATCGATGCCAGTCTTGTGGTCAAAACGCTGTTGTACCAAACCGGGGACAAGGAGATCACGGCAGTGCTGATCCGTGGGGATCACCAAGCCAACGAAATCAAAATCCAGCGGTTCTTGGGCCTTCATGACCTCACCTTGGCATCACCAGAACTTGTGGCAAAACTCACATCCGCCCCGATCGGATTCGTGGGACCAGTCGGGCTTACTCACGTGCGTATATTAGCCGACAACGCCATTCGTGCTTTGACTAACTTTATCGTCGGCGGGAACGAGACAGACGTTCATGTGACCAACGTCAACTCACCCAGAGATTTTGCGGTCCAGGATTGGGGTGATTTTCGACAGGCTCAAGCAGGAGACCCCTCTCCGAAAAGTGGCAGTCCACTGCAAACCTTACGGGGCATAGAAGTCGGCCATGTCTTTATGTTGGGGACCAAATATAGTGAAATGATGGGGGCAACATATCTTGATGCCGACGGGCAGAGTCACCCGGCAATCATGGGATGTTACGGAATTGGAATTGGGAGGACCGCAGCGGCGGCAGTTGAGCAAAACCATGATGAAAAGGGGATCTGCTGGCCCATGCCTATCGCTCCCTTTCAGGCTCAAATCCTTCCGGTAACCGCTTCTGAGGCTGTCCGCCTGGCATCTGAACACCTCTATGACGAACTCATGCAGCAAAACATCGAAGTATTGTTAGATGACCGAAACGAACGAGGCGGCGTCAAATTTAACGATGCCGATATGATTGGCACGCCCTACCACATTATTATTGGAGATAAAGGTCTGGTCAGTAACACGATTGAAATTAAAGATCGCAAAACCGGAGAAAAGGTCCTTCTCCCTCCCAATCAGGCTGCTAACTGGATTAAGGATGCAGTGACACGACGGTTAAAGATCCAAGATTAATATGACGAGAGAATTGTGAAAGACATGAAATATCTGGCTTCCTCAGCAGGCTAAAAGATTGTGGTGTAGCCGTGCCTGTGCCTTTTCCTCTTGTCTCCTCTTTTGGTGTATACTGGGTCTATGCAATGGTATCCCTGCCCAAAGATAATGGGTTCAGAGGAGACAACGCTTTCTTTTCGTTGACTAATCACCAAAGTTGATGCTACTTTTCAAGATTGAATGTTATAGGTAATTTGTATTACCTGAAATGATTTCCCCATGTTAAACCAAATGAATGTACGGGGGCTCCTCTTTGACCCCTATAACAATGCCTATATTGTCATCCTGCGTGATGAACAGCATTCAGACATGCTTCCCATCTGGGTAGGAAAATCAGAGGCAAGTGCCATTAGCTTCGCGCTTGAGAAAATTTCGCCTCCCCGGCCGATGACTCATGATCTCATGAAAACGCTGTTAGATAATATGGATGCCAAAGTTATCAGTACCGTCATAACCGACTTGAAGGAAAATACGTATTTTGCAAAAATCCATCTCCTGTTTGGGGATTCAGAATTCACTGTAGATTCACGTCCTAGCGATGCGATTGCCGTCGCACTCCGTACGGACGCTCCCATTTTTGCTTCTGGCGAGGTCTTACACAAACAGAATTCTGAAGAATTGGAACGATGGTTGGAAAATCTCAAGCCTGAAGATTTTGGAAAATCTGATGCGTAACTTGCACAAATATCTGATGGTACCTCTATTCACGATCTTCCAGAGAGCTTGCCCGTGATGGCCGAAACCAACACCCTTATACCATTAAAAGTTCATGGCGTGTTAGTTGACCCTAACACCGACACCCAGATTGTTGTCCTCCGGGATGAACAAAACTCTGAGGTACTACCCATTTGGGTCGGAACGGCTGAGGGCACTTCTATCCGGCTGGCCCTTGAGAATGTCATTCCTCCAAGACCCATGAGCCATGATTTGATCTGTAGCTTTGCCTCGCACCTTGGATTTACCCTCAACAAAGTCGTCATTACTGAAGTCAAAAATAACACCTATTTTTCGACCTTATTTTTGTCCAAAGATGGCTTAGAGAAATCTGTGGACTCACGACCCAGCGATGCGATTGCCTTGGCGGTTCGCTGCCAATGCCCTATTTATGTCACCCCTGAAGTACTCGAACGACGCGGTGGAGAGGACCTCGACACGTGGCTTTCCAAGCTGGATCAAAAGGGATCTGAGCAACCGGAAGCCTAACCTGTTGCCGCGATGAATTAATTGACCGTCGGAAAGGAAATCTAGTTCTCATGAAATCATTTCAAGCTAAACCCCTGGAGGTTGAACGAAAATGGCTTCTCGTTGATGCCAAAGGGAAAACAGTAGGCCGTCTTGCCACCCAAGTGGCCTCCATTCTACGAGGAAAGCATAAGCCGACTTTCACACCGAATGTCGATACTGGTGATCATGTCGTGATTATCAATTCTAGCCAGGTTCAATTTACCCGAACTAAATTCAAAGACAAAATCTATTATCACCACACTGGGTACCCTGGTGGGCTCAAAGCCATTACGGCTGAGCATCTTCATGCAAAAAAACCCACAGAAATATTGTCCAAAGCCATTCGAGGGATGCTGCCCAAATGTACACTAGGGAAGCAGATGGCCAAAAAGCTTCGGATTTATAGTGGAGCCGAGCACACACACCAAGCCCAAAATCCAACCCCACTGGCCCTTTAGGCCCTTGAAGATACGTTCCGTCACTCTTTAGCGTAAGAAGGAGAAATAACGAGATTATGGTGGACACCATTCAATACGCCACTGGTAAAAAAAAATATGCCATTGCCCGGGCCTGGATCGAACCCGGTCAGGGTTCCATGCAGATTAATACCCGGACCTTGGAGGATTACTTCCCAAGGTTAACTCACCAAATCCAAGTTCAAACACCATTTGAAGTGACCAAAACCGAAGGGCAATTTAATGTGAAGGCCACCCTCTCTGGCGGTGGAATCTCAGGACAAGCTGGAGCCCTTCGTCATGCCATCGCCAAAGCCTTAGCTCTCCATACATCTTCTTTACGGGACCCTCTCAAAAAACAGGGTCTGCTGACACGGGATTCTCGTGTGAAGGAACGTAAGAAATATGGGCAAAAAGGAGCCAGGGCTAAGTTCCAATACTCCAAGCGTTAAATCTTTTGCTCCACAGAACAACGCTCATAATCGGGTACGAAGGGGAGGTTCTCTGGAACCTCCCCTTTTTTCATGTCAGAGCCAATGCAGACTTAAATATTATTCCCATATTATTGACGAGAATACACCTTTTGCGGTACTTCGGGAATAACTCGACCTTACAACAAGTTGATGTGAGACGCACTCTAATCTGTGTGAGGCATTGATGAAGGATAAACTTCGTATCGCGGTCATTGGCGCAAGTGGGTATACGGGAGGAGAATTACTCCGCCTGCTCGGTCTCCACCCTCAGGTGAACATTACGCAGGTTGTGGCTTCAAGTAAATCGGAGGGACTCTCCGTTTCTGCTCTCCTGCCAAATCTCACCAAAACAATCGATGTGCAGTTATCACCGCTTGCTATTCCATCAATCGCCAAAGAGGTCGATCTGGTTTTTCTCGCCTTGCCGCACACCCAGTCGCTGGCGCCTGTTGCTGAATTTCTTTCTCACAAAAAACTGGTCATCGATTTGAGCGCTGATTACCGTCTCAAAGACCCTCAAGTCTACGAACAATGGTACCAAACCACTCACCCACATCCGGACCTCTTAAAAGACGCGGTCTATGGATTGCCTGAATTGCACCGCGCAGCCATTCGTCAGAGCCAGTTTGTAGCCGTTCCCGGGTGCTACCCAACAGTCGCCATTTTGCAACTGGCTCCTTTCGTTGCCCAACACCTCATTGAACCCCATTCCATTATCATTGATGCAAAATCTGGAGTGTCTGGTGCTGGGCGCACACCATCACAGGGCTTTCACTTCCCAGAAGCTAATGAAGCCATTCACGCCTATAAAATCGCCACTCACAGGCATTTGCCGGAGATTGAGCAGGGGCTCAACCATCTCCACTCCTCTTCTGAAAACATTACATCTCCTCCCATATCGTTAATGTTTACTCCACACTTAATCCCAATCAATCGAGGAATTCTGAGTACGGCCTATGCCAGACTTCGATCAAACGCCGAAAGTTCTGACCTTACAGATATTTACCACCGTTTCTATCAAGATGAACCGTTTATTCGGGTATTTCCTCAGGCGGAGGCCGTCAATCCTCGAAATCTACGAGGGGCGAACTTCTGTGACTTGAGCAGCACCTTTGACCCTCGAACGGGCCTTATCATTAGCAGCGGAGCCATCGACAATCTTGTCAAAGGGGCTGCAGGGCAAGCCATTCAATGCATGAATCTCATGGTAGGATTTCCGGAAACCTTGGGATTAACGAGTCCAGGACTCTTTCCCTAACACCTTCACCACCGACCAACTCAGCGGACCAGGGATAGACATGTCAAAACGATTAACTGGCGGAATTACCGCACCAAAGGGATTTCTCGCGTCAGGAATCCACGCAGGGATTAAACGGGCGGGACAACTGGATCTGGCTCTGGTGGCTTCAGAAATCCCGGGTCCTATTGCCGGGGTCTTTACCAAAAGCACCATTCCCGCAGCCCCCGTCGTCCTCGATCGCCAACACTTGAAAAAAGGAGTGGGACAAGCCCTCATCATTAACAGTGGAAGCGCCAATGCGTTTACGGGAACAAATGGACTTGAGGATGCTCGAGAAACGGTTCATCTGGTTGCCGCCCAATTGGCCATCCCAAAGCACCGTGTGTTCGTGGGCTCTACAGGTGTCATTGGGGTCCCCCTTCCCATGCCTGCTTTGAGAAAAGGGATTCCCATACTGGCCGCACAGCTCAAAAAAACTGGGTACCGAGATGCCGCTCAGGCCATTATGACGACAGATACGCGACCCAAAACCATCGCGGTCCAACAACGTATTGGTGGAAAAGTCGTGACGATCGGCGGGATGGCTAAGGGGTCTGGAATGATCCACCCTGATATGGCCACCATGCTGGCCTATCTCACCACAGATGCGGTCATTGACCAAAAAACACTACAAAAACTGCTACGTACGGTTGTTGACCAGACCTTCAATTGCATTTCAGTCGATGGCGAAACAAGCACGAATGATACGGTTCTTTGTCTCGCAAACGGTATGGCTGGGAACAGACCAATCCCACCTACGGGAACAGCGCATACACAATTCCAAAAACTTCTACATGAGGTCTGTCACTATTTGGCCATAGAAATTTGCCACGATGGAGAAGGCGCCACCAAAATCATTGAGATCCAGGTAACTGAAGCCGCCAGCCACAAAGCCGCCCGTCAGTTTGCCCACACACTGGCCACGTCCCCCTTAGTGAAAACCGCTATTTTTGGAGCGGACCCCAATTGGGGGCGTATCATTGCCGCACTCGGACGCGCTGGATATCCGCTTCGCCCCGATCGCATTGTGATCGCATTTAATCAGATCACCATCGTGAAAGACGGAAGCGGCTTAGGTCCAAGGGTTGAGCAGCAGGTGCGAAAAATCATGAAACAACGCTCGTTCATCATTTCCATCGCATTGGGAATGGGGACAGGAACATCCACGCAGTGGACCACTGATTTGACATACGATTACGTCAAGATTAACGCGTCATACCGATCGTAATCACCAAGCAGTATTTCAACTGCATCGCCAATGGGGCTGTTTTACTTTTTAATATCGTGGCGAGAAATCAGGTCATGAAGGGTAGGACGGCTCACCTCTAAAATAAGGGCCGCTTTGGTAATATTTCCACCTGTTTGACCAAGGGTTTGCTCAATCACGCGTTTTTCTACCGCATCTCGAGCCGCCTTTAACGTCGGCCCAGCTTGAACATCTTTTGGTTCTTCCAAATCTAAATCCCCTGGGGCAATTCGGAGATTATCCGTCAGCGTTACCGCTCGACGAATTCGATTTTCTAACTCCCGAACATTTCCAGGCCAGTGATACTGCTCAAGCGACAGCAGAGCCTCTCGAGAAAATCCTGAAATTTTCTTTTTGGCTTCGTCCCCAAAACGCTGGAGCAGCACTTTGGCCAACATAGTAATATCGGCTCCACGTTCCCGCAAAGGCGGAACAGGAATCGTGACCGTATTCAATCGATAATAGAGGTCCTCGCGAAAACGGCCATCTTTCATGGCTAACTGTAAATCCATATTGGTCGCCGCTAAGACACGAGTATCAACAGGGATTTCTACACGGCCACCCACACGTTCGATCGTCCGTTCTTGTAAGACACGAAGTAATTTTACCTGCAAGGCTGGAGAAATTTCTCCAATTTCATCGAGAAAGAGGGTCCCTCCTTCTGCCGACTCGATTCTCCCTGGACGTTGCATATGCGCACCGGTAAATGCCCCCTTTTCATGCCCGAACAGCTCGCTTTCCAAGAGTGTCTCAGGAATCGCTCCACAATTGATCGCGATAAATGGACCATCTTTCCGATGACTTTGTTTATGAATGGCTTTAGCCACCAGCTCTTTTCCCGTTCCACTCTCGCCGACAATCAACACAGAAATATCGGATCCAGCGACACGTCGAATGGTATCGAAGACTTTGGCCATAACCGGACTGGTCCCAATCATATCCGGCAACACGCGTGTTTTTTCACGCTCTAATAATTTTTGATTTTCTTTCTCAAGACCAGTCAAATACCCTGCCCGTTGAAGGACGGTCTTCAACACATCCAAATCTACGGGCTTGTCCATAAAATCATACGCGCCTAACTGAACAGCCTTTAACGCATTCGCACGATCCTGATTGCCCGTGATGACGACCACCTTGACCAAAGGATTCACCTCAATGAGTTCCTCCAAAGCACTTAAGCCTTCCGAAGGCCCGTTCGCATCCGGAGGCAAGCCCAGATCCAACGTGACCAAGACCATCCCTTCCTTCCGAAGAATGTCCACCGCTTTCTCTCGATTATCCGCCTCAAATATCGTATAAAATGGCTTCAACCCCCATTGCATTTGTTCACGAATTTCCTGGCTATCATCGATCAGGAGAAGGGCGGGAGGTAAGGTAGAATTTTGTTGGATCTCTAATTTTGTCATGGCATTCTCAAGATTGATGATTACAGACGTTTGATAATCTCACATTCCCCTATTCCCTTAAGTATCGACCGTTTTAACGGGAAAAATAAGGATAACTTTGGTTCCATGCCCTTCCTGGCTTTCAATGTGAATCTTCCCATGATTATCTTCAACCATTTGTTTGCATTGGAACAGGCCAACCCCCAGCCCAGTCTTCTTTGAACTTTTAAAAGGTTGGAACAAATTTTCCAATCGATCTACTGGGATTCCAGGTCCTTCATCCACAATTTCCACTTTTAGATCCAGCCCATTAGATGTTGTCAAAATATGAATCGTACCTTGTCCATCCATAGCCTGACGCGCATTCAGAATCACATTCAACAACACCTGTTTTAATGGTTCGACTGTGACGTGAATGGCGGGAAGGTTTTCTCCAAAACAAAAGATGGTCCTACATCCATCTCCACCAAGTTCTTCCACGGTTTCAGCAATCAATGTATTCATGTCGACCGACTGGACGTTCCTCGCCCGATCGGTATTGAAATCTTTTGAATCATCGGCTAGTTTGGCCATGAGATCTATAATACGTTGAGAGGTATTGCGAACGATTCGCATCGCTGATTCCTGGAAGTCTCGATCATGTCCGTATTTTTCGGAGTTTTGGACCACCATTGATAAACTAGATGCCAAGTTTTTTAAATCGTGGAGGTAAAATCCGGAAAACTTGTGTATCGCTTCCCATTTGGCTCGCACACTCCATTCCTCGACCAATTGAACCTGAAGGATTAACATGGTGACATGATGGGCAATCACGCGCAGTAGGTCAAAATCATCATGATCAAAGATTCGATCATCTAGCTCCTCGCTTAACGTGCAAAAACCAAGGAGGCCATCCTGCGTTGTAATCAGAGGCACGCAGATATGGGCCTGCGTATGTTGATAAAGTTCAATAAATCCATCGTCTTCATTGCTTTCTCCAGTAATCCTAAATGGGCCTTTCTTCGCAAGAATGTTTTGAACCAAAGAATGGGTGCCTACAATCGGTGGAGGCACAACTTCAGGAGTGAGGGTTCGAATCTGATGGAATCGCCCATCAGCATTAAACCTTCTCCAAATGGTAATCCGAGGAACGCTAAATGTTCGACTTAGCCACTTCAGATATCGATCATAAATTTCTTGAATATCGTGACAGTCTGAAAAAATTTCAGTAATTTCTAGCCATTTCTGTCGATAATCATACTTTGCCGGAGAAACCAATGGTGACATGGCCTTCCACCCAATTCCACATGATCGAGAATTCACTGACCAGTCCTCATTCACAGTTCTGGCTTTATCAAAAAGAACACTCTGCTTATCGTCTCTTTGATTTTACGCACCAAGGATAACCCTCCTGTCCGAGTAAAAGGTCTGCCTACAACCTATAAGGGTGGAACAACCATCTTTGGCCACTCCAGGAAAAACTCCCCTCAGCCTGCCAAGGAAATGTCCGAATTCGCAGAAAAGAGGAAAAGGTTAGCCTTATGATGAAAAATACCCAATAGCCATTTGTATTCGGAAAGTTACATAAGGAACTAAAGGTGAATAGCTCATTCCTGTGACAAATATGGCTATGGAGCGCAACCGCATTTCAGGAAGAAAATACCAGGGCTGGGAAATTCAACCGGTAGGATTTTCAGAGGCGAGCCTCAAAAATATTAGAGGCCCAGAGCTGCACCTTCTTATGGGAGCAGCGGATAAGGAGCTTCTCTTTAAAAAATTAACAGGACTGCGGTCCCTTGGGGCTGGGTTAAATTTTCTGGATGAGGAGAAATCCTAGTTACAGTCTGACCGGGAAATACGCGGAGGAAGATCAGTGGGTTTGTCAGACGGATGGAGACCGTATTTTTTGAGTAGTTTGTAAAAATCTGCTCGATACCGGCCTGCAATCTGGGACGCCCGGGAGATGTTGCCCTGTGTCGCTCCCAAGAGGTCCTTAAGATAACCACGCTCAAAGGCTTCTTTCGCTTCGGTTAATGGCTGTAAGCTCCCAGGTTGGGTTGCCTCCTGAGGAGAAAGCGCAAGAAATTCTGCGGTAATCGTCTCTTGAGGCGACATGACAACCGCCCGTTCAATCAAATTTTCCAATTCTCGAACATTTCCAGGCCAGGAAAATGTCACCAAACTTTGCATTGCCTCGGGGGAAAACCCTTTAAGCACTTTGTGATGATGTTCGGCATGGCGTTTCAGGAAAAACTGTGCAAGAGCGGGAATATCCTCACGCCGCTCCCGTAAAGGGGGCAGATGGAGGGGAACCACTTGAATACGATAGTAGAGATCTTCACGGAACCGGCCTTCTCGAACGGCTTGCTCCAGATCTTTATTTGTTGCCGCTAGAATCCTGACATCAACTTTGATAGGAACCTGCCCTCCTAGAGGTAATACTTCACGATTTTGAATAGCACGAAGAAGCTTGCCTTGGAGCGAGAGGGGCATTTCCCCAATTTCATCCAAAAAGAGGGTACCCTTATCCGCACTATGGATTAAGCCGCGTTTATTTTGATGAGCACCGGTAAAAGACCCCTTCATGTGGCCGAATAATTCACTTTCAAAAAGGGTCTCGGGAATGGCTGCACAATTTACGGCCATAAAGGCCTTTGAGGCTCTTGGGCTATTACAATGCACGACACGGGCAATCACTTCTTTTCCGGTCCCCGTTTCCCCAGAAATACAGATCGTCGTATCGGTTTTTGCCACACGGGCCACTTGTTGGAGCACTGCATGCATCTGTGGGCTGCGGGCAACCACATTGTCTAATCCGTATAATTCGTTCACCAGTAATTGCAGGCGATGAATTTCTTCACTCATTCGCTTGGTGGTTAGCGCTTTATCAATACTTTCCCGTAATTCTTTATCATCAAATGGTTTGGTTAAATAACCATACGCACCCTTCTTCATGGCTTGCACGGCATTAGGAATGCACCCGTGGGCTGTCAGAATGAGCACAGGCAGGTTGGTCTGATGTTGATGTAACTCTTCCATCAAATCCAAGCCATCAGCATCAGGCAACCGAAGATCAAGAATGGCAAAATCATAGGGATCTTCCTGGGCACAGCTCAGCGCGTCTTCACCCGTCCCACAAGCGGTCACAGCAAATCCCATGGAATGGAGTCGCATTTTGAGTAAGGTCAATAAACTCGGATCGTCGTCAACAACAAGAATTCGTTCGTCAGACATGTGGTTCCTTTAGGGTTTGTTTTTTTGAGAAACAGGCCCATTGCTCTCAACTGGTGGGACAACTTCTGGACTCGGAGTCATTTTTTCAGAGGGACGGGTTGGAGGAACTTTTTCTCGAATTTCCTGATCAATCCGCCGCAACGCTTCCAATTGATTGGTTAACTCTTCTACTTTTTTCTCACTGGCCTTCAGGGCCAGTTGAGCTTCATGACGCATCACTTGTTCTTTTTTGACCTGTTCAAGTTGCTTAGTTAACGTCGCCATCGCCTGGTTCAATTTCTTGCTCAGCTCATCCTTGTCGGCGACCTCCTTGTTCAGACTATCGACCGAGGCAGCATCTATTTTCCCACTCAGCTCATGAATCGAGAGTTCCTTATCAACCACTTCACGCGTCAATCGCTTAATGAGTTCGTGCGACGTTAGGCCTGCACTATTTGGAGTATTCATGACGTCTAAAAACCATAACCAAAAACGACTCTCTCCGGCTAATGTGCCATTGGGGCGTAAAGCCACGACTTTTCGAAAATGCAGGGCGGCCAATTCACGATTTTCATATAGGGCGGCCAAGCCCCGGAGAAAGTGGGCACCCCGACAGGTATCATTATCTTTGCAAACCCCCAGTTGCTTCTCTTGTTCTTCGGCAATAGCCCTAAAATATGGTATATCTTCTGCTTCCGGATCCAAAACGAGGGCCAGATTACTCGAAGAAACCGTATGCAGTTGAACAGGCCGATCAGCATTCCAATGAGTCCCAGTGCAAGAGGAGGAAGCGAGTAGTAAGAGGGTAACCGCAATCGCGTGAAATTCTTGAAACCTTCCACTTTGAAGCATGTCCATATAATTTGAAATCAATGAGTGATCTTTGCCGGCTTCCTTGGAGAGAGGATGAAATGTAATGCCGTCCCTTTGCCCAACATACTTTCAGCCCAAATGGTCCCCCCATGATCTTCAATGACGCGTTTTGCCAAGGCTAACCCAATTCCACTCCCCACATAGGCACGTCCTTCTGGAGTTTTCCCTTGATAAAACCGTTCGAATACATGTGGCAAATCTTCTTGATGGATACCAGGCCCGGTATCTTCGACGATAAAATGAATACCCTTCATGTCGGAATGGGGCATCGATCGCATAGATATCGTGGCCCCATTCGGACTAAATTTAATCGCATTAGACAGAAGGTTTTCGAAGACTTGTTCCATCCTCTGACCATCGATTTCTTGAATTTTGATCTTTTCCGAAACTAAATCCAGGTCTATGTGAATATTTTTTCGATCGGCTAAAAATCTGACTTTCTCAGTAGATCGAATCGCCAAACGATTCAAATCCACTGGAAGAACATTATAGGCCACCATATCCGCTTCCATCCTGGAAAGATCCAAAAGATTGCCGATTAACTGATTGAGTCGTTGACTACTGTCCGAAATGATCAAAAGAGTTTCTCGTTGATCTTTAGTCAATTCTCCAGGAATGCCATCGAGGAGCAATTGCGAACCTTCACGGATAGACGCGAGGGGAGTCCGTAATTCATGCGAAATATTTGCCAGGAATTCGGATTTCATCTCATCAAGCTTTTTGAGTTTTTCCCCCATCCAATTGACCTGATCCACCAGGTCTCGCAATTCTTGAGGGACCTTCTGCGAAATCGTCCCCCCGAATTGACCCTGTCCTATACGACGGATTTGGGCCTTGACCCGTCGAAGGGGGCGGAGAATACTATAGCTGGCAATCCCGGCCAAGCCAAGGCCCAAGACAAGGGCCATCATCAGCAATTGTTGGGTAAGCTCTTGGGCCTGAACCGAGCGGACATGGGAATTCCGAAGAATGGCTCCAACACTGGCTTCTTGAGAGGTGATATAGGCATTAATGGCTTGGGCCATGGCATCAATAAGCCTGTCTCGGTTCCGTTCATAATTCGCCACGGCCATTGAAGACCGATCGGCCTGCTCAACTCCAACGTTCAAGAACAGCGTATGGAATTCTTCGTGATGGGCCTTCACCTTTTGTAGGGCCTCCCGCGTGGATTTCACTTGTTCTTGTTCTTCTAGGGCCTTTAAGGTTTTCCGAAAATTTTCGGCTTCCTGCAAAAAGTCCTTCAAAAGAGTCGTGTCACGCAACACCAAGTATTGTTTATCACTTTTTAATTGAGCATACAGGCTGGTGATTAACCGCTTCGCCGTTTCTACCGCTGGGAAATGATGCGTGGCCAGCTCGGCGCTCAATCCAGTAATCGTCCGGAATTGATTCAGGATATAGAGGTTCACTCCTAAGACCAGGGCTAGAATGGTCACATACCCCAAAGCCAGCCGCCAGAATATTGAGAGTCGGGAAAGCATCGTTAAAAATGAATCATGAATGGCCTACCATGGAATATTAAACCATTCCCTCTTAGAAAAGGATCCCCGATTCACCTGGGAAGTGTAACCGTGACTGCGTGATATGGCCAAAGAATACCTTATGAAACATGCGAAAGCCGAGCGTCTTTCTCGGGCAGAGTGATGAAGGGCGCCAATCTCGGTGGCAAGCCCGTTCTCACGCATGTCGGTGAGGGCTTGAGCTTGAGAGAAGAATAGTTGGAACCGCCTATCAGTGTTTCCTTCACGCTCCCCTCCCAATCGGCATGGAGTGCCAGGAAGAAAATTGTGGGCTGGAGAGACCGATTCCAGTCGTTGCTGCATTTGCGACGGACTTCTGGAATGACCGTGGGTTTTTGCACGCCGAGCACCTTGGCCATCGGCATTCGGCTTTTCCCAGTTTTCAGTGGAACGTGAATGTGTTGTCGTGATTCGCGGGTCGGTGATCCATACTGCGTATGTGTGATTATTGTACTTTGGAGGGTGGAATCAAGCCAAGATGCTAGCGAAGCTGATCCGCTCCAACAAACAGTTGGAATGACACTGACACGTTAAATACAAGCTTCTCAATCATCCTAGCCTGAGAAGTGCCGACGACTTTGAGTACCTGTGCCCCACGTATTGAGGGATACCCTGGGGCCAGGCATCCGTCAGGATTATTCTCATTGTACTTGGAGTATGAAGCATTTCTGTCGCCTTTTGCACAACATCTTGAGGCGTCACACCAGAACGAACTACCATTAATATAATGTCAGCCAGTCCGCTTAACACATTGATATCTGCAAGAGGGAAAATGGGTGGGCCGTCCAAAATAATAAAACGGTATCGTGAGCGGATAGACTCAATGAGGGTAGAAAGATATCGTAGTTTTGATAAAAAGACCGGGCATGTCTCTACATCTCCGACCGGCAAGCACCACAATGACAAATCATGGTATTGCTGAAAACACGACTCTAAGGAAACCTGCCCGGCCAGATAATCCGCGACACCAGGATAAGGATCTATGGCCAAAACATTGTGTAAATTGGGACATTTAAAATCACAATCTATCAGAAGAATGGGCTCGTCAAGATCTCGGGCCAAGGTATAGGCCAGATTTGTCGCCGTTGACGTTTTACCTTCTCCTTTCATAGCACTCGACACCAACACAACATTCCCCATGGAGCGATCGCCCAAAAGGTCCAACCGAGTGGCCGCCACACGAAATTGTTCGGCAACGAGAGATTGCGGCCGCCATTTTGACACTAAATTGAATTGTGGCGAAAATGTACGATTCGGTGCAGACCGGCCATGGAAGACGGACTTTCCTTTTGCCATTCCTGGTATATCCACATAATCTTCTGCAACAGGATTGTTCGCTTTTCCATTCACCCTCGGTGATAATTCTTCAACCGATAACAGAGTCATGGGCTTTCCATAAGCCATTTGGAATCTGGGAATCGTCGCGAGCAAAGGAAACCCCAGCAACACCGCGACATCGCTCGACCGTCGAAAAGTTGGAAATAAGAAATCCAGAAGTACCGCCATAGCCAATCCCATTCCTGCACCGCCTGCAAGCCCTCCAACCGCCATAAATGCACGCGACATCCCTTCTGCTTGCACGGGTAAATTAGCAGGATCCAAAATGCGGAATTCAGGTGACTTTTGAACCGTTTCAAGATCTCCTGACATGCGAATATCGATTCGCTTTTGTTGAAGATGCTGGTAATGCTCTTTGAAAAGGTCATATTGGCGCTCAAGTACTAGTAGCCCTTGCTCCCGCTCTGGGGTCCGTTGAATGCGTCTCTCAACCGCAGCCATGGCAGCAGTCGTTTTTTTCAGTTGAGACTCGAGTTGGTCCATTTGGATTTTTAAATCATGCTGTTCATTTCTGAGCTCGACTAAATAGGGATCAGAATTCGCATCCGGCGAATCGGAATCTCGGCTCAGTTGCTGCAACTGCGCGGCTTCAAGTTTCTCAATTTGACGTTTCAAGAAAATGATGCCCGCCTCGTCTTCAATAGACTCACTTGTCATCCGTTCTAATGTTTGCTTTGCCTGAGACAATTCCAACGCCGATGGATTCACCCCAGTGCGATTTGTCCGCGCTTGGAAATCAGAGGAATCGGGTTTATTGAGGCTAATAGCTTTTTCCGCCAAGACCATTCGGGAATAAAGACTTTGAAGTGCTCCTTGCACTCGTATTTGGTCGAGCTGTAGCCGATCAAGTGCGCGAAGATTCCCCTCTAATTGCTCCGGCAATTCTCGCAAAAATCTTCTATTGTATTCCGACAGTTCCGTGGCTTTCTCCTCTAATGCCTTTTTTGCCAATACCAGTTCCTGGTCTACAAATTCATTGGCTGCTTCAAGCGTGAGGTCGGGTTGTCCAATATTTTCATGAATATATTGAGCGGCCAGGGTCGCAGTCACCTTCATCGCCATTGTTGGATCATGGTGCGAAAAAGAAATGGCCAAAGCTTCGATTGATCCTCTGTGTACCTTCGCGTCAATATTGATATTCTTTCGTAGGCTCTCAATCGCCGATTCATACCCATGCCTTTTGACAATGTCTGGTGACAAATGAAATTGATCAATCACCCTTTGAAGATTCGTACGACTCAGCACCTGCCGATTACGCGCAAAAACAGAATCATTGAGAGCATTCCCACCTACAGTGGGATCAGATCTCTCCTGATTCTGCACTTGCTCCACGACGATGACAGTAGTCGAGCGGTACACATCTTGATTGATCCAGGCCAGCCATCCTCCAACGAGCATCCCCAATACAACAAAACTAAGAATAAGCCATTTTCGCCGACACACTACGTCAAGAAAATCTTTAATATACGCACGGCTCGGAGGCCGAGAAGTTTTTTCTTCCTTCGATTCATGCATAGAAAAGGTGGAATCGGACATTGAACTGGAGTCAATCTTCTGTCGGGGTGGCTTCAAATCTGATTATGAGAACATAGGAATCTGCCACGAAACTCATACAGTGAGAGTTTTCAATTTCTTGGAAATTGGTGCTTTGGAAGAAAATTGGTGCCCCCGACACGAATTGAACGTGCGGCCCGCGGTCTAGGAAGAAGGTTCTAGGTGCCAGGGGAAACAACATCAGCGCATACGGTACACGAAACACCCAATAGGGACAAGGGAATTTAGTTGCTCCTATAGGTTCGTGCGTTTCTCGTAGCACCCTCGAACCGTGGCAAAAACCGGAAATGTTATCGGCATGAACATACGAGATACCGGGCCACTGACCCCAGAGGACACAAACCGCATGGCGTCAGCGGCGTCTCCCCTTCTAACGCGCCATACACTTCGACGCTGTGATTCTGCCATCGAGCCATCGCAAAGGCTCCGAGATGATGCCAACCACCACTGAGCTGCTGCTGATTCACCACGCCGGAATGGTGAACCGTGTAGGTGACGTCCTGTGATCTCGTACTCTTTTCCGTCCATTTGGCATAAATGCCGATGATTTCCGCACTGATTAACGTGAGGAGGTAACTCACTCGGTCACTGTCAGAATTGCTAAGCATGGGCAATGGAATATGCCCCCAGCAATACTTGTTACTTTTCTCATTCGATCCTCTTGCCTCTTGACGAAGAAGTTCCCTAGACTCCTGAGTGAGCGATAGAGTTAGGAATACACACTGTTATAATGTCAAAATACGAAAAACTGCTGCTGCAAATTTTACGAGGAACCTCGGATACCCATATTTCATTTGAAGGTTTGCGGAATCTATTACTTCACCTTCAATTTAACGAACGCATCAAGGGATCTCAGCATATTTTCAGCAAGGAACATGTCGAAGAAATCCTCAACCTTCAACCCAAAGGGTCACAAGCCAAACCCTATCAGGTAAAACAAGTTCGTCTTGTTCTCATCAAGTATCAATTAGGAGGGCCCGTCGATGCCGAAATATGAAATTATCATCTATTGGAGTCAGGCAGATGAAGCCTTTATCGCGGAAGTCCCCGAGTTAGCTGGGTGTGCTGCTGAAGGCCCCACATACCAAGAAGCCTTAAGCAAGGTGGAAATTGTGATCCAGGAATGGATAGAAACCGCAAAAGAGATGGGACGCGCTATTCCACGACCAAAAGGCCGATTGGTCTTTGCCTAAGCATATCTATTCTAAAGGCTGTGCCCTCAAAAAACGTGCCTTTCTCACCCCAAGCATTTTTTCAGGTCTTTTTTTAAGAATATACATCTGACTTCATTAGCCCTCGATTGCTGCTGATCGACGAGAATATCGGATGATCCCCCGGAATGAGCAGAATTTCCCCTAATATGTTGAGCAAACTCCCTGTAGCCTTCAGCATCTTTATCAAAAGTTAGAGGCGGCAAATCAATAGAAGTAAACAATATTTTTTCACCAATCTCGTTCGTGCGTAAGTCGTTGAAAAATTGGTGCCCCCGACACGAATTGAACGTGCGGCCCGCGGTTTTTTAGGAATGCAAAACGATCACATTCTTCTCTCCTACTCCACCTCATTCTAACCAATTACAGCAGGGGTTTCAGCTATTTCTTAACTTTGACCAGAATAGGCCAAAATAGGCTGGAAAGTGGCAGCGTTGAGCACAAAAAGAGCACATTTTCAGATTAGACGCTGGTTAAATATTGCAAAGATCGGACAAGAAAAAGGACCACCTTGCCTCCAAAATTTTCAACCCAAATAGAGGCTATGTCGGGATACCTTTACGATTCGGATCGTTCATCCAACTTTTTATTTTTCGCAAGAATTCCCAAACATCCCCCTCACTGGGTTTGAGGTAAGACCCATCCTCTGGATTTTCGCCAATTTTTTCGAATATAGCAATTAACCAATTCGGCCCTTTCCCAGAAACATTTAAGGATTTCAACCAAGTCTCAAGCTCACCATTCGGTATTACAAATAATCCATACTCAACCAACTTTCCTAATAGATTCTCAGCCGCTTCCCGAGCAGAGGGTGCGAGCAATTGGATCCCCCCTTCACGCTTCATATCTTTACCTATTTCCTTAAAACAATTCATGACTTGTGCTCGACCAGTAGAAAGAGAGAGACAATCAATAGGAGGGACACCTGCAGCTTCTAAAAAAGAGGTCCAATTGGATCCCCCCTCTTTAAGCACATCAATATCTACAATTCCAGCCGCTGGAATTCCCAAATCCCGGAGGGGTTGAATAATAGTTTTAACCGTTTGTTTATTCTGTGCATTGATGAAAAGGCAATTGGAAATTCCCCATTCCGGTTTATATCGTAATAGTCTTTCATTAATTTCTTGATAGAAGGCCCTATCTGCGTCTGCCTCACCAACTATCACAGACTCATAAAACAATCCACTTAGGACCCCCGTGGACCTAAGAAGTGGGTTTCGCATGAGACGAAGAATATCTTCATTCGGAAGCAACCTTGCCGTTGCAACTCCCTCCCTATAAGTAAGCCGGATAATATTCACCGGAACACCGGATTGAATACAGCCCATCACAAAATTGGAGCTATGGGTAGAAACAAACAAACGTTTTTCAGATTTAAGACTTGCTTTGGCTACTTCATTACCCAGCTTATAAGAAAGAGGTGGGTGCAAAAACGCTTCTGGCTCATCAATAATTAGGACGGCAGGATCTCCAGCGAAAATTGCGGTTATCATCCCCGTGAATGCCTTTATACCATCACTGGTTTGTTCAATGGGAAGGGCCTCAGAATGAAATTTTATTGATTCATCATTCCAGCCACGCTCCTCTTCGTGAGATTTCGGCGGGCGTTGAGACAGCCGCAATCGTAAACTTCCACCCATTCCAGGATCAATCACTAAATAGGAGTTAAAAGCCTCAAAGATTATTCGACGCACTTCCATTCTTAGGTCATCATCCCTAAAGAGAACCTGGAAGAAATTCTCTGGAGGCTGCTGAAGATCTCCAAATCCCTGATTATTTATGAGGTTTATTCGACCTTGCCCATCAAGCTTGAGAACGTTATACCTCAAATAATGTTCGCAAAAATTTATTGAATTTGAGTTAGGATCCCTCAAAGCATTCAACAAATTCCTCCGTCGGACATCCGATTTAATATTTCGCTTGCCAACGGTTAAAATGTCGTCTAACTCCTCTTTTTCTTTAACAGTCTTCAAAGTAACGTTTTTTATTTTTTTCTCGACTACATCCTCAGCATATTCATCAAATTTAATGCTTTCTAGAATTACACTCCCTGGAAGTTGCTGACCTGAAGAACAGAAATAGTGCAATTCAGCAAGGACCCTACTTTTCCCTGAATTGTTTGGTCCAACAAACACTGTAACTGGTGTAGCAGAGATATCCTCAACTGATATGCCGGGTCCTTTGCCAAATTTTAAGCGGAAGCTTTCAATCATGTTTTTTATTTCATAAATTTTTACAGAAATGTAAATGACTCAAAAACCTTAGCTTCATAATTAACATAAACTCCTATTGAAGCAGCATTTTTCTTTTTTTCATTGGGTCTTCAAAAAAACCTTTTTTGATTCTAAATATAATCCTTAAGATTAAGAGCACTTGTCGCGTAGTTTATTTTTCAGGCCCTTGACCCTTTGTTCCACCTCAGGCACAACATTAGAATAAGAAAAATCGCTTGCGGAATTTTTAAGAAATTTCTCATACTCTTCTAAGGCAACTTGTGCATCAAGCCTTTCTTCATTTAAGAGACCGAGTGCAAAATGAAGTTGGAATTTTTCCGGATACCTCACTAAAACTTGGGAAATAAAATCGACAATATGCGTAATCAATGGCATGGAATAAGAACCTTTTTTATTAAGAGCAGTTCTGTATAAAGATTTCGCTTTTTTAATATTCCCCTTAAATAGGTACAAAAATGCAGAGCTGAGGTCTGGGGCAGGGTCAGCTCTTGGAGCACAATCTTTTGCTTTTCTTAAAGTTTTAAAAGCTGCATCTACATCTTCTAATAAAAATAATATTGATCCTTTCAGCATATAAAGACGGGCATCATGACTATTTAATCTGATTGCAACATCAAGCCTTTTTAGCCAATTAGTAATTTCCGCTGAGGTAGCATGGTACATCCCTTGGCCCAGAAATATCTCCATATATTCTTTTTGAACTTGGCCAGCAATGGAAAAAACATATTTCCCCCTTACCTTACCGCAAAATTGTCTTAAGAAGGGGCTACTTTTATTATTACGCCTAATGGGTTCAAGGTCCACATCTAAACCTGAAAAAACAATTTCTGCATTTCGCAAAAATCCTTTTACTAGCAATGACATTCCAACAATGTACAGGGAAACTTGGGCTATGTTTTCAATAACCAACTGCTTCTCCACCAACTCATTTTCCTTGCCATATATCCAAGTTCTTCCCATTAAAGTTGAGTTAACATCATTGTGATAACCCCCTCTGTCAGGATAGTTGTCACTCTTGTTATATAAGACTCTTATAGAATTTG
>JBBDSY010000057.1:0-6353 GCA_040904705.1 Nitrospirales bacterium | reverse complement strand
CCGATCTTTCCGATGTGCAAGTGATCGTCTTGACGGAATGGCCGGGCCGAAGCCCGGATCTGGTTGAAGACCAGATCACCTATCCCATTGTCACGTCCATGTTGGGCGCACCCCGTATCAAGTATGTTCGGGGACAATCATTCCTGGGGTTATCGTTTGTCTACATCGTGTTTCAAGACGGCACCGACATGTATTGGGCCAGAAGCCGGGTTGTGGAATATATGCAGGGCCTGACGGGAAAGCTTCCGGAAGGAATCTCCCCGACCTTAGGCCCGGATGCGACAGGGGTCGGATGGGTCTACCAATATGCTCTGGTGGATGAAACTGGAAAGAATAGTTTAGCCGATCTTCGCTCGTTTCAAGATTGGTATTTGCGCTATTGGTTGCAAAGTGTGCCGGGCGTGTCAGAAGTGGCCTCGATTGGCGGGTTCGTCAAACAATATCAAGTTCAGGTCGATCCTGTGAAATTGCAAGGATTTGGCATCGGACTGCCGGAGGTCATTCGGGCGGTCCGTCGCAGTAATAATGAAGTGGGCGGACGGGTCATTGAGGCCAGTGAGCGCGAGTATATGGTGAGAGGCCGGGGATATATCCAATCGCTTGACGATATACGAACTATTCCCCTGGGAACCGATCACCAGGGAACGCCCATTACCATCCGTGACGTGGCCACCGTCGTCTTCGGTCCCGATCTCAGACGAGGCATTGCGGAATTAAATGGAAAAGGCGAAACCGTCGGTGGAATTGTGGTCATGCGCTATGGCGAAAATGCGCTGGAAGTCATTCAACGCGTCAAAGAAAAGCTCAAAGAAATCACTCCATCCATGCCCGAAGGCATCCGGATCGTTCCGGTGTATGATCGTTCCAGCCTGATTCTTCGTGCGATCGCCACGCTGCAAGAAAAACTGATTGAAATCAGCATCGTGGTGAGTGTGATCTGCCTCCTGTTTTTGTTTCACTTGCGCTCTGCCTTGGTTCCGATCCTGTTACTGCCCGTGGCGATTCTCTTATCGTTTATTGCCATGTATTACATAGGCGTCACGTCAAACGTCATGTCCCTTGCCGGGATTGCCATCGCGATCGGGGCGATGGTGGATGCGGCCATCGTGATGGTGGAAAATGCGCATCGTCGCTTGGAGGAATGGGAACAACAAGGCCGTCCTGGCTCACGAGATGACGTCATTATTCAAGCCGCAAGAGAAGTCGGCAAACCCCTCTTCTATTCGCTGCTCATCATCACCGTCTCCTTCCTGCCCATTCTTACGCTGGAAGCGCAGGAAGGACGGTTGTTCAAACCGCTGGCCTACACGAAATCGTTCGCGATGTTTTTTGCCGCCTTGGTGTCCATCGGCTTGGCCCCCTTATTCATGAAGTGGTTCATTCGTGGCAGGATCAGGCCCGAACGCCGCAATCCTCTCAACCGGTTCCTGATATGGGCGTATACTCCGATGCTGAAGGGCGCCGTGCGCGCCCGATGGGGGGTGGTTGTCTTAGCCGTGATCGCCATAGTTGCCACCATTCCCATCTACAACCAATTAGGCTCCGAATTCATGCCCCCGCTCAATGAAGGCACGATACTGTTTATGCCCACGAGCATTCCAGGAATGTCCATACAACAGGCCTCCAAAATTCTTCAAACGCAGGATCGACTTTTGAAAGAATTCCCTGAAGTCGACCAGGTCATGGGAAAAATGGGCCGGGCCCGCACCGCGACCGATCCGGCACCATTAAATATGACCGAAACCATCGTCACACTGAAACCTGCGGATGACTGGCGGCCCGGCATGACGTGGGACACGCTCATTGCCGAAATGGATCAAAAAGTAAAATTGCCGGGTATGCCGAATATTTGGTGGATGCCGATTCAAACGAGAACGGAAATGCTCGCCACCGGCATTCGAACCAGCTTGGGCATTCGAATTTTAGGGCCTCAATTAGAAGAACTGGAAAAAATCGGCCTGCACATCGAAAGACTGCTTCAACCATTGAAGGGCACTCGCAGTGCGTATGCCGAACGAGTCACGGGAGGATATTACCTGGATATCGACGTCGACCGGGTGGCCGCATCTCGTTATGGTCTCACAGTTGGAGACGTCCAGGACGTCATCGAATCAGCCATTGGCGGAAAAAATATTGCCTGGACAGTCGAGGGCAGGGAACGCTATCCCATCAATGTTCGTTACCCACGCGATCTGCGACAGGATGCGGAAGCTCTCAAACGCATTCTGGTGACCACCGCTAAGGGAGAACATATCCCTCTGGCCCAATTGGCCCGCATTTCCACTTCCATGGGACCTCCATCGGTGCGGGATGAGAATGGTTCCTTGGCCAGCCTCGTGTTTGTCGATATTGCCGGACAGGACCTCGGCACCTATGTTCAGAAAGCCAAGGAACTGGTTCAGCAGGAAGTGAAACTGCCTCCCGGTTACTCGCTTCAATGGGCGGGGCAATACACCTATCTGGAACGGGCACGGGAAAAACTCAAAATTGTGGTTCCGCTGACCCTCTTCCTGATATTTTTTTTACTCTACCTTAATTTTCATTCGGTCCCACGCTGCCTTCTCATCTTACTGACCATTCCCTTCTCGCTGGTGGGAGCCATCTGGTATGTGCATTTTTTAAATTATGATCTCAGTATTGCCGTGTGGATCGGGATGATTGCCTTAGCGGGGGTCGCCGTGGAAACAGGAATCATTATGATCATCTTCCTGGATGAAGCCTGTGCCCGACGGCAACGGGAAAATCGGCTCCAGACCCTAAAAGATCTTCGTGAAGCGATCCTCGAAGGAGCCGTGCTACGGGTCCGCCCAAAAATCATGACGGCTTCAGCCATCATGCTGGGCTTGCTCCCCATCATGTGGTCACAAGGAACCGGGGCAGATGTGATGAAACGCATCGCCGCACCCATGATCGGCGGAATGGTCTCGGCGACGATCCTCACACTCTTGGTCCTCCCCGCGCTCTATCTGATTTGGAAAAAGAGGGAGATTGCTAGGCGTGGCCATAATATACCGTGACACACTGTCATTGATGTGCATAAGTTGGTTGCCCCCGACTCCAAGGGACCTCAACCAGGCGTTTCAGCATAGAGGACATGAGGAGCTCCTGTTGCCAAGACACGATATGATCGTTTCCTCCTCCTTGAAGATTATCAAAACGTTTCGCCTCCCTCGACTTCCCTAGTGCAGGTCCATCCAATACAATCATGGTCCTCTGTATTTCTCATCAAAGAGGGCATCAATAATCGGGCAGTCCGGCACCTCCCCTCCCTGACATCCGGCAGAAATAGCCGCAAGTGTGGTTTGCAACTTCTTCAGATCGACGATTTTCTGTTTGATCTCCCCGAGATGCTGCTCCATGAGGATTTTGACCTGCTGACAGGTGTACCGCCGACCATCAACCAGCCCTAATAGGGTTCGAATTTCGTCAAGCGAGAATCCCAGTTCCCGGGTGCGCCGGATAAAGACCAATCGTTTGATGGCGTGGTGATCATACAGTCGGTGCCCCCCTTCGGTTCTGGGTGGTTTCGATAACAGACCCATGCGTTCATAATACCGAATGGTTTCAATATGACAGCCGGTTTGCTTGGAGAATTCGCCGATAGTGATCATATGTGACTCCCCTTAAAAAAGCCCCTTGCATCTGTAGCGACTACAGGATTTATCATAGGTCCAAGCCATACGACAATCGAATGGTGAGTCCCCATGCGAAACAGGAAATCTTGTGAAGCAAAAGATTGGGTCAGTGATTTTCGCGCTGCTGCGCTTCTGTGGGGATTGCCGGGCGTCATGATCTTCCTTGCCGTGTTTTTAAGCCCATTCACTAAAACAGGCATATGGAGTGGCGCTCTGCTGTGGATGGGTGCGGCGTGCGTGCTCAATGCCGCCCGGTGCGGACGGACGCATTGTCATGTTACGGGACCGTATTTCTTCCTGCTGGCCATGGGGACGGTCCTGCACGGATTCCGAATCGTCGACCTTGGCGCGAACGATTGGATGTGGTTAGGCCTGGCGCTCATGGCAGGCGGAGGGGTGTTGTGGTTTGTCACGGAACGAGTGTGGGGAACGTTTCTTCCTGCCAAGCGTTGACCTCGGAATTGATTGTCGAGCCGATAGGCTGAAAATGAAAGGAGACTATGAATAAGAACACACATTCTGAAATCGGTAACATATCCGAGGAACCCGTCATCCAAGAACGTGAGGGAGAACAACGCGTGACAGAAACCGCTTCTCTCGCCTCGCTTGGTGGAGTAATCGCCGCCTTGCTTGCGTCGCTGTGCTGCATCGGTCCCGTGGCTTTCGGCGCTCTTGGAGTCGGGGTCGGAGCCACAGGCCTTTTAGCAGGCACAGCCAGCTTCCTGAAGGCGTTTGTTCCCTATCGACCATTTTTTATTGTTGTCGCCATTATGGCAATTGGCATCGGATTTTATCTCGTGTATCGCAAGCCTAATGCGGCGTGCGCTGTAGGCTCCCCTTGTTCACATTCGCGGAGACGGTCGAAATCCGTGTTCGTCCTCTGGTGTGCAACCGCCTTGACCCTCGTGTTTGTTCTGTCCCCCTATTGGCTGGGAATGTTCAACTAAACGATCAACTAAAGGAGGGTGAACCCATGAAACGATTCCTACTCCCATCGATGGTTTTCGCCATATTGCTCGTCACACAGGGCATAGTGGCTTGGGGCGCTCTGGCGGCCTCGGAAGCGCCTCCGGTCGGTTCCGAACCGGAAGAAACCATCACCCTGAAAATCGACGGGTGGACCTGTGCAAGCTGTGAAAAAGGTATCAAAAAAGCACTCATGGGTGTTGCGGGGGTGCAATCTGCCGATGTGAGCTATGCGCGGGGTGGAGCCATTGTCGTGGTGGCACCAGGGAAAGTGCATCCCGACCAATTGGTTCAAGCCGAACAGTAAGGAGTAAGGAGTGAGGAGAGAGGAGTGAGGAGTGAGGAGAGAAAGGCTCAACTTGCCGCTCGCCAACTGGGACGATGCTTTCGCTTCTCCCTATTCCCAATTTTCTACACATCCCCCCCGAGTACCTGACCTTTATACATTAAAAGAAAAGGAGCCATGCTGATGAATGAAGTCCACACACCAAATCCGGAATCCACCTTCGAGGAATTAAGGCAATTAAGCCCGAAGGTGACGGGCGGATTCATGCGCATGCGGGAAGAAGCCTATCGGGAAAAAGCCGTGCCCGCTAAGTATAAACTGTTGACGGCCATGAGCATCTCGATTGCTCTGCGGTGCGAACCCTGCATTAACGCCTATGTGAAAATGGCCTGTGACAAGGGTGTGTCACAGGAGGAGTTCATCGAATTCCTGGAAGTGGCCATGACCATGCAGGGTTGCCCTGGAGAAGAATGGGCATTAAAAGCCTATGCAGCCTACAAAGAACACGTGACCGGACAATACCGCTTGGGGGAAGTCGGCTGTTGCAGCCATTGAGCCAGCTCCGGAACAGAAGGCAGGGAGAATTGGAGCCCGGTAGACCGAGCCTTTTCCTTCTCACCTTTTGCATTGCACTATTCACTATTTCACCCTTCACGATTTTCCACACAGGAGGACCCAATGGGAAAAGCAATACGGACATGTATGATGGCAGCCTTGCTGGGTTTGGGCTTTTTCGGTCAAGCCACCCCAGGTGAGGCGGCACAGATTCTGATTCATATGAAAACCTCTCTTGCCCAAGATGACGCGCAGATCTGTGCCGTGCCTAATGTGGCCTGGGCCATGATGAAAGCCGGGCATCAGGTCACCATTCTGGTCGATGCCAGCGCGGTCACGTCCGTCACCAAGGGATTCGGCTGGTTCAATGGCCTGTTCCGGTCCGGGAGCAGCGCATTGGACCGGGCTGCGCTTCCGGAGCGGGAGCGGAAAAGCCTGGCAGAGCAAATGGAAGTGCCCCTGGAGACCATTCCGCATGATTACGGCGAATATTTTCATTTTCTCAAAAATCAGGGAATCGAAATATACGGGAATCAGACCATGATGCTGCTCTATACGATTGATTCCTCCCGCGTGGATTCGGCGGTGACTCCGATCCCTCTCAATCACATGGTGGAGCTGTTTACGACCGCGGATCGCATTGTGGTGTATTGAACTGAACGTGAAGCAAAGAGCCTCCCGGCGAGCCCGAGCAAATGTCACCCCGAGCCTTAACTTGTCCCAGAAGCGAAGTGGCCACCGCCTCGACCTTATCAACAACGCCCATCAATTTCGTGTGACAGCCACTCATCCCCACGGCAGGTCATGGTGAATACGTTGATTCTGCCGGCCATTGTGGAAGTCTTCAAAACCACCCTGACATATTTTTCCGAAGGGCGCGTGAAGGTCACATTCATTGTCGATACGATTCT
>JBBDSY010000056.1:0-36634 GCA_040904705.1 Nitrospirales bacterium | reverse complement strand
CCAAAATATTCATACGTTAAATATTTCCCCAAGATTTTCGAAGGAGAATCCACAGAAAACACAAAGGAGTTCAGAATACTGGCCTTCGCGTTCGCGACCTCCTCGTCCGTGGGAGGATTCGACACCATTTTTCGTGATTCGGAAATAAGCGCATCAATCCCCTTCCCTGTCGTTTGAGTTTTCGTCGACATGGAGAGGACCGCCATACCCGGATGATCCCATTCAAGCCCGACTCCACCATGAACATCGTAGGCCAAGCCTTGCTTTGAGCGAATATTAGAAAAAAGACGCGCACCAAATGAGCCGGAAAGGATTTGATTCACAATGACTAAGGGATAATAATCAGGATGGTCACGTCGAATGCCCTGATGTCCCATAGCTATTTTCGCTTGCGTCATATCGTTTTTCTCAACATAATACAGACCGGCAGGCGTGTGCTCTTGAATAAATGTCTGTGTGTCCTTGACCTCCGGCCCCTTTGGCCAATCTCCAAAAACCTTGTTCAATAATGCGACTGCCTGGTCTTTCTGGAAATCGCCCACAAGGCCCAAGATAATGCGATTGGGATGAAAATAGGTGGCATGCCAGCGTGCCACATCATCCGGCGTGATAGAAAGAATGGTGGCATAGGTCGGGACCCAGGTATAGGGTGAACCCTTCCCATAAATCAATTTTTTAAACTCCCTTGAGACAATATCCCCCGGATCATCGTTCTGTCGCGCAATGCCGGACATCATTTGATTTTTTGCAATTTGGAGTTTTTCTGTCGCAAAAGCCGGCGTACGCAAGATATCGCCAAAAACCTCCAAGACCTCGGGGAAATCTTCCGTCAAACAGCTCATCGAGGCATTCCCAGCCGTTTCGCCAATGCCGGTTTCAATCATTGCGGCTTTACCTTCTAAAAATTCATCGAGCGCATCTCCAGACTGCTTCGTCGTCCCACCTGTCCGTAGGACGGTCCCCGTGAGAGAGGCAATCCCAATTTTATCCTCCGGTTCTAATCGGGATCCGGTTCGGATATAGGCCGAAAGATTGACCAGCGGCAGCTCGTGATCTTCCATTAAGAGCACCACCATTCCATTCTCCAACACCACCCGCTCGGGTTCAGGAATCACCAGCTCCGGCAAGGGGAGATACGTTAATTCTTCCACCTGTTTCACTTGCGCATACCCAGGCAAGCTCATAGTCAGAATGATCATACACCCAACGATAGCAATGACCTGACTCCCGAAACATTTTACGGCCACAAACCTTGCCCTCATGATTGCCCCTCCCCTACCGCCGCTGAAGCGGGAATCGGGACGTCCTGCGGCATCACAGTTTCTATCATGCCCACGACACGATTAGTGGGTTGAAACATGGCCTTGGCCACGCGTCGAATGTCGTCTTTGGTCACATGCTCAAAACGTCGAATATAGCGAAACAATTCGCGCCAGTCCCCAAACAACATCTGATAATCTGTCATATGCATAGCCAATCCTAAATTATTATTAAGCGCACGGAGCAACCCGGCTTTCGCACGCGTTCGAAACCGTGCTAATTCCTCATCCGTCACATCCTGCGTTTTCAGCTTGTCGAATTCTTCATGAAGGGCTTTTCGAACGGCTTGATTGGACACACCACGACCCGGCACGCCATAGGCCAACCACACATGCGGATATTTATCTCCGGGGTATGCGGCATACGCACCAACTGAAACGGCCAGTTGCTTATCCCGCACCAACGACCGGAACAACCGGGAGGTTCGTCCATTGGTTAAAATATCGTCAATGGCATCATAGACGGGTTGGTCAACATCCGTAGCAGCAGGTTTATGATAGCCTTCAATATACAGGGGCTGAGAGGGATCTTGGAGGATGACGGTTTTTTCGGCGATGGAGGTCGGCTCCACGGTCCGAATCGGCAAAGGAGGGGAACCGGCGGGAATTCGTCCAAAATACTTCTCTAAGAGCGGGATCAGGGTCTTAGGCTGAATATCACCCACAATAGCCGTCACCATATTCGAAGGGACATATTGAGCCTCATAAAACCGTTTCGCATCGGTCATCGTATAGGATTGAATATCGCTGGCAAAACCAATGACCGGATGGTGGTAGGGATGCGCCATAAACGCCGTGGACACAAATTGCTCCAGCAGCCGACCAAACGGCTGGCTCTCGGTTCGTAAGCGCCGCTCTTCCATGACCACATCCCGCTCTTCGTAAAATTCGCGAAAGACCGGCTGCAAGAACCGCTCGGATTCTAAATACGCAAACAATTCAACCTTGTTCGCGGGCAAGGAATAAAAAAATCCCGTCACATCGGCGCCAGTAAAGGCATTCAGCGCGACCCCGCCTTCCCGTTCAATAATATCGCCGAATTCATTTTTGATGACATAGTGAGAAGCCTCCTGTTGGCGTTGTTTAAACACCTCAAATAACGAATTCACCTTTTCAGGATCGGCATGACGAGACAGTTTTTCCAGTTGGTAGGCTTGGTAGGCTTCTTCCAGGGCCACCAAGGCCTCTTTTTCTGCCGGATAATCCGTCGTCCCCAATCGAGGAGTTCCCTTAAACGCCATATGCTCAAACATATGAGCCAACCCAGTTTGTCCCGCGCCCTCTTGCGCCGAGCCCACATTCACTCGAGTCATAAAGGAAAAAACAGGGGCGACCGGACGTTCAACGAGGATAAACGTCCATCCATTTTTTAACGTATGCTGCGTGACATGCTTTTCAAAGGACCCGAGATCTTGGGCGTGGGACACCGTCACGAACAGCCAACAGGTCGCCATCATGAAAATCATGCATGTCATCCAAGACCAGACCCGACAACTCATTCGCATTCAGCACCATCCTGTTTCAGGGTACATCAACATCTCACCATTCATTTATCCTACTCAGGAATCGAGAATTGAGGCAAGCCACGGCAAACCCACTCCGTTCCTTTCCTTTTATTTATTCAAGAGTCACGATCGAAGCATGGTCGCGATTGATCGACATGCCCAAGCCAGGCTCAGACCATGGATGAAGGATGGCGCCTTCATAGTGAAAACCACCCTGAATTGGATCAATCGACAATAACAGCGGCATGTCTAAATCTAAAATTTCGAACCCGCCTAACCCTAAAACCAAACTCCAGGAGCATCCCATGGCCACCCGACTTTCGACCATTCCGCCAATCATCAACCGAACACCTGAGGCCCGAGCCAACTCCGCGATGCGCACCGACTCTATCACACCACATTTGGTAATCTTCAGGTTAAAGATATCCACCGCCTTTTGTTCGATCAGCTGACGTGCATCTTCTAGAGAACGAAGGGATTCATCCGCCGCAAGAGGAATTCGACTCCGATTTTTAAGCAGGACCATTTTTTCAAGATGATCACGAGGAAGAGGTTGTTCAAAGACCCGTACGGGAATGCGAAGTCGTTCCATGGCCAGGATAAACTCTTGTGCCTGATCCAAGCTGTAGCCTTGATTCGCATCAATCACGAATGAAGCCTCTTGGCAGACGGCGGCCACCGCTTCAATCCGACGAATATCGTCCTCAACACCATGCCCGACCTTCATTTTCAAAATCCGAAACCCCTGTTGATACCAGTCCCGCGCCGTGGCGACCACGGCCTCAGTCTCACCAATGGGCAACGTCACATCGGTTTCTCGCTTTTGAAGATCCGCACCTCCCCACAACCCCCAAAGAGGGATGCCCATGGATCGACACAAGGCATCAAGAAGCGCTGTTTCAAGTCCACAACGTAATGCGGGGAAGGGTAACGTGACGGTTAGTAGCTGTTGTGCCATAAACCGAAACCGCATCGCTGGCTTACCCAGCAACACCTGCGCAGCAGCAGGAAAAGCCGAAAGACATGTCGCTTGATCTTCTCCAGATATATCGGGAAATGGCGCGACTTCCCCATAGCCCATGGACCCGTCGTGAAGAGTGACCCGCACAAAAATGTTTCTCGCCACATCCATGGCACCTGTGGCCACGACGAACGACGCCTTCAGTGGCAAATCTACAGGCCAGGCTTCAATTTTTTTGACAGTCAACGAATTCACAACGGTTACGAACACAACGGGTGGGGGATATACTGAAAAATCACGACCAGGAGAATAGCCGGAATCTAGGCGTATCGATCATTTTCCCAAGGCAGCGCCGTATTAGAATAACCACGTACTTCCCAAAAGCCCTTCTGGTCACGATCGAGAAACGTAATCTTTTTTACCCACTTCGCCCCTTTCCAGGCATAGCGCTTGGGCACAATCATCCGCACCGGTCCACCATGATCTTTCGTCAACGGCCGATCCTTCCAATGCGTGGCCAACAACACATCCTCATCGTCACAGACGTCTAAGGGCAAATTGGTCGTGTAATCATCATACGATTCAAACAAGATAAATTGAGCCGAGGACAGTGGGTGCACCACCTCTAAAACATGCTGAAATTTCACGCCTGTCCAATCGTTGTCCAGCATGCTCCAGGTCGTCACACAATGAAAGTCGGCATGAACCTGGGAAACCGGTTGCGCCTGAAAGTCTTCCCATGTCCAAGTCACGGGATTGGACACAAAACCATCAATCGTGAGGGTCCATTCGGCTAAATCAATCGTCGGCTTGTACCCTAAATCCAAGACGGGAAAATTATTGACCATATGTTGGCCTTCCGGAAGGCGGTCATCTTGGGGCCCATCCACTTCTCGACACGAAAATTCTCGGCGGTGTTGCGCCATTTTTTGTTTGGCGTTCACGATTTTTTCATTTGGTTCCATACATGATCCCCCAACTCATACACCATGCCTCATAGGCTCATCTCGATCGCAGAGCAAGGCCCCACGGTTCCACAAGGGTACCATAGGTCCTCCCTTCAAGAACAATTCATTAAACTGCCACATAGTCACCCTCTCAAAAATCTGATACATTGCTCCTAGTCGTTCATGATTAGCCTGGAACCGCAGGGCTCTTTGACCCCCGTGGCTCAGTGCCATCTTTTCCAGCCTACTTTTCTTACTATTTTTTTTCTCGGAGGATCAGTCTTATGACCGTGCAGCTACTGGCTAGAGTGGTGTATTGTTCTGTCCTTGTCCTAGCGCCCTCGTATTCTTTAGTCCTGGCCGATGACCAGGAAACTGTTTCGCCACTCATCGTCTCCGATGGAAAAAATATTTCCATGGAATACTCTCTCAGCTTAGTAGACAAGAAAGTTTTGGACACCAACGTCGGAGGCGAACCCATGAATTTCACTCAGGGATCGCACCAAATCATTCCAGGACTGGAATCAGCCCTTGAGGGCATGAAGGTGGGAGAAAGCAAACAGGTCACGGTCGACCCCGAACAAGGATACGGGCCGATCAATCCTCAAGCGGTGCAGGAAGTTCCGATTGATCAGATCCCGACGGATGCCCGAAAGGTTGGCGTCCGCTTGCAAGGGAAGGATAGCCAAGGTCGAATGGTGCATCCTTTGGTCACGGAAGTAAAGGAACAGGTGGTCATGCTGGATTTCAACCACCCATTGGCAGGCAAAAAACTTTTCTTCGATGTCAAAATTTTAGATATTCAAGCAGCAGACACTTCTGAACCAAAACCGTAATCACACCGTGAGAGAACCTCGCCTTCAAGCGAGGTTCTCATCAGATGATCAATCAAGGCCACGTAAACCTCTCAATTCAAACCTACTTTCCACAAAGTCGCAAACTATTGAATCTGCTGTAAATGCATGACAGCCGAATTGGTATGTTTGGTGGCCACATCCGCATGACCGGCTTTCCCATGAGCGATGGCTTCCCCCAGCTCCGCAATCCCGGCATCTAAATGGGGATTGGTCATTTCTTTGGCTGCAGACTGCGCATGCTGAAGAGAAACTTCCGCATGCTTTACTACCGCATCGGCATGGCCCATCCCACCATGATCGGCCGCTTCCTGTGCATGCGAGATGGCTTCCGCGACGTGAGGATTCCCCGCATTACCTCCGCCCTTTCCAGAATAACTTGAACACCCGACAATCAACATAAACGATAAGGCAGCAGCCCATAAACTCCATTTCCACTGTGATAGATACATAACACACCTCCTTTGATGGGGTTGAGCATGAATGCTCTGATCGATCAATAAATATCACAAATACTATACGTTGTTAATAAAGCGAACGTAAAGAATATTTGGAAAGTTGATGATTCTTGCCCGCCAATACCGAACTTCGGCATGAGGGAGGAGAGTGTGCATGAGGCCAGCCCTACTATTGCAACAGGTTGATGATATTGCTGTGCGTCCTATTCACACCAAGTCAAAACCCCTTCAAAAAACCAGACCAGCAATTTAAACTGGATGCCGGCAATGAAGTATTCTGCGCATTGGGCGAACATGGATGCGTTCGCCCTTCCTTCTTTTTATGATGGCCAGATTCGTGTCAACCTGGAAGGCCGTGAGTCCATGGGGCATATTCGACTGGACCAGTATGAAGACTTTTGTCGCCAACTCAAGGTGGAATTGCAGCAACTGAAAGATCCGCGAACAGGGCAGAGGGCTATAAAAGAGATCATCCGCAATCGGCGAACGAATCCCACCGAATTCGGTTGTAGGGAAGCGGATATGACGATCGTGTGGGATGGATCACCACTGGCTTTTCATCATTCGAATTATGGAATCATCGGACCCCTGCCCTTTCGGAGAACCGGTGAGCATACCGGGGACCAGGGAATCGCAATATTTCATGGCCATGATATCTCCCCGGGCTTTTACGGAAATCGATCGGCATTCGACGTCGTTCCTACGATAATCGAGTACGTGGAAGAGAAAACGATTCCGGGCATCAGTGGAACCAGCATGTTGCGCGAGATGAGACACGGATAATATGGTCACTCTCTGTTTGATCCTTCTTTAACCCGGGCATAAAGGGCGGTCGGTAGACACCAAGTGTCTGTTGATCTGGATGAGCGGTATTTCCATTTCAAGGTGTTCAACATCCAACTCCGTCTACCTGTGGAGCCCCCGGATCATTCCTTGTCAGCCAACGAATTCACACCAACGCAATCGTGCGCGTCTAATGGAATTTTTCTAAAGTCGACCTTTCCCCTTCAAGGATCCGCATGAATACAGAACGCAAAGTGTTTTTTGGATAGAGGAGGTTTATCCAAAAGTCAGAATGACCCAGGAGGCCCAAAGGACCATCAAGACCTCTCCTAATAATAGACAAGCCAAAACCGAGAGAAGGCATTTGTACCAGATAGGATACGAAGGGTTGGTCAAAAACCGCATAAGGTCGATCCAAAAGACAACGTTCTTCCAGTTGAAGGGAACAGCATCATGTAATCGTTTTCCTACCGGCTTCTCACTCAGGCTACCTGGTGGTATTTGCTGTCCGGCCCAACCAAATCCTGTATGTCGCGAATCAAACGTTGAAGTTTCTTGGAGAAATGGGCTCGCTGCTTTGGCGTGAGGATCTGATCAATTTTCAAGACTATGGCTTGAACCCCTTCGCGCCATTCCCTGGAAGCCAAGAGGTATTCGGGCGTCCCACCGGCCTTCGAGTCCGCCAACCAATCTGAGAGACCTTGTTTCAGGGACAGTGCATCGGGAGACCTGAGAAGAAGCTCAATCAACCTGCTCTGTCTGTTTTTCCGATGGGCCAGCCACACATCCGCCGTATCGGGAAATTCCGCAATCCATTGCTGAATGGACGCTTCTTGATCCACTGACATGTCTCCCAGCCAGGTGGTTAAAGCGGCCAAGGCTGAATCCATGCGTCTTGTTAAATGCTCGTCGGAATTCTTTCCGATCTTGGCCACGCGTTGTCGATGCTCACGATCTAACACTTCTTGGAAGTGCTGAATTTGGGCAGGCGTGAGAGTAGATAAGAAGATGGCACCCGGAGGAGAGGCTTGCTGGGCGAGAAGAATTCGAAAGTGATCAACCGATGTGAAGATGGTCTCAAGTTCGGCCTGACTCAATCCATTTTCCCAAAATTGATCTATTTGAACGAGAAATTGAGAGTACTCCGGGAGTTGGTGACGACGATGCCAGACATGGAAGTTCTTAATCTCCCGGTCTAAATACTCTTCTTGAGACGCTGATAGATCAAAATAGCTATCCAGTTTCCACAGCAGAATCCAATCGGCCGTCGAGTACGTTATCTGGATGGCGCTACAAGACACCAGCAAATACCAAATCACCAGAACACTCAAAGCCCTTCGCCAGCAATAACGATAAAGTGACCGGAAAGGTTTCATCGTGGCCCCCGAAAAAAGAACCGGGTCACTGGAGCAAACCATAGTTTATTGTATCCTGTCGATCCACAGCGAATCAGCCAGATGTTTGCTCCCTGAATACCATACGATTAAGAAAGGGAAAACTCGTCGGACAAGAAAAATGGCTCCAATATCTGAAGAAAAAAAGGTACGGACTAGCTTAGCAATCACTCTCATCCACGAAGGAGATTCCATCATGCCAACTTTGGCAGAGGTCATGAGAAAAAACGCCAATTCCGTCAAACATACCTCATCAATTTCCTAAGCTGCCAAACTCATGAAACAAGAAAGGGTCAGCGCCCTTCTCGTAAAAAAAAATGGGGATTACGTGGGTACCCTGACGAACACAAACACTGTGTGAAAAAGAGTGGCAGAATCAAAAGACTCACATCAATGACCGTAGAAAGTATGATGACCGCTCCTTTTGATCACCATTCGTTCGAGAGGGGAAAATCATGACAGGATTGTTATAGAATCGCGATCTTCTCGTAATCTATAAAAGTCGTATCGAAGCCGCATATTCCGAACCTAGAATCGGAATGGGTGAAACCCCTGGTGCCTGCATCAATGCTGGCATCTGATTGAAGTTGAGGGAAAAGTGACGTGTGCAAGAATCAGAAAATGCTGAAGAGGAGAAAGGAGGGAAACTCATAGTAACCAGCCCAGAAGGCTTGAAAACCCTCTGAACTGATCCCACTGATAAGTCAGGAAGAAGGGTTCCCTTAGCGGAACCCGGTTTTCTTCATAACCGTTAAAACGTATACGCAGTCGAACGCGGATGACCACCTGATGGGTTTCGTCCTGGACGGTCCGACTGCGGCCCGCGTGGACCGTTATTGGCAAAACCCGATCGTGGCCCTCGTGGACCGTTATGAGTATTACCATAACCCGGACGCGGAGCCCGAGTCGCAGCATGACTGACAGAAGGAGGCCGACTGCCGGGGGCACAAGGGACCGCCTTCCCTAAGAGTTTTTCAATCATCCGCAACGAACGATTATCCTCACCCGTCACAAAACTCGTAGCCCAGCCCGTGGCTTTCATTCGTGCGGTGCGGCCAATGCGATGAACATAATCTTCCGGTACGGTGGGCAAATCATAATTGATGACGTGCCGGATATTATCCACGTCCAGCCCACGCGCCGCGATATCAGTAGCCACCAACACTTCGAAGCGGCCCCGCCGAAAACCTTCAAGGGCCGCTCGACGTTGTGGGAGCCGCCGTCCTGAATGGAGGACGGCCACGCTACAACCAACCTTTTCTAGGGTTTCCCCGATCCGGTCAGCGCGGTGTTTGGTCCGAGTAAAGATCAACACAGATCCCTCTGTCTCCTTCAGAATGGAAACCAGAAGTGACGTTTTTTCAGAATTGCTGGTGTGATGCACGGTATGCGTGACGCCTTCCGCCGGAGTCGCAGATTTCGAGACCAGGGCTTTGACAGGATCTTTCAAGGACATACGAGCCAGGTCATCTAAGTTATCCGGCATCGTGGCAGAGAAGAGCAAGGTTTGCCTGGCATCCGGCAAGGCTTCAATGATTTGATTCAATTGAGGCGCAAACCCCATATCCAACATGCGGTCGGCCTCATCCAACACGACAATACTGAGCTTCGTGAATAAGATCGTTCCTTGCCACATATGATCCAATAACCGACCAGGAGTGGCAATAATAATATCGGGACGCTGACGAAGCCCACGGACTTGAGCCTGCATATCGGCCCCGCCCACGACCGTCGTCCCAAAAATCCCGCAGGAGCGGCCAAGCTTATCGACCGTCCCTTGAATTTGAAAGGCCAATTCCCGTGTAGGGGCTAAAATAAGCCCGCGAGGATGGCCCTTGGGACCAGCAGCCAGACGCTCAATCATCGGAATGACAAAGGCGGCGGTTTTCCCGGTGCCGGTTTGCGCACATCCCAACACATCACGTCCTTCTAGACCTGGGGGAATGGCTTGAATTTGAATGGGAGTCGGTTCGTGTAACCCGGCCTTAGATAAGGCTTGAACTAAGCGCTCGGACACACCAAGCGCACCAAACTGAGACAACACAGTTGCAGACATAACACTATTCCTTTTGTTACAAGGATCGTATCTACAGGTAGTCAGAAAACCGAGGGAAGCAGAATCAGGTGGGAAGTCCGCTCCAAGCAGGATCTGGTCGCGATACGATCGCGAGGCCCGAAAATTTTGAATGTTCCCGCCGTCGGACCAAACCAGCACGAAACATACGTAGGTTACAGTACCATCTATAACCTGTCAATTGAAGGAAGAAATCATTCACAAGGCGTTTCTCGTCCACCTCTAACAAAAGGACTCACATATGAGCAGCATTTATGACATCACTTGCCAACGCATCACCGGAGATGACCTGCCGCTTTCAACCTTTAAAGATAAGGTCTTACTCATCGTCAACACCGCATCCAAATGCGGGTTCACCCCTCAATTTCAAGGGTTAGAAGCTCTGTACAACCAGTATCACGCGCAAGGTTTGGAAGTATTAGGATTTCCCTGCAACCAGTTTGGCAGCCAGGACCCAGGCAGCCATGAGGAAATCCAACAGTTTTGCCAAGCAACCTACGGCGTCAGCTTCCCCATGTTTGGCAAGATTGAGGTCAACGGACCCAACACACATCCTCTCTATCAACATCTTAAAAACCAAGCACCAGGCCTTTTGGGCTCAGAGGCCATTAAATGGAACTTCACCAAATTTCTTGTTGATCAATCGGGAAACGTCCAAGACCGTTTCGCCCCATCGACCAAACCGGAGGATATCGCGCCGGCCATTCAACAACTCTTGAAGGCAACCTCCTGAACATCAACGACCGAATCGCCAAGATTGTCGGGGCATTCACAACTGGTATTTGTATGCAAGAACCTGTAATAAATCCCACCAAATATTAGAAAAGGCTACCCACAAAGCATCCGGTGTCTGAGACAAGATAGGTGCGGTTTATACTTACCCCCGTGAATCATCCCATTTTAATGTGATTCATAATATTGGCACCAACAGCCCTTCCAACCATTGCCGACCGCCCAATCAAGAAAGGGACGCATCGCTATGGACAAGATGGCGTACCCTGATTGGTCTCACCGGTAGCACCATATATACTTTGCTCTAATATAGGATTAGGATTCTTCAACCTGACATCACCATTCCGGTTTCCGGGAAAGGCGTGTCCCCCATGCGCGATATCTATACCATGATCCTTGCCGGTGGCCGCGGCGAACGGCTTCTCCCGCTCACCCAACACCGCGCCAAACCGGCAGTCCCTTTTGCAGGCAAATACCGCATTATCGACGTGACCTTGAGCAACTGCCTCAATTCCGGGCTTCGAAAAATTGCCGTGCTCATCCAATATAAATCCCATTCGTTAGATCGCCATATCCGCCGAGGCTGGTCGATATTCAACCCCGAGCTCGGGGAATTTATCTTTTCCATCCCACCGCAACAACGGATCAGCACCGAGTGGTACCGGGGCACAGCCGACGCGGTCTATCAAAACCTCTTTCTGCTGGAGCAGGAATCCCCGAAGTTTTTATTGGTGCTCGCCGGGGATCACCTTTACAAAATGAACTATGCTGACATGCTCAGATTCATGGAAGAGACGGAGGCAGACGCCGTCGTGGGCGCCCTCGATTGGCCTATTGAAGGAGCTCGGTCCTTCGGTGTCTTAGGCGTGGATGCCAACAAGCGTGTCATCCGATTTGAAGAAAAGCCAGGCAACCCGTTCCCACTGCCGGATGATCCGACACATGCGTTTATTTCCATGGGAATCTATCTCTTTCGCACAGACCACCTCTATGAGGAACTGCGAAAAGATGCCGAAATGGCCACCGCTCATGACTTCGGTAAAAATATCATTCCCAACATGATTCAGAACAACAAAAAAGTCTTCGCCTATAATTTTGAAGATGAAAACAAAAAACAAGTCAAGTACTGGCGAGACATCGGTACCCTGGACGCGTATTACGAAGCCAACATGGATCTCGTCTCGGTGGATCCTCACCTGAACTTGTACGACCAGGCCTGGCCCATCCGGACCTACCAAGGACAATTTCCTCCCGCCAAATTCGTGTTTGCCGATCAATATCCCGGTGGACGTGTCGGTCTCGCCTTAGATTCCATCGTGTCAGGAGGATGTATCATCTCGGGAGGGAAAGTCCAAAAAAGCATTTTGGCGCCTGACGTCCATGTGGATCAACATGCCGACATCCAGGAATCGGTCATCATGGAAAATGTTGCAATCGGAGAGCGTGCGCGGATTCGCCACGCCATCATTGACAAGGGCGTCATCATTCCACCGGGAACGGTCATCGGGTACGACCTGGAAGCCGACCGGACGCTCTATACCGTCACAGAAGGCGGCATTGTGGTCGTCACGACTGAATCGACACACCAACCATCGTAGGCTTTCAACACCATTCGAGAAAAGGTTCTTCAGGACTCCCATTGATTGTTAGAAGAAATCAAGTCCTGACCGGGGATGGATCAATTTACGCTCGGTTATCCCACCAGAAGCCCTACGCCACAAACAATCAATCCTATGCCTGCCAATCCGGTGAAACGATAGGCCCACGGCCTATCCCACAGTACCTTTCCCAAAAACACAAAGACCGTAATGGCAGCGATCCACAGCACATTCATGTTCCCACAACAAACAATAATCCCATGAGGGCCCAGCAACACCCCAAACAAAAAGCGCCGTGATGAAGTTCCCGACGAAACGCACCAGGGACTCCCGGTCGCCAATGCTCTGCGATAAAATGTGCAGGGGATCGACAATGCTCCAAACATGCCGCCTTCCACGGTGTCAGTTGATACACACCGGCCACAATCAATAGGACCGCACCCAGGACCAGACTCTTCGCCACCATCATCGGGGAGAACATCGCCGCCTCATGCAAACCCTATTGCGCCAACGTCGCCCCCACACTAAACAAACACCACATAGCTCCATATCCAGAAACAAAGACGGCAATGGGTGCCATCGGTGTCCCCTGCCGTTCGGCTTTGCGCACCATCCCGGCATACAACAACGTCATGGGAGCCGCGCTCAGCAACATCATCCCCACCATCATGATGGCCCACATCACAAACATGAACACAAAGTCCGCCGTTGCCCGCGGGTGCAACATCATCATCGCCGCAGGAGCACCAGTGTCCATCGCAGGCATCTTGGCCCAGAGATAGATCACAGAGGCCCACGCCAAGACACTCACGCCAAGAAGTGCCGAGAGAATCGCGATCCGATCGCGGTCAGGCAACAAAGGAGCTGAGGATTCTGGAGAAGAACGCATGGGAATGGACGAGACACAGTCCGGAAAATACCGCCCCCCTTTAAAGGAACAGGAAGGACCACTCAGGCAGGAAATTGTTGGGGAAACCTTTGCCTAATCCTAAAAAGAAATAATTACGTCCGAATGACTCCATCCTGATTCACATGGAGAATATTAAATTGCCCATAACTATTCGACAGATTCAGGGTGAGCCCCGCGTGAGCCGTTGTCGTTCCATTGCCCATTTCAGCCACTGAATATTCGAAACCGCCAGGCAAATCGATACGAGACCGTGAGGGTTGCCCGGAATGCGGATGAATGATCGGGGTGCCGGTAGATTCATGGAGAATCTTCCGAAGCGCCGTGCGCTGATCCGCATCAGCGCGTTCGTCAATCATGATTTGCTGTTTGCCGTTACCCTCAGCCACTTCCCCGGGCCATTGCAAAAGCATGACATAATTCAAGCCATCCGATCACCTGTCATGAAAGTAGCCTTCGTCAATCCGGCCGGCCCCCATGGCTTCACAAAATCCATTCGTTGTTTTGGCAGTAAATTGGCAGGGGCACCCCTAGGCACAATGACAATTGGCAAACCCTTGACCCCGAATCATCCATGGATCAGCCATCCTGCACTCCTTTCCTCAACCTGAGAAATCCTCCCTAAAAACACAACTTTTTACCAGGTCCGAGACGGCGGTTTCCAGCTATCCTTATCCGCCAGATCAGGCTGGGGACACTCCGTCCCCTCCCCCATTCTCCCCCTGTCCCATGAACCGCGATCATGAAAAAAGCAGTAGGCAAAAGGGCCTCAAACCGATTACACTAGACACGAAGAAACCGTAACCCCGGTCTCAAAATATTACAAATCACATGTAGATCTTCAATTTTTCAGAAAGGACGAGCACTCATGGCCGAACAACACAAACAATATGCAGAAGGACAATCGGGAGAACTCTACGGATACACGGGGAAGACTCCACCCGAAGGCACGACGGCACTGGTCGAAGAAGATGGCACCACCCTCACCGCCGCAGGCCTCAAGTTTTTACAGAGGCGAGGCTATCCTTCGCCAATGGTCGCCACCCTTCGTGTTTTACACGACCAATATCATGCCCCGGCCGTCGGCGAGGCCATTACCGCCGCAGCGCTCAACGCAGATATGATGTTAGAAAAACAGAACAATACCAAAAAAATGTCCGAACGACTCCGATTGGATTGGGAACAACAGGACAAAGCCTTCAAGGCCAATGTCGCCGAGGAGGCCAAAAAACTAGCCGCAGCAAAATCCTAGCCTTCATTGAGAAACCGTTAGCCACACATTCACAAGGAGTACTTCGATGGGAAAAAGTCAGGACGCCAAAAAAGAAACGAAAAAGAAGCCGGCAAAAACTATGAAAGAAAAACGGGCCGACAAAAAAGCCAAAAAGTAATCCCAACCACCATTCGTTTCTCCTACCTTGCCGGCGAAGGGGATCCCCTTCGCCGGCAATAATTCATCCCAATAAACCTTTCTGGATTCTCTTTTGTCCTGACAGGGGATAAAGTTCAGCATTCCCGCATATCCTTTCCGCTCTTGAAAAACCTTGATGGAGCATCAGGCTAATCAGAGGACCATCAACAATCTTATCTGTGTAACCAGACCGCAGCCACTCCACCACTAGTTGACAAATATCAATATGTCTATTATTCTAGACATATGGAAATTAATGAAGCTATTCTCGCCTTTGGGGCCCTCTCGCAAGAAACCAGACTGCGGGTTTTCCGTTTGCTGATCGAGCATGGGCCGGAGGGAACACCAGCCGGCACATTAAGCGACCGCTTAGGTATCCCGCACAACACGCTTTCCTTCCACCTCTCCCACATGAGTCATGCGGGGCTGGTTCTTTCAAAGCGGGAGGGCCGGTCGATTATCTACAGCGCCAACTTCGATTTTTTTACCGACCTGATCCGCTACATGGTCAAGGACTGTTGCCGGGAAGATATGGCGAGTATCCGAGACCATAAAACAAAAAATTGCAGCATCATCGAACTTTCAAATTGTTGTTAATCCGCTCACGAGGAGGGCCAACCATGAAACGTCTGCACATCCATATCGGTGTCGAACAGTTAGAAGAAGCCATTCAGTTTTACAGCCATCTGTTGGGAGTAGGACCGGTCAAACGTAAAGCGGATTATGCCAAATGGATGGTGGACGATCCCCGCGTAAACCTCGCCATCTCGACACGAGTGGCCACAAAGGGAGTCGATCACCTGGGCATTCAAGTGGATGATGACCAGGAACTCACGGATATCCGCCAACGACTCACATCCGAAAAGCTTTCCCTGGCTGACGAGGGTGAAACCACCTGTTGTTATGCCAAATCAGACAAAAGCTGGGTATTGGATCCAGCAGGGATCGCATGGGAAGCCTATCGCACCATGGAAGACGCCGAGATATTCTCCGCTCCATCAGGGCCGGAAGCGACCGCCTGTTGCACACCGGTTCTCCAAGCGGAACCTGATCCTGAGTGTAAAATACCCGAGCAGAAACTCGACAACTGTTGTCAGTAATGCCTGCTGAACCCACGACAATCTTGGTCCTCTGCACGGGCAATTCCTGCCGTTCCATCATGGCTGAAGCGCTCATCAATTATTTAGGACAAGGAAAATATCGGGCTCGTAGCGCCGGGAGTCATCCAACGGGACAGGTCCATCCCCGCGCCATTGAGACCCTTCAACGACATGGAATCGATCCTGGCCAGCCGAAGAGCAAATCCTGGAACGACATGACCGATACCGCATTTGACCTCCTCATCACCGTCTGCGATCAAGCCGCAGGAGAACCCTGCCCAATCTTCCCCGGACAACCGAGAAAACTTCACTGGAGTATCCCCGACCCGGCTAAAGCTTCAGGCGCCAAAGCCGCCATACAAGCCGCATTCGACCAAGCTTTCTTCCTGCTCAAGGAAAAAATTGAAGCGTTACCAACATGACTGCATGCGCCACACGTCGCTTATCTTTCCTCGACCGTTACCTCACAGCCCGCCGCCTGTACATTATTTGAGCGGTTGGGTAGCATGACAGCCAGCCCACACTCTCCATGAGGGTCCCACTTCTTCCTCCGCTATAAACCGAGCACTGCGCGTTGTCACACATATGACCTATTCCCTTCAAATGAAAGACCGGCAATTAGGCTTAGTCGATCACGATCATCCGGACATGGCCCCAGTGGTCATTGATTTTCTCTCAGGCAAAACGGCGTATCGGAGAAAATATGGCCATGCGGGAGGGGAAGCCATCAGTAGAGCCGTGGGAATCAAAAAAGGCCATCGCCCGAATATCGTGGATGCCACAGCAGGCTGGGGACGTGACGCTTTTGTGCTCGCGACCCTGGGATGTCGTGTACATATGATCGAACAATCCGAAGTCATCGCCAAGCTGCTTGAAGATGGCTTACGTCGCGCCGAGCAAGATGCAAAAATTGGCACGATGATCAAAAACAACCTCTCTCTCACCTGTGGAGAGAGTCAACTAGAGCTCTTGCATACCCCGTGTGAACCCGAAGTGATTTACCTCGACCCCATGTTTCCCCAGAAAGAAAAATCGGCGCTCGTGAAGAAAGAGATGCGAATCCTACAAGAAGTCGTCGGGCAGGAGGAGGATGCCGATGCCTTACTCAAACTTGCCTTAACGATTGCCACAAACCGCGTCGTCGTGAAGCGCCCGGACTATGCCGGATTTCTGGCTAAAATCAAACCCAACACCTCCATCAAAACAAAAAAACACCGTTTCGATATCTACCTCACTCCCCAATGAGAGGTGAGAGGAATGCTCTCTCCTCTCCGTCATCCCCGACATCCATCATCAGGCATGGATTTTTTTCCTCCACCATCCTCCGGCCATAACAATCTTCCCCACTCGCCACCTCCCTTCCGCGAAATCTTCCTGATCGTCGGCCGGACATGATAAAATTTCGTCTGGTTGAAATGTGTCCATTATGAATGGAGGCTCCTATGGGAAACGAGGCCACACCGACGATCAGCAACGAAGCGGAGCATGACGCGGAACCACAACCCATTGTCGATGAGATGATCAAACAATTACTCAAGAAACCTTCAAGTACAATATGGACATGCCCCATAAAAATTATGGAAACAATCAGCACCTTGAGCCAGCCTGCTTTGAAAGGTTTAAAAAAAATGAATGAATCCTACTGCGATCCAAATGGCACGAAGCACTCATTCTGTGATAAGTGGTACATAAATACAAAGGAGTGATGTATGGAACCCAGTCCACAGAAAATCATCGAAGACGCCCTGCAATTAAAACCCGAGAGCCGGGCCTTTGTTGCAGAATCTCTCTTGCAAAGTTTGGATTTTGAGGAAGACTTTTCATTATCTGAGGAATGGAAGCACGAAATCCAAAGGCGATGCGAAGAGGTGGACAGTGGGCAAGCAGCCTTAATCGAGGGAAAGAAGGTACTTTCTCAGCTCCGTAAAAAATACCCTTCATGACAATTCTCTGGCAGCCAGATGCATAGAAGAAGTTGAGGCTATTTGCGGCTTTTTATCAAGAGAAACAACAGGGACTTGAACAACGATTTCTAGAGGTTTTAGAAGATGCTCTTCGGGGGGACCGATAGCTGAATTTGATGGCCGGATGTTACGCGTCATCACTTGCCGATAAAGTGACTATTCACAATGCCTTTCCCGATCGAGGATATAAACCATGAAATTAAACTATTACCCTGACACAGATTCACTCTACATCGATCTGACCGAACACCCCAGTGTAGAAAGCCGTGAGGTATCTGAGGGAATTGTCCTGGATTATGACGCCGCAGGCAATCTGGTAGGCATTGATATCGATAATGCGAGCTCCAAAGTACATCTCAAAGAATTAACCTTAAACAAACTGCCAGCCTCTGTTCATTCCATCGCCGAATAGCATCCCTCTCAGCTCCTGCAATTCTGCCCGAATAAATCTCTCCACACTTCCCCATCCCGACAGTACCTCCCTCATTCCTGCAGTCCTTTCCCTCTTATGGAAGTCCCTGAACGATTGCTCTTCTGTAGTCTGACGCCTGTCGGATGGCCCTAGGGAGGGACGCTCTTATCAGCTTGCGGGCTTTGTTTGAGCGGAGCGAGTTGGTCCGTCCTCTTCAGAGTTAGCGTCCCTCCCCCTCCAATGATGCCAGACGGGACGGCAATGGCTTTGGTCACTTTTACCGAAACAAAAGGCCCTCGTCGTGCGGGGGCGAAACCCCGTCGGCGTTTAAAACACACAATTTTATTTAGGCCTCTAGCGATTCGATACGCCTTAACCGCACCCACACCCCACCACCACAACTTCATCAACAAAAATTCTGTACTTTAGCCAAGGGGTTGGGTACATTCTGTATACAACACATCTCCTGTGGAAAAAATGAGCGACAATAAAAAACAAAATTGCCCCCGCTCTGAGTACTAGGTGAGTACCCGTGAGCAAAATGAACAAAAATTTCCAAATTGGGAAATTCTCGATACTGGAGGAAGAAAATATTGGCTAGACGTCCAAGATCGCCTCGGTTGGAAAGCCCGGTATGTGAAAGAGGTTGACGCAAACGAGATAGGCCATCAAAAGGTTGAAAGATAATGGAAGTGATTACCCGCCAAACAGTCGTCGATAAGCTCGCAGGCTATTTACAACATGAGCTCACTCTTCCAACTCTGGTGACGTGGGCAGAAACAGCCCTCATGGAAAGTGAGTTTGAACCCAAACATTTCGGAGAAATTCGAGATGTCGTGGCAAGGCTTGGAGTCGCTGATGTACGCGCCTTTGGCCTGACTTGGGAAGACTGCGAACAATTGCTTCAACGATTAGGCTATGCAGCGCATATCCACATCGAAGCAACGTAGCCGAGAAAATCTCACAGCGTAAGACCCGACATCGTCGTTACAATTCTTCTCCGACATCCCCGACAGGGGTCGGCCGTATTTTTCTTTGTTTCTAACCGATCCACCACCTACCGGCTGGCCCAAAGGAGGGACGCGCTTATCAGCTTGCGGACCCTGTGTGAGCGGAGCGAGTTGGTCCGCCATTTTTTCTATAATCCCCTGGCCTGGCGGCATGGCCGAGCCGTGCAATTGGCACCGGAGAACAGGCGAGCACTGTGTGAGCCCTTCCAGAAGACTCAGGCCAAGCTCCGCGAGTTTGCACGCCACCCGGTGCCGGTGAACCGCGGAGGGCACCCGAAGGGCCATGGCACGGTCAACATGGTTTTGGTCACTTTTACCGAAACAAAAGTGGCTCGGCTGCCGGTCCGAGAACCAGCATCAATATTCTTCTCTCCCCCACCCTCGAAATTTTAAGAGGATTTTTTCAACCAAAACCTTCACAGGCTCCCTCTCTTCTTAAAGAATCCTCTTCAGAATTACAGAACACACCCCCATCCCACCGACAAACCTTCATGAACAATAATTCTGTACTTTTTTCAATGGGTTGGATAGCATAAAATCAGACTAAGGAAACGCCACGTCACAACGTCCGAGAAAACGTTATTGGTGGAAAAGATTCCCCTTATAAGCAGACAATCGATTCCTATCAGTGGGTAAGGAGAAAACCCTGAACCGGGATATCCTTCAGGCGGCAATTGAGAAGAGTCGAATCGAGTGGCAACGTCATGCTTTGGAGCGAATCCTGGAGCGAGGCATTTCGCGACAAGATGTATTCAACGTGCTTCTCACAGGTGAAGAAATCGAAGATTACCCCAATGACACCCCATTCCCCAGTGCCTTACTCTTTGGCTGGAAGGGTCATGAGCCGATTCATGTCGTCGTTGTCCTTGATTCAATCGGTCAACAGGGATACATTATTACTGTGTATCGGCCGGACCTAGAGCATTTCAATTCTGATTTTAGGACACGGAGGAATCGTTGACACGAAATCATTTACCCTCTCAATGCCCGCTTTGTGGTGGCACAAAAAAACCAGGCAAGACCACATTTACGGCCGAATTGGATTTTGGCATTGTCGTAGTCCGAAGTGTGCCGGCTTTACAATGCTCGATGTGTGGAGCCGACTGGATTCAAGATGAAATTGCGGCTCGTTTGGAATTGATCGTCAACGAAGCCAAACAAAAGCGTCTGCAAGTAGAAGTCACCACCCTCGCATAAAGCATGGTGTTTGTGAAATCCCTGCTGTTGAAAGTCGGCACCCAGACTGACGCCCAAAACAAAAGGTGGCCTTACCTGGGCCCGGCAAGTTAGTTCGTCCCTTCAAAAACCTGCACCAGCCCATGACAATATGTCTAACCCGAGTGAAAATGATGTTGGGCCATTTTTTTTCTTGAGGTTCCCCTGACCTGGTGATATGGCCGAGCCGTGCAATTGGCACCGGAGAAAAGGCGGGCACTGTGTGAGCCCTTCGAGAAGACTCAGGCCAAGCTCCGCGAGTTGGTCCGCTCTCCGCAGGCTTGGTGTCCCTCCTCTTCAATGAGGCCAGACGGGGCGTCACTGGTGTTGGCCCCTTTTGCCGAAACAAAAGTGGCTCGGCCGCCGGGACGACACCCGGCATCCCCCCATCACCAGAATTTCATCAACAAAAATTCTGTACTTTTGTGTAGGTGTTGGATAGCATGACAGCGTTATTTTTCAGAGGACACCCCGGGAATGCCAAAAAGCAAAAAGCAAAAAATTCTGATACTTGCTGGACCAAATGGTGCCGGCAAAACAACATTTGCACGTGAATTTCTTCCTAAAGAAGCTGCATGCCCACGCTTTATCAACGTTGATCTTATTGCGGAAGGACTCTCACCCTTTGATCCGGAAATAGCCGCATTCCAAGCAGGCCGTCTCATGGTTCAAGAAATTGCGACACGTGTACGCCACCGGGAAAGTTTTGCGTTTGAAACCACTTTGAGCGGACTTCGATATGCTAGACTGATCCCTCAATGGAAAAAGAAAGGGTTTTCCGTCAAACTCGTCTTTTTGAAACTGCCTAATCCGGAAATGGCCATCGCTCGCGTAGCGGCCCGGATCGCCCAAGGTGGACATGCCGTACCGGAAGACGTCATTCGAAGAAGATTCGTGACAGGGTGGCGAAACTTCCAAGCAATATACAAACCCCTTGTGAATGCATGGATCCTTTATGATAATGCCTTAGATAGGCCCATCTATGTGGACTCGGGCGGAAAGGAAGAATGAATAAATGGGCAACAAACGGGCGACAATCACAGACCCAGACTTAGCCAAAGTCGGTGTGGCCTTACAACGCGCGGCAGCAAACGCCAGAAAATTAGGGATAGCCACCAACACCCCAGTCTACGTCTTTCGGCATGGAAAAATTGTCGATGTCGTGGCGGAACACCGAACCGCCCGATCACCCAAAAGGCCCACAGCAAAGAGTTCCCAAAGAAAGAAGACTGCACCCCACAGAAAAACTCAAACCAAAAAGACCTCATAACATAGATTAATACAGGGCCAAACCCCGCCATCTAGGACAACACCCGCCCATTCTTTCTTCTCCGTCATTCCTGCAGTCCTCACTCTTTCTTCCAATCCATAAAAAATTTGTCCCCTGGGGTCCGACGCCTGCCGGCTGGCCCTAGGGAGGGACGCGCTTATCAGCTTGCGGGCTTTGTTTGAGCAGAGCGAGTTGGTCCGCCCTCCGCAGGCTTGGCGTCCCTCACCTCCAATGATGCCAGACGGGACGGCAATGGTTTTGGTCACTTTTACCGAAACAAAAATGGCTCGTCGTACGGGGACGAAACCCCGTCACCCAATTTACCTCATTGATCGAATTTTTTCTTTCTTAAATGTGAAACGAAAATGAAGGCAACAAATAATTGAAAGTTTTCCTATACTTAATTCAAAAGCTGAGGTAGGATTCAAAAAATTTTGTCGTCTCGATATGTCTCAACCTTTGGCCATTACCTGAACAACCCCCAAGCAGGTTTATGCCAACGCCCGGACACCAATCTCCCATAGTTTTTCCCGATCTTCTTTCCCATGTAGGGCGCTTATTCAAAGAGAAGCCTAAATTCTGCGCCAGCAAATGATTACCTCTTACCATGCTAAATACTTTTCTTATGAGCTCAGTAAGCGCTGCGCGTCAGATAGCATCGAAAAACTCGCCGTTGCGCTATCGGATGCACAGGTGGACCTCAACCCCCATCAGGTTGAAGCGGCGCTGTTTGCCTTTCGTAGCCCATTTTCACGCGGGGCAATTCTCGCCGACGAGGTCGGCCTCGGTAAAACCATTGAGGCCGGGCTCTTGATTGCCCAAAAATGGGCTGAACGCAAGCGGCGCGTCGTGGTCATCGTCCCAGCCAACCTACGCAAACAGTGGAGTCAGGAGTTGGCCGACAAATTCTATCTCCCTTCCGCAATTTTGGAAAATCGAAGCTTCAACGAAGCCATCCGATCCGGCAACCTTAATCCCTTCAAGCGAGATGAAATTGTCCTCTGCTCATACCAATTCGCTCGCACCAAGGAGCCCTATCTTCGTCAAACCAATTGGGACCTTGTCGTGAACGACGAAGCCCACCGGCTGCGGAATGTCTACAAGTCATCCAGCAAAATTGCCACCGCGATCAAGCAGGCCGTCGCACCATTTCCCAAAGTGTTGCTCACCGCAACGCCTCTGCAAAATTCACTCCTGGAACTCTATGGCTTGGTGAGCATCATCGACGAGTTTGCCTTCGGAGATGTAAAGAGTTTCCGAGCCCGTTTCACAAGGCTTGGTAACGACGCGGACTTCGCGGAGCTGAAGGAACGACTCAGGCCGCTCTGTAAACGCACGCTGCGAAAGCAGGTCTTGCAATATGTGAAATACACTAATCGACATGCGCTGGTTCAGGAGTTTGTGCCAACCCCAGAAGAGCAGCGGCTCTACGACTTGGTTTCCGATTATCTCCAGCAGCCCGCCCTCTATGCCTTGCCCACCAGTCAGCGACAACTCATGACACTCATCCTCCGTAAACTTCTGGCCTCCTCCACACATGCCATTTCCAGCACATTGGATGGCCTCGCAAACAAGCTGGAGGCTGCCGCCACTGCGAGCGAAGCCGTGGACGCGTTGCCGGATGAGTTACCGGACAATGTGGAAGACCTGGATGAACTGGCCGACGAGTGGGAAGAAGACGAGAACAGCCCCGCGCAAACAGCGCGTGTGCGGCTGAGTTTCGAACAGCTCGCTGAACTTCGACAGGAGATGGCCAAGCTTCGGGAATTTCATGCCCTGGCTAAATCCATCATGAAGAACTCTAAGGGTGAAGTGCTCTTAACCGCGCTTCGTCGAGGATTTGCTGCATCTGCTGAGGCCCAGAAGAACCAGGGCGGTGCCACGATTCAGCAAAAGGCCATCATCTTCACGGAATCCCGGCGCACACAGGAATACCTCCTCCGCGTTCTAGAGCAAACCGAGTTTGCGGGCAAGGTTTTGTTATTTAACGGCACAAACAACGACACCAAATCGAAAGCCATCTACCAGGCTTGGCTGGGGCAACATGCGGGTACCGACCGTATCAGCGGTTCGCCCAGCGCGGACATGCGGGCGGCGCTGGTGGAGTATTTCCGTGAGGATGCGGCGATCATGATTGCCACCGAAGCCGCCGCAGAGGGCATTAACCTCCAATTCTGCAATCTCGTGGTGAACTACGACCTGCCCTGGAACCCCCAACGAATAGAGCAGCGCATCGGACGTTGCCATCGCTACGGACAGAAGTTTGACGTCGTCGTGGTCAACTTTCTCAATCGGACAAATGCCGCCGATCTGAGGGTCTATCAGCTCTTGGACCAGAAATTTCGCCTCTTCAATGGCGTGTTCGGGGCAAGCGATGAGGTGCTGGGGGCGGTGGAATCAGGTGTGGACTTTGAAAAACGCATCGCCACCATCTACCAAAAGTGCCGGACACCGGAACAGATTCAATTCGAGTTCGACGCGCTCCAACAGGACCTGGAGTCTGAAATTGTGGAAGGACAACGGGACGCCCGTGAAAAGCTGCTGAACAATTTTGATCAGGACGTGGTGGAAAAGGTGCGCATGCAAAGCCTTGATTATTTGGACCGTTTCGAGGAGCGCCTCTGGCGGCTCACTCGTTACCTGCTCGCGCCCTATGCCCGCTTTACGGAGCGGGAGTATAGCTTCACGCTGGAGCGGAACCCTTTTCCAGGAGAGACCATCCATCCCGGCCCCTATCGCATGGGCAAGCACGTCGAGGACGCCAACACCTACCGTGTCGGTCATCCCTTGGCACAGCGTCTGCTCGCACAAGCCAAGGCGTTGGCAGTCCGGTCCGGCGATGTAATTTTTCGTTATTCGGAGAGCGGGAAACACATCGCCATCCTGGAGTCGCTCAGAGGTAAGAGCGGCTGGCTCACCTGCACACACGTAACCGTGTGCGCTTTGGAGACGGAGGACCATCTGATCCTTGCAGGCGTGACCGAGGGTAGCGAGGTTGTGGATGAGGCCCAGTGCCGCCGGCTCTTCGACCTACTCGGCGAAACCAAAGAGACAATGAACCTACCCAATATCATAAAGACAACGCTGGAGGAGATGACCACTCGGCAGATCCAAGAGTGCCTCGACGCCACCTCGAAAAAAAATGGCATGTGGTTCGAAGCCGAGATGGAGAAATTGGACCACTGGGCGGAGGATCGTCGTGCGTCACTTAAAGGAGATCTCGATGAACTCGATGAGACCATCAAAGAGACAAAAAAGGCAGCGCGGTTGGCCCCCAACTTGCCGGACAAACTCGAACGCCAGCGGGCTGTCCGCCACCTGGAATCCAAGCGCACCGAGGCATGGAAAGCCTTCGATGAGGCATCGAGAGAGATCGAACGACGGAAAGACGCGCTGTTGGACGAGATCAGCCGGCGGCTGGAACAGCGAATCGAACAAGAGCCCCTCTTCACCATACGGTGGCAACTGGTCTAAAGAAATCATGAACAAGAAGTTACTTAAGAGGAGTAGACGGCATGGCCTATGAACAAACAAAACTTTGCGAACTGGTTGAACGAGCCGTAAGTCACCGGTGGAGTATCCCAGAATTTCAGCGAGGATTTGTCTGGAAATCAACGCAGGTTCGAGATCTAGCCGAGTCCTTATGGTTGGATTATCCCATTGGTTCTCTGCTGGTGTGGGACAGCCGCCACCAAGCTGAAGAACGGGTGGCCCTGGATGCCCAACGCCCCAGCCAGTGGCTAGTGGATGGCCAGCAGCGAACAACCGCCCTATGTATCTTATTTGGACGCAAGCCGTATTGGTGGTCATCTGCAGATGAATGGAACAAGACTCTGAAGAGATATGATATCCGATTCGATGTCGATGCCAAGGAGCCACCATTTTTTTGGGTAGCAAATGCCGGTATTCGCAAAGCAAAAGGTACCCGCTACATTCGCCTGTCGGACTTGCTCGTATTAGACACACAGAAAGAGCAAGATCAGAAGCAGCTCAATGATTTAGCACGTGAAATCAAAGCACAGGGGCTATGTAACAGCATGGATGCTATGGAGGTGTATACCCGACTCGACCGCGTCCGAAAAATTCGAGAAAAAGAAATCGTAACAGTAACGGTGGATCATGAACTTGAGGATGTAGTTGAGATATTCTCTCGGCTCAACAGTCGCGGGACGCGGGTCACCGAGGCAGATATTTATCTAGGTGTTGTTGCCGCTCGGAATCCAAGCTGGGTACGAGACACGTTTCTTCCCCATCTACAAGCATTGGCTGATGCAGGCTTTCTTCTCAATCCAAACCTGTTGTTTCGAACAATTACGGGGATAGGGGAGAAAAAAACTCGGTTCAAAGAGATACCGGATTCCTTTTGGAATCCAGAGAAGATGGTTCCAGCGTGGGATCGAACCAAGAACGCATGGAAGCGATTAATTGCCCGGTTTCGCGAATATGGCATTCTCAGTAATGACATCATGCCCACAGAAGCAGCCTTGGTTACGATGGTGAGTATCATCGACAAATTTCACGATGATGCTCAATTTCATCGGGCCCTCTATTGGTTTCTGCAGGCCTCCCGCTTTGCAAGGTACAGTGCATCGGGAACCACATCATTGGATGAGGATTTACGTGAGATTCAAGGAGCAAATTCTCTAACTGAGGCCATACAAAAATTGTTACGGAAGTTTCGTCATGAGGACCCCATGGACGCCGAAGACTTCCTCCGCGACTATGGTGACAGCCGTTTTGGCCGTTTCATGTTGTACCTACTTGTGTATCGTAACAAGGCCCTAGACTGGGATGAACACTCGCATAGAATTGGTTTTGAAGGAGTAGAAGTATTGGCTGATTTCCGCCCACAATGGCACCATATTTTTCCAAAGAAATATCTTGAAGGGCACACTGGCAACAGCTTAACAGAAGCATTGGCTAACATTGCTGTCATTGGCCCAGCGATCAATATTCGTATTAGTGCAAAAGCGCCGATGGATTACGTGACCCGGTACAAAATTACACCAGAAAAATTGAAACAACAATTTATCGATCCGCAGTTCACGAATGTGCCGATTTCCGAGTATGATAGCTGGGCAAAGAGTCGTGCAGAAAAGCTAGCCAAGGAGGCAAATAGTTTCTTGGCTGAACTAAGGGAAGGCATTTAATGAGGTCTGAACTACCAGAAAAACTTGACCTGCGGTCGCATGACATCGCTGAAGACAAACGGCAGGAGTTGTTGCGGCTCTATCCGGAAATTCGCACCGAAGGCGGAAAGATTGATATCGACCGATTAAAGCTTGCTCTCGGTGAATCTGTCGATACAGGCAAGGAACGATATGGGATGAACTGGCCCGGCAAAACCGACTGCTTCAAGACGATCCAGATGCCAAGCCTGGCCACGCTACGACCCTGTCCGGAGGAGAGCGTCAATTTTGACACCACCGAGAACCTCATCATCGAGGGTGATAACCTGGAAGTGCTGAAGCTATTGCAGAAGTCCTACCTGGGCAAGGTCAAGATGATCTACATCGATCCGCCCTACAACACCGGCAATGACTTCATCTATCCGGACAACTACAGCGAATCCTTGCAGACCTATCTGGAATACACAGGGCAAGTGGATGCCGAGGGGCGCAAGTTCGGCACGAACACCGACACCGACGGCCGCTTCCACTCCAAGTGGCTGAACATGATGTACCCGCGGCTCTATCTGGCCAGGAATCTGTTGCGCCAGGACGGAATGATTTTCATGAGTGTCGATGATAATGAAATAAATAACTTGAAAAAGCTGTGTGATGAAATTTTCGGAGAGGAGAATTTTATTGGCTTGTTTGTTGTGAATTCATCTCCCAGTGCAATTGATTATGGCCACATAGCAAAGATGCATGACTACGCTATGTTTTATGCGAAGGCAATAGATGAAACTGATACAAATCAGCTTCCCGAGGAAGACAAAGAATTCAAGTATGAGGATAAGACTGGTCCCTTTAATATCTATCCGCTATACAATGGGAATATAGCGTTTAATCCCAAAACGAGACCAAATCTTTACTATCCGTTCTACCTTAACCCTTCACGAAAAATAGGAGAAGATTTTTACGAAATAGGCCTAGAGCCGCGTGAGAACTGGGTGCAGGTGTTTCCCGTTGTTTCGAAAAAAGATTCCATTCAGCGAGTTTGGAGGTGGGGCAGGGACTTAGCGCGAAAGCATATAAATCAAGAAATAGTGGGCTATAAAACGGAGGATGGAGAATTCAGGGTTGTTCAGAAAACAAGACACACTGGGAAAGTTATCCGTTCACTTCAAATCGATAAGGATATTTCCACAAGAAGAGGAACGGCAGAAGTCGAGGTCTTGTTCGGTACAAAATTATTCTTGTTTCCGAAGCCGGTTGAGCTGATAAGAAGATTTATCGCGGTTGGTGCACAAGAAGATAGCATTGTTCTCGACTTCTTCGCGGGCTCAGGCACCACCGCTCACGCAGTTTTAGAATTAAATAAGCAGGACGGCGGCAACCGCAAGTTCATCCTGGTTCAGCTTCCGGAGCCAACAGGCCGCAGCGACTACCCCTCTATCCCCGACATCACCAAGGAGCGCGTCCGCCGCGTCATTCAGAAGTTGAACGATCAAGATTCGCAAAAGACCCAACAGCAGGCATTGGCGTTGACCCCCTCCCCGGGTCTTCCCCTGGAAAAGGAAGGGAGCGAAGGTAGTGGTTCTTCCAACATTAAGAACATGTTTGATGAAGAACAAAACCCCCTGAAAATGGAAGGGAGCAGTAGCATCGTTCCTTCCCTCTCTGAGGGGGAAGGGCAGGATGGGGGTGCAGGCATGGAACAAGCGAACAACTCCGACCGGGGGTTCAAAGTCTTCAAACTGGCCGAGTCCAACTTCAAGCCGTGGGAGGCTGAAAGGCCGAACGATGCCGAGTCGCTGACCCGGCAACTCGACCTGCACATCGACCACATCCGCGAGGGCCGCACAGCAGATGACCTGCTCTATGAACTCCTGCTCAAGAGCGGCTTTCCTCTTAGTTTGAAGTTTTCAGTTTTCAGTTTTCAGCGTGGGCAACTCGAACTGAAAACTGAATCACTGAAAACCGAACACTCACCCGTAGTCTACAGCGTGGCGGATGGAGCGCTTTTCATCTGCCTGGAACAGGAATTAACGCTGGAGCTGATTCGCGCCATGGCGGAGAAGAAACCTGAGCGCGTCGTGTGCCTCGATGAAGGTTTTGCCGGCAACGATCAACTCAAAGCCAATGCCGTGCAGATCTTCAAAACCAAAGGCATCACCAGCTTTAAAACGGTGTAAAGGGTAATTTGCCCATGCCTGATGATCGAAAAGACAGAGAGCATCAGTTTGGCGGAGAATGGACCACCGTCAAACTGAAGGTGCTGGCTCACTACCTTCAGAGCTACACGAACGCGCTAAAGAAAACACCATTCCATAAGTTTTACATCGATGCATTTGCGGGTACGGGGTACCGAGAGGCCCGTCGAGACGACGATGCGGAGCCCTCGCAGCGCCTCCTCTTTCCAGACTTGGCCGAGCCCGAACCGCAGTCTCTGTTGGATGGTTCTGCCCGAATCGCACTACAAATTGAACCGCATTTTGATCAATATATCTTCATCGAGAATAATGCCGAACATTGCACCCATCTCCAAAATCTGAAAACCGAATTTCCCGCTCTTGCCTCAAAAGTAAATATTTTTCAAGAGGATGCCAACGAGAAGGTTCAGGACCTGTGCAATAACGATTGGCAGTCCAATCGCGCCGTACTTTTTCTCGACCCGTATGGAATGCAGGTCGAATGGAAGACAATCGAAGCGATTGCGAAGACAAAGGCCATTGACCTGTGGCTACTTTATCCACTTGGTATCGGAGTCAATCGGCTGCTGACCAAGTCCGGTGATATTCCACAATCGTGGCGACGCAGGCTCGATCTGCTTCTTGGTACTGAAGACTGGTATGATGAGTTCTACAAGATCGAGGCCACACCGACACTCTTTGGGAATGACACGGAGCGTGTGGTGAAGGCCACAATGAAAACCATTGCACATGATTTTAGTACCCGACTTCAAGGAGTCTTTGCTGGGGTAGCGGAGCCTGGTGTGTTGCGGAACTCGGCAAATAGTCCGCTTTACCTCCTTTGCTTTGCCGTTGGTAATGAGCGAGGGAAAGACATCGCGCTCCGCATTGCGAATCATTTACTAAAGGAGGTGCGCTGATGGCACAGGGATCTGGCATAGAATGGACAGAGTCCACCTGGAATCCGGTCACCGGATGCACGAAAATCAGCCCTGGCTGTAAGTACTGCTATGCCGAACGAATGGCTGAGCGGCTTCAAGCCATGGGGCAAGCGAACTATGTGAATGGATTCCAGCTAACACTCCAACCGCATATGCTTGAGCTTCCGTTAAAGTGGAAAAAACCTCAAACGATCTTTGTGAATTCGATGTCCGATTTGTTCCATGAAGATGTGCCGTTGGAGTATATTCAACGAGTGTTTGATGTGATGAACCAGGCACACTGGCACCGGTTTCAGGTGTTAACCAAACGCGCTGACCGTCTCATGGAGCTGAATTCAATGCTCAATTGGACTTCGAATATTTGGATGGGTGTGAGTGTGGAGAGCGACGAGTATCGGCAGCGCATCAACCATCTTCGTCTGACGGGGGCACATATCAAGTTTCTCTCGCTCGAGCCTCTTCTCGGACCCTTGCCAAACCTTGATATGACTGGCATTGATTGGGTGATCGTTGGCGGAGAATCAGGGCCCCAAGCGCGTCCTATGGACCCTTCGTGGGTCATCGACCTGCGTGACCAATGTCGGAGTGTGAAGGTGCCTTTCTTCTTTAAGCAGTGGGGCGGCAAGAACAAAAAGCAGGCCGGTCGTGTACTCGAACAAAGGGTGTGGAATGAAATGCCGAAAGAGTTAAGGGAAAAGTCGAGAAGCCTCTTTACTCCCCAAAGCATACGACATGGCCAAATGGTGTGAAACGACAACGATCAACTCAAGGCCCATGCCGTGCAATTCTTCAAGACTAAGGAAATCACCAGTTTTAAGACAGTGTAAAGGTCATCTGTATGCCAACGATCAGCCTGTTTTATGGTATCGTGATTCAAATGTTTTGGCGGGAGCACGGACCGCCGCATTTTCATGCACTGTATGCCGAGCATGAAGCGCTCATTGATTTAGTCGAACTTCGCGTCATTCGTGGGGCTCTTCCCCGGCGGGCCATGGCACTGGTTCTAGAATGGGCTGCTGAACATCGCGAAGAATTAATGGAGGATTGGAAGCTATGCAGTCAAATGCAACCACCGAAGCCGATCGCCCCCCTGCCGTAGCACCGACCATTCGGCATACCGTCCCCTGGCGCGTGAACGCGGTGAGCGCGCTACCGGATTTTTGCCTGCGTGTGACATTTATCGACGGCACTTCGGGCGAAGTCGACATGCGTGCATTCCTACACACCACTGAAATCGACGGCACTATATTCGCGCCGCTGCGAGATCCGGGTGTATTCGCTCAGGTGCGTATCGAACTAGGCGCCGTGCAGTGGCCGAACGGGGCCGATGTAGCGCCTGACACCATGTACGACGAGATCAAGGCGCACGGACGCTGGGTCCTCTCCTAAAGCAAAATGCTCCGGAGAAATTTCAACCAGCCTTCCAGTTCCAAGCCAGAGCTTCAAGGCCAAATGGGTGACCAGCTTTGAAACTGTGTCAAGACGATACATAATTCCTTCATAATTCCTTCCCCCTCCCAGGGGGAAGGAGTCCTGACATGAAAATCCAATTTGACGCCAATCAGCAATTTCAGCTCGATGCGGTTTCCGCCATCACTGACCTCTTTGATGGTCAGCCGCAAGGCACGCCGGAGTATGCGGTCATCAACATGGGCAGTGGTAAGGGTCTTTTCGCCGGCCAGCAGCAAACGGAATTGGGAGCAGGGAATCAGTTGTTGTTGGCGGAGGACAAGATTTTGGCGAACACACGGGCTCTTCAAACCATAAACAACATCGAAGTCGCCGACCCTGTGGCACCCTTGGAAGTATGGGAACTGTTCGACGGCCCGGCTAACCAATCACGACCATGTCCGCACTTCTCCGTGGAGATGGAGACCGGCACCGGCAAGACCTACGTCTACCTCCGCAGCATTTTTGAGCTGTCTCAGCGCTATGGCTTCCAGAAATTCATCATTGTGGTGCCCAGCGTCGCTATCCGGGAGGGGGTACTCAAAAACATCGAGATTACTGCCGAGCATTTCCGGGCGCTGTACAACAACCTGCCGTTTGAATCCTTTGTCTATGACGCGAAGAAGGTGAACCGGCTGCGGCAGTTTGCGACCAGTAATACCTTACAGATCTTGGTCATGAATATCGACGCCTTCCGCAAGAACTTCACCGGCACCGAGGCTGAGCAGAAGAGCAACGTGATTTATAAGGAAAGCGATAAACTCTCCGGCCGCCAGCCCATTGAGTTTGTCCAAGCCGCGCGACCCATCGTGATCATCGACGAACCGCAGAGTGTGGACTCCACCGACAAGGCTCAGGAAGCAATCAAAGCGCTCAATCCACTCTGCACATTGCGTTACTCCGCCACGCACCGCAATCCCTATAACCTTGTCTACCGCCTTGATCCTGTGCGCGCGTTCGAACAAAAACTGGTGAAGCAAATCGTCGTGGCAAGCGCGGTCGCGGATGGAGGCGCCAACGACGCCTTTGTCCGCGTCGAGCAAATCGACTACAAAAAAGGCATCAAGGCCAAGTTACGCATCCATGTGCAAACGGACAGCGGCCCAAAAGAGAAATCCGTGACGATCAAGAACGGTGCCGACCTGTTCACCCTCTCCAATGAACGGGCTCACTATAAGAACGGTTTCGAGGTTGCCGAGATCAATGCCGAACCCGGGAATGAATACATCCGTTTCAGCAATGGCCGGACTCTCCGACAAGGTGAGGAAATGGGAGCCATGCGCGACGATGTGTGGCGCGCGCAAATTAAACATACCATCAAGCGTCATCTGGAAAAGGAACTTCAAATTCGTGGTCGCGGGATCAAGGTTCTTTCACTGTTTTTCATCGACCGTGTGGCCAACTACCGTGACTATAACGAGGCGGGCCAACCTGTCAAAGGGAAGTTTGCGAAGGCATTCGAGGCAGAGTTGAGCGCTCTCGCAAAGGAGGAGCGATATCAAGAACTGACCTGGCTCTCGCATCCCATGGACAAACTCCATAACGGCTACTTTGCCTCCGACAAGAAGGGTGTCCTCAAGGATACGAGAGGCGATACACAGGCTGACGATGAGGTGTACAATCTGATCATGAAGGAAAAGGAGCGTCTACTGTCTCTGGAAGAACCCCTTCGCTTCATCTTTAGCCATTCGGCCTTACGTGAGGGCTGGGACAACCCCAATGTCTTCCAAATTTGCACATTCAACGAAACCAAAAGTGTGGTCAAAAAACGCCAGGAGATCGGCCGTGGGTTGCGTCTTCCTGTCGATCAAAACGGTTTGCGGGTCTTCGACGAATCCGTGAACAAGCTTTATGTGATGGCCAATGAGAGTTATGAGGATTTTGCCAAGGGCTTACAAACGGAGTACGAAGAAGACTGCGGGGTGACCTTTGGGAAAGTGCCCCTGACGGCATTAGCCAAGCTGCTCCATGTCGTTGATGGTGCTGAGCAGCCCATTGGGCATGAAGCCGCCCAGATCATCCGTGCTTCCCTTGTTTCTCAGAACATGCTGGACACCGAAGGGCGCATCCAGCTGGCCTTTGACCCCAAGCACCAAGACTTTACGCTCGAGCTGCCGGCAGCACAGCGAGAACTGACGCCCGCCGTCATCGACCTCTTGTCGTCCTATCAAATCGAGCGGCATATCCGCCGAGAGCGGGATGATGGACCCAACCGACTCAAGAAAGAAATCACCTTGACCCCCGAATTCGTGGCGCTCTGGAACCGTATTAAGCCCAAGACGACGTACCGCGTCGAATTTGAAACCGACGAGCTTATCCACCGTGGTGTAGGGGCAATTAAGAAGATGGAGAAGATTGAGGCCCCTAAAATTCGGGTTACAGCCGGGCAGGTGGGCATTGCCAGAGGAGGAATCATTACCACGGCCCAGACCTCGGCCGAAGAAGAGGCGACATACATTAATCAGCCTGTTCCTGACGTGCTCGCCTACTTGCAAAACGAAACAGAATTGACTCGCTCAACCCTTGTCCGAATTCTTAAAGAATCCGGACGGCTGGAGGAGTTCTTCAAGAATCCACAGCGGTTCATGGATGCTGTGGCCTCAACTCTGAAGTATGAGTTGCACCGCCTTCTAGTAGACGGCATCAAATACGAGAAAATTGACAGTTCCGGATCGGAAGCCGAGTGGGAAATGCTACTCTTTAAAAACGAAGAACTCATTAACTACCTCACTGCTCTTAAAGTGAACAACTCGCTATACGAGTATGTGGTGTACGATTCAGAAGTGGAACGAGAATTTGCCAAGCGCTTGGATGAACGTGAAGATATTAAGCTCTTTGTTAAACTTCCCGGTTGGTTCAAAGTGGATACCCCGGTGGGCGAGTACAACCCCGATTGGGCTATCGTGAAGCACGACGCTCAGACCCTCTACTTTGTGAAGGAAACCAAGGGCACCAAGGATTTTCTGAAGCTTCGCACTACGGAAGCCGACAAGGTCCGATGCGGCCAACGACACTTTGAGACCCTTGGAGTGCCGTTTGCTGTTGCCGTGACCGCAGAAGAGGTGTAGGTTCTTCGAGATTTTTATATGAATCCTGGCGACATCCTCAGCAACCTCCCGGAAGACCCAAAAGAACAAAAACGTGAATAACGGCTAATTGAAGAATGGAAGGTTTTACTTGACCACCTGCTTAGAGATCCGGCAAAAGTTTTTAGTGCGGTTATTTTTATCCCCTCTGCTCTGGATTAATCTTCGATATTTTTCTGTTCACCCACTCGCTTAAGTTTCGCCATACGATTTGCTCCCCACTGCCCTGCCCTGTTGCCCCTTACCCAAGCCTGCCAGAATTGGGTCAAATTTTGTATTCTCACATACTCGCCCAGGTCCCTTTTCACCTTCCTACTTGTTCAGAATGGTTCACTGTTCTCTGCGGGTTCTTGTGGGGGAAAAGTTTGGGCCCTTCGGCATGGCGCAGGACAGGCATCGCGGGTTTGGTTGCCCTACGTTATTGCACCCCTAGCTCATGGTCATGGGGGTCACCCATTGGCCGGCTGTCTTAGGTAAGAATGTTCAGTAATCCCAATCCGCTGATGAGGACAAGCATTCCTCCTATGATCTGCTTGAACCACTGATCGTTTTTCAACATCGCATCATGAAATGTGAGGCCGATCACGTGGCCGATGGCTGCGACGGGCAGGAGTACAAGGGCGGTGAGCAGATGCAGCTCGACTCCGAGAATCACAAAGGTACTCATTTTAATCGTGACGATGGTAAACCAGAGCACGTACAACGTGTTGCGTAGTTGATGGGTCGCGACATTTTTCATGGTGACCGCCACCATCAGTGGGCCACCGGTCAGTGACGTTCCCGCCACATACCCACCAAGCGCCAGCAACAGCCCGTCGCTCCAGCTCTTCTGGCTATTGATGGACAGATTCAAGAGCCACATCAAGCCATACGCGAGTGAGATGGCATAAATAAAAATGAGCAACCACATCGTCGGCAAGGTGATCAGGCCGAACACACCAATCAACGTCGTGGGAATGACAAACAGCGTGGCGTGCCGCAAATAGGGCCAATCGATATGGTGAATACCGGTACGCAGGGTCAGCGCCGAAAAAAACAGGAGATGCGTTCCGATTATTGGCAACCAAAAGAGTGGTTGGTCGTAGAGAAACAGCATGAGTGGGAGTCCGAGCGCCGCCCCACCGAACCCAAGCCCGCTGCGGACAAACCCTGTCCAGATAAATAGGACTCCCACGATGAGGAGCTGCGTGATCGTGAAGTCTAAGAAGATGTTTGTCATGGATCGTGAGTCTGTTGAAAAAAAAGCCGCGTGTACATCATGTTTTTAGAAAGAGGGCGGACTAATAGAAATTCATTCAAGAACACCTGCCTAGGGGTCAGATTTTGTCTTCACCCATACTCCCAGACCCCTTCCCATCTTCCTCAAAGTTAGAATGGTTCACTGTTCTCTACGGCTTCTTGTTGCACTTGTCTTTTAGATGTAGATGCCGGGTTTCGGCCCGGCAGCCGAGGTCCTTTTCTTTCGGGAAAAGGACCCAAAACCATTGACGCCCCGTCTGGCCTTATTGAAGAGGAGGGACGCCAACCCTGCGGAGAGCGGACCAACTCGCTTCGCTCAAACAAGGCCCGCAAGCTGATGAGAGCGTCCCTCCCTAGGGCCAGCCGGCAGGCGTCGGATCAAAATAAATGCGTACCGAGACAAACTCGCGGAGCCTGCCCTGAGTCTTGTCGAAGGGCTCAAACACTGCCCGCCTTCTCTCCGGTGGCGGTTCCACTGCTCGGCCATGCCACCAGGCCAGGGATTACTCCAGAAAAAAAGGCTGGGGGTCAAGGCTTGCATTCACCCATACTCCCAGACCCGTTCCCATCTTTCTCAAAGTTCAAAATGGTTCACTGTTCTCTGCGGCTTCTTGGGGCGGTGGTTCTGCAAAACAAAGATGGATACCTGCTTGGGGTCACCCATTAGAAGGCTCCGGTCAAGTGGGCGCACGTCTCCTGTCACTCTGT
>JBBDSY010000055.1:0-36769 GCA_040904705.1 Nitrospirales bacterium | reverse complement strand
AACCTCATAGAAAGTCTGTCCTGAGGCGGCTCGAAGGGAAGGCCGCAGCCATTTTGACGCACGGAGCCTATGTGTAATACGTGAGCACGGGAAAATGTCGACCTGCCTGCGCGAAGCCGCTCCGGCGAAGGCAGGGAACGCCGCTCGCGGCTTTTTTCAACAGACCCTGCTTGGAATGTGAGATGTCGATACCGGATCGCTTTCCGACGTTCCGGCTAAGGAAGCTAGGGGGCCTAAGTGGCCTCGATGCCGGGGTGAGCTGAATGCCAGGCAGAGGACTCAATCATGGAGTAAAGGCTCCGTTCCTGTTCGTGTTCACAAAATGGGATCATGCTAAGGAAAAAGTGAGTACGATTTCCTGGAATACGAGGACTGTTCAAGCCATCCAGACTCGCACTGACTGCACCCAGCGACTGACATGAATGGCCGCACCGGCTATTTTGGGCACACTGAGTTGGATAGATCTGGTGCGTAAACATTTCAGGACATAGGTTGCCGCTTGATCGGCAGTGATCATCAGTGGCTTCCAGGACGCCTTTGGTAGCTTCGTATCGACAAACCCGAAGCGAATATTTGTAACGAACACCCCACGGGGCCTCAGCTTCAGAGCCATGGACACTAAATAGTTGCTAAAACCGGCTTTCGAAGCCGTATAAGAAGGGGCGTTCGGATTGTAAAAATCATCGGCCAGACTTGAGAGGCCGATAAAGTGGCCATTTCCTCTATGAAGCCAATCCGGTGTCAAGACAGCAAGAGTCCGCACCATGGCTGTGAAGTTTACCTCGATCACGCGCGCTTCCTTGGAGAGATCAGGTAAGCGCAACTCCGAGCCAATAGCCGCACAAAAGATGCATGCATCAAAAGGGCCTTCCCTAGAAAGAAGGTTTTCCAGGACCTGCGGATACTCGGGGGCGGCGATATCCTGCACAACATGTCGCGGACCATCCTGACCAAGCGGACTTGGGCTCCGAGAAATGCCGACAACCCGATCTCCCTGGGCCACGAGTGCGCGAGTGACGGCCGCCCCAATGCCATCCGAATTTCCAATGATGAGAATGTGTCGATTCAAAATAAAAATGTCAGTGAGTTTTTACTCAGTTATGAAATCCTGACATGAATCGGCTCCTATGGAAAGAGAAGACATGTTTTGACCCATTTTGTACATCATTTGTGGTGTTGGTGCCATAGTGAAGATCGTGATCCCCCGGATGGGATTCATCTCGACGCGATTGATTATCCCGACATTTTCACAGAATGCCGATGCCTGCCGGCTGAGATTGACAGATGGCTTCACGACACTATGCGCACGTGCTCTTGCTCTTCATGTGTCTTTTGGTTTTTCGAATGGGGGCGCAACTCGCTCAGGTTTGGCACCCTGTGAATTTTCTTCCGCGGTATGCAGATTGACAGAGTGACTCGGCGTCCTATGGCTTGTTGCTTGGAGTGCAAGGGGTGATTCTTGCTGCCGGTCTGCGGATTTTCTGGAGATTCTTTAAGGGAACGATAGCCTCTTCAACGCAAAAAGGGGAAATTCTCATCGCGTTGGGCATCATCTATTTGGTAGTGATGTGCGTTCGATCGATTGTCGGGTTGAGAATCGCGCCTGATCATTATTGGTTTGGTGCCAGGTTTTCGACCGTCTTTCATCTGGTATTGGCTGCATTTGTGATACTTTACGGCCAATTTCATGTAAAAAAAATCTCAGCTCCGTCCCCCAGACACCGATATACTCTTACATGAATGTGCTTGTCCGTTATGAGGCCTATGCCTTCGTGCTGGCCTTCGGAATTGCCTTGCATGCGCTCCTTCTTGAAAATCAAATTGGGGTACAAATTGCGACGTACCTACCCGTTATTGTTGGAGGCTTGATCGTTGCTGGATGGGAATGGATGGATCCCCATAGGCAACAATCGAGGGCTCAGAAACAGGAGTGGGCGCAAGATGCCATCTTCATGGCAATGATTCAAGGGGGTGCTTCCAAAACCCGTCGCTGGGGCCGTGCTGTTTTCGCTGTCTCAGGCCTTTCATGCGCAGGATCCCATTGTGCAAGGATGGTGGCCGGCTCCCTGGCCTTTTCCGTTGCAAGTGCCGGTCATGATGGCGGCGGATGGCGTACGCTACCGGGTCCACCGATGGGCGCATGAATGGGAGCCACTCTGGCGGTTTCATGCCCTGCATCATTTCCCGCATAAACTCTATTGGTTGAATGTCGGACGGGTTCATCCTCTCGATAAAAGCTTGCAGGTATGCCTTGATACGGTGCCATTTCTGTGGTGAGGAGTAGGGGAAGATGTGCTGGGGATGTATGTCGTGTGGTATGCCATCAATGGATTTTTCCAACATTGCCATTTTGATCTGCGTCTCGACCTATTGAATGATCTCCTGCGTGGACCCGAATTGCCTCGTTGGCATCGGTCCATGGTAAAACAGGAGTCTAATCATAATTATGGGAATTATTTCATTATCGGGGATCTTGTCTTTGGATCCTGGTATTGGCCGAAGGATCGAGGCGTGCAGGAATTGGGATTGGTGAATCGAGGATAGACTTTAGCCTTCTTTGAGCAGATGCCCACTCCATTTTTCCCTGGTGTAGACAACACGACGGTACAATCATGAGTATCTTCACATTCGGACACAATGCTCGAATGCATGCGCATATGATGATGGTGAAGCATCAATGGTGGAATGCCTTTATCAAGCAGACGCATGATCCTCAAGTTGTGCAACATGCGTTGCTCGAACGTATTCTGACGATACAGGCAGATACAGAATTCGGGAGGAAACATCGGTTCAGCCGTCTGCGGGGCTATCATGAGTTTCGGCTCGGTGTCCCCATTCACACGTATGAAGATTTGCGTCCATATCTCCAGAACCAAGAGGCCACGAAGGGGAGGGAGCTGAATCATGAACAACCGGTAAGCTATGCCGTGACTAGTGGAACCACGGGGAAGCCAAAAATGATTCCGATTCTTCCTCACACCATTCAGATGTTTCGGCACTATCAACTCTTAAGTACTTATGCGCAATATCAGGGTATTCCCAAAATTTTTCAAGGGACAATGTTGGTCCTTGCGGGGCAAGAAATCGAAGGTTATTTGGAATCGGGAACTCCGTTTGGCTCGATGTCAGGGTTTTTGACGGCGGCTCTCCCATCTGTACTCCAATCCAAGACGTTTCTCCCGAAGGCGGTTCAGGGCATCACAGAGTCCCAACAGAAATTTTTATACTTGGCGGCGTGGGCGTTATCCAGCCCAGATCTTTCCGTCGTGGCTACGGCTAATCCCTCCACATTGCTCGAGTTGTTAGATGTGGGTCGTCGGCATTTCTCACAGCTGGTGGGCCAGCTAGGTCTAAACCGCAAAAAAACGCCTGACTGGGTTGCCCCGTTTCCCCGCCTGTCGCGGAGACGGCTGAAGTATCTTCAATCATTTATCGGTCATGAAGATCAGTTGACGGTTGAGGCGCTGTGGCCCAAGTTAAAAGCGGTCGTTACCTGGACTGGGGGAAGTTGTGGCGTGTTGATCCCCAGCCTCAAAGCCAAGCTTTCAACAAAGACAGCAATCGTCGAAATGGGCTATCTCTCGAGTGAATTTCTGGGAAGTCTGAATGTGGACGTCCACACCAATCAATGTGTCCCCACCTTCCACGAAAACTTTTTTGAATTCGTCGAACAACACGATTGGGATGCGGATCGTCCCAATACCCTGACGCTCGATCAATTAGAGAAAGGCAAGCGGTACTATGTCCTTGTCACCACGATGAATGGTCTGTACCGGTACCTGGTGAATGACCTCATTGAAGTGACCGGCTGGTTTCATCGCACCCCGACTATTCGCTTTGTGCAAAAAGGAAAAGGGGTAACGAACTTGACCGGTGAAAAACTCTATGAGTTTCATGTCATGAATGCGGTTGAAGGCATCACACAGGCCTATCAGACGACCGTGGATTTCTATGTCATGCTGGCCGACCCACTGACGTTGCAATATACGTTGTACCTCGAGCACTCGCCCTTGGACTTTTTCGTCGGCTACAAACTTGAGCAACGCATGGGACAGGCTAATCTGGAATATCAAGCTAAACGTGAGAGTGAAAGACTACAACCACTTCGAATTGTGTATCTTCAGCCTGGGACGAGTCACGCCTATAAAACCCATTGTCTGAAACAAGGTCAACGGGATGCTCAATTCAAAGTGGTGAGATTGCAATATGCCAAAGACTGTTCATTTAATTTTCCCAATTATGTGAGAGACTGAATCGAAGCGTTCGGTGAGACTCACGATCGCAAAGCCGGAGATCCCATTTAAGAAGATTTTCGCCCATGCGACGGCCAAAACCGAATCATCGAATGGCTGATTGGGGTAAGGGAGGGATGCCCTAGGAAATATGTCTCGGGAGAGACGGTGATCACCGCCACGAGTTTTTTTGAATCGGATCGGCAGGCATGGGAACACTTCAAAAGCTTAGAGGACCTGAAGTCATGGATGTCGACCAACAGCAGAGCTCTCGATACCAATCCGGCCCGTTGGTGTGCTGTAGAACGATCCTTAGCGATTGCCAAAAAGGCCAAGGCCATGGGTATTCCCATCATCATCGGTGCCCAGGTGGGGGAGACGAGCATCCTCACCAGGGCGTCGCTCACCCTGGCTAGCCAATACCGCGACATACTCTTGGCCCAGGAAGGTGCCTTCGGAACCTATCTGTTAGAGCACGACATCACTGACACGCCTCTCATGTTTGGCGCAGGCGGAACACTCGACCCTCAGCCCATCAGTGCCCAGCCCGGTCTCGGTCACTCTGGCACAATCAGCATAAGCTTTTTTTAGCTTTCTGCTCCCAAGAAAAATTTGGCCACGGGCAACACCCTTCTGTACATTTAGAAAGGGGTTGGCTAGGATGGTGGGCCAACCGGGAAATCATCACACATTCAAATATGAAGAAGAAAATTACGGTATTTGTATCCTATGCCCGCGCCAATCGAGATTTGGCGACGCGGTTTTTAAAACAGTTCAAAGAGCAAGCCGCACCGTCAAAACAATACCAGTATGCCTTTTGGCGGGATGCCGATATTCTTGTGGGAGAAAAATGGCATGAGGCTATTCAAGAGGCTTTAGCGCAATGTGACGTGGGATTGGTGCTGATCAGCCCGGCGTTCCTGGGATCGCAATACATTCAAGATCATGAGTTACCAAAATTCCTGAAAAGCGGAGGGACGTCAGTGATTCCAGTTCTGCTGCAACCGATTGATTTGGATCGACATGACCTAAAGGGACTCCAGCGCACCCAGATCTTTCGCCTGGATCGGGCTCGTTTCGCTTCCCCTAAAGCTTACGGAGAATGTTTCGGTGCGCAGCGCGATCAATTCGCCTTGGATCTCTTTCGTCAGGTTGAAGCACGTTTGGATAAAGTGGCTCCCAGGTAAGCGAGTAGAATCCTATGACGGAACCCACCATTACTTGTCCTAGTTGTAAAACCGAAATCAAACTCACCGAGTCGTTGGCGGCTCCCTTGATTGAGGCTACCAAGCGCGACTACGAACGACGACTTTTACAAAAAGAAGCTGAATCGGCCAACCGAGAAGCCGGCATTCGTGAGCGTGAAACGGCTTTATCGAAAGCAAAAGAGGCTCTTGAAGAGCAAGTCGCAGAAAAGCTGAAAGTGGAATGCACCCGAATTGCCGCTGAGGAATCCCAAAAAGCCAAACAGGCAGTTGCCAATGAGGTCGAACAAAAATCCAAGGACCTCCTTGAGCTTCAGGAAATCCTCAAGCAACGCGATGAAAAGCTTGCTGAGGCCCAGAAAACTCAAGCCGATCTGCTTCGGAAGCAACGTGAGTTGGATGATGCTAAACGCGAACTCGACCTCACTATCGAAAAGCGTGTGCAGGAAGGACTGACAGCCACCCGCGATCAGGCGAAGAAAGAAGTCGAAGAAGCGCTCAAATTTAAAGTTATGGAGAAGGAACAGACCATTACCTCCATGCAGAAACAAATTGAAGAACTGAAGCGCAGGGCTGAGCAGGGTTCCCAGCAACTTCAAGGCGAGGTGCAAGAACTGGAACTTGAGTCGCTCCTGTCCGCGAAATTCCCGATGGACCAAATCCAACCTGTGGCGAAAGGGGAATATGGGGGAGATGTGCTTCAACGGGTCACGAGTCCTCTCGGGCAGATATGTGGGAGAATTCTCTGGGAATCAAAGCGCACGAAGAACTGGAGCGATGGCTGGCTTGTGAAATTGCGGGAAGATCAGCGGCAGGCCAAAGCGGAACTGGCGGTGATCGTGAGTCAGGCGTTGCCCAAAGATGTTGACACCTTTGATCTTGTCCAGGGAGTCTGGGTCACGCATCCCAAAGAGACCCTTCCTTTGGCGATGGCATTGCGGCAAGGACTAATGGAAGTGGCGGCTGCGAAACAGGCTACCGAGGGCCGACAAACAAAAATGGAAATGGTCTATGACTATTTGATGGGCCCACGGTTTCGTCAACGAGTTCAGGCTATCGTCGAAGCCTTTAGTACGATGCAAGAAGATCTCGACAAAGAACGCAAAGTCATCACGAGGCAATGGGCCAAACGGGAGGAGCAGATCGGGCGTGTCATGCAAGCCACCGTCGGCATGTATGGCGACCTCCAAGGCATCGCCGGTAAATCCTTACAGGAAATCGAAGGTTTAGAATTCCCTGCTCTTGATGCACCCGACGAAGATGGGGAGGGAAAAATGTTTTGAACATTCAAGACGGCTGTCAGAGAAACCTGGCATGTGAAGAGATTGCGGAGGACGGGGATGTAGGGGGTCGTTATTCGCAATAATTTTTAAGCCACCCGGCAAAGACCTCTCCTGTGATGTGTTTACGTGCCATGCTCATAATGCTATTGAAAGCTTCCTCTTCTGTCGTTTAGTTTGCGGCCATTTCCTTCTAGAACTATGCCTCCCATTACATAGCTATGTCGTTTATTGACCATCGACAAACGGATTCTTTTTCACCATTCCCTTGGTATGGTCGACAGCTAACTGCGGACGTAACCTTTCCCCACCGTAGCCGGACATTGTTCTCAGAATTCCCGTAACGAACATTCCTTCCTGATATTTCTGGCCGCTTCTTTTCCCATGTAATCGTCCCTCTGTTGTAGCAATATGGGGCTATGGGCCTCAACAGGATGTGTAGCATTTTTCCTCATCGCTGCGCTATCATTCAGAAAATCACTTCAAAATCTGCGAAAAATCATAGGTCATTGGATGGCATATTATTTGATGTGTACCGGGGTGAAGGCACAAGAAATGGAACTGGTTGGATGAGCAGTTGTTTGGTGTACCAGGAGAAAGGAGAACGACTTCATGAAAACCGGAAGGTCCAAGTTTTTTTTCATTACCGGATGTGTCGGTGCGGCGATCATACTGGCTAACAGTTACATCGCACTGGCAGGAGATCCAGGTGATCTGTCTCCTCGGGTTCCCCCAGACCGGCTGAAGGAGGCCCAGTCCTTCAAGAATCCATTCCCACCGTCGACCGAACAGATTGCAAAAGGCAAAAAGATCTATGAAGGAAAGGCGTATTGTTCGGCCTGTCATGGGCTGGAGGGAGCGGGAGGGACCAGTGGAGGTCGAGTGACGCCGTCAGGGGCTGAGCCGCCAACTAATTTTGCCGATGCGGCCTGGCAGGCCGCCCGGACGGATGGAGAAATCTTTTGGATTCTGAAACATGGCAGCCACGGAACCGACATGGCGCCCTATATGCCGTTGTATATATCGGAAGAGGAAGCCTGGGCGATTGTCACCTATCTGAGAACGTTCGGAGGAACATAATGACGTAGTTGTTCTTCTAAGGACCGGCGAGATCCGGTCCTGGGATTTTATCTATTCTCTTACGTAAGGAGGGACATTATGCAAAATCAATTCTTCAACTTTCAGTTGTCAGGGGTTGCCGTGGTCATGCTGGCGGTGCTGTCCGGCTGTAGTCATTATGGAAGTCACGACATATCGAAAACGGCAAAAGCGACTATTCAAGGGTGCACGGACCCTGCCATTACCGGAACCGCCACCCTTAAGGAATTTGAGTCACCCGAAGGCCTCAAAAAAGTGTATGTCCAAATGGAAGTCAAGGGTTTAAAGGACGGAAAGCATGCGGTACATATCCACGAGACGGCCAGTTGCCAACCCTGTGGGGCTGCTAAAGGTCATCATGATCCCGGGCCATTCGGAAAGACGACGCCGGACGCTCCAGACTTCAACCACCCCTTCCATATGGGTGATCTCACGAACATCACCGTCGTGAACGGGGTGGGAAAGCTGAATGCGGTGACGACCAGGGTCGCCTTGTCCGACGGTCGATTAAGCGTGTTTGATCAAGATGGCAGTGCGTTCATTATCCACACGAATGAAGATCTCTATTGTGACCAGGACAGCGAACTCAATCCGGGATGCGCCGGTGGAGCGCGGGATGCCTGTGGCATCATCGAGCCGATGCCGGTCATGTAAAGGCAGGCATCCTATTCTGGGCATTTTTACAGGAAGAGAGCGAAGGTCAGTATGGGTTGCGCCCCGCTCACACGCATAAACAACGAAATAAGAGAGTATGCCATGATGAGAAACGCTATTGGATGGTCAACCTGGCTCATGCTATTCCTGTTCATCGGGGCGCCCCTTGCGTATGCCCAACAGCATGGCCAGCAACGGATGATGATGCCGAGAGTGCCTACCGACAAAATGGAGGAAGCCAGGGCCATGACCAGTCCTTTGCCGCAATCGCCGGAGATCGTCGAACAAGGAAAGGCGATTTACGAAGGAAAAGGTACGTGCGTCAATTGTCATGGGACGAGTGGCCGTGGAGACGGACCGGGCGGGGCGAATCTCAACCCGCCTCCTCGTGTATTGCGGGCACATGGGTTTTGGAGACATCGGTCCGAAGGAGAGATTTTTTGGGTGATTAAATATGGATCGCCAGGGACCGGCATGATTCCCTTTGGCGGTTTGCTGTCGGATGAAGAGATCTGGACGGTGATGCAATATGAGCGTAGTTTTGCCGGAGGGCCTCAACACGGAGGAGAATCTCATCGTGGAGGGGGACGACACAAAGGCGGGGGTATGATGCAGCACCAGGGTGAGGGAGAAGGACATGGGGAGGAAAAGGGCATGAAGTCCTCAGCTGATCTACCGGCGGGTCATACCTCGGGATCCATGGGAAAGGCTGAGAAAGCCAAAGCCGCCTCCATCAGTATTACGCAGGCCATTGCTGCCGCCAACAACCATGTGCCTGGAACGGTGTTAGAAGCCGAGTTTGAAGCCAAAGAAGATCAATCTTTCTGGGAAGTGGAAATTGTCACCGGTGATGGCAGACTCATGGAAGTCAAAGTGGATAGCCAAACGGGAGCGATTCTCTCATCCGAAGAAGAAGAGCCGGAATATGACAAGAAGCATACTCGGAAGCAAAAAGGGAAAGGGCATCAAGGGGCGAAGGGAAAACACCGGGGTGGCGAAGGCATGGAAGGCGGACAAATGGGCGGTGGACATATGAAGGGTCATTAGCAGGAATAGCGCGTGAACGACCCGGATGGGTGAAAGAAAAAGTTGTAGGGTAGGCGTACCCGAGTGTCATTCTGAGTCGGCGGTGAAGGATCTGTGCCCATCGAGACGATGTCACGGCTCAGCGAGATTCTTTCTGGCCCGCGTTCTGAATGTGTCGAAGGGGTGACGATGGCGTGTTTTCGGCATCCATCCGTTCTTGTCATGCCGATATGTGGGAACGGGCATCGATCTTTGCGTTATTTCTTTTTCAATAGGTCTTGCCGATAATTTGTGGGGCCAATGAAAGAGAGAGACCCGGAAAAGCAGAGCATTCATGAGGCATTGCCTGACCAATGAAGGTTAAATTGTTGATTGTCAATGTTGCCGTTCTCACCGCTTGCGTGCTCGCAGGGCTTTCTTCCCCCGGAAGAGCGGCTCAACCTCCGGCTGAAGGGGAAAAGATTGTGAAATCCGGTTGTGTGGGTTGCCATCGAATTGAAGGCGCGCCGATGTCGCGCTCGACAAAACATGCGCCGGATTTGATCTGGGCCGGGCATAAATATCAACGAGCCTGGTTGGTGGCGTGGCTGGAAAATCCGAAGGAAAAACTGTACCCGGTCGGCTACGATTTTAACGCCAAACGAAAAGGGCGGCATCTTTCACTCTCATCACGTGAAGCGGAACAGGTGGCGGACTTTTTAGGTACCCTGAAAGATGACAGAGTCACCCAAGGCATGATGAAGCCGGGCACCCCGGAAGAACTCGCGCGCGGAGAAGCACTCTACCGTGAGCATACCTGCCAAAATTGCCATTGGACCCCGGCTAAGAACCGGCGTCGCTATACCGGAGGGACGTCAAGTACATCTCTCGTCAATATGGGGAATCGTCTCCAAGCCGATTGGGTCTATCGCTTCAATCTCAATCCTGATGATTTTGTGCCACAAAGCGGTGCGTATATTCCCAAACCTCCTCTTCCTGAGAAGGATATCTATGCGATTACCGCCTACATGATGACGTTCAAACTACCATAACGGGCATTCTATAGAAGGGATGACAGATGATCGGGTGCTTGCATCGGATGAAATCAGCAGAGAAAAAGAAGTGTGGCGTGACGTTGTTCGTCGGATTCGCGTTGGGAATGATGACGGCCGGCCTGGCCTTTGCCGGAAGCGGGGATATCGAAAAAGGCAAAACCTTCTATCGCCAAAGTTGTGGGCATTGTCATGGATTGGAAGGGAAGGGTGATGGAGAATTCGGCGGATACTTGAACCCTCCTCCCGCTAATCTCGCCAGCGAGATTACCCAGTCCAAGACAGACGCCGAACTCAAGGATGTGATCATGAACGGCCGGTCGGGTACTGCCATGGTGGGATTTGAAGGAGCGATGGAGGAAGGTCAATGGAGCGATCTCCTTGCCTATCTCCGCTCCTTGAAATTCTAAAATGCGACACCTTCACATTTTTCAGACAAGATTCTTTCAACACCGCGATGACCGGTTGAAGTGATTTTCGCACTTGCACAGGTCGATGAGGCCATATCAGGAGGAGGAAGAAGATGGGTACCAAGCAGAGCCAAACACGGCAGGGGAAGACCCAAGCAAAAGGTAGCAGAACGACTCAACGACCGGATACGGCTAAGGTCTCAGGCACGCCTTCAGTGTCTGTCTGTGACGACTTGCAGGCGCGTATCGCCACCCGCGCGCATGAACTGTATGTGAATCGTGGTGGCGGGGACGGGTACGACCTTAATGATTGGATTCAGGCGGAACGCGAGGTTCTCAGCCAGGTTCCACAGGTTTAAAAGCGGGATGCACCGTGTGAACAGGAGGTATCAACGATGATGATCATGAGCAGATCGACCGCTGTACACGCTTTTATCGGCGTCCTTGCAAGCCTCTCGCTTGCGACATCCATGGTTCAAGCCGATCCTGTCGACCGCGAACAAGCTGCCGGGAAAGTGGCCGGGGCGTTTCTTCAGGAGTTGAGTGAAGCGATGACACGGGAAATGGGCAAGGGCGGGCCATTGGAAGCCATCAAGGTCTGTGGAGAGTTGGCTCCGGAAATTGCCAACCGGTTGTCGCGGAAAAACGGGTGGCGGGTGACACGCGTGGGCACCCGCGTACGGAATCCCTTGCTCGGAATGCCGGATGCCTGGGAGCAGAAGATCCTCGATGAATTTGCTGCACGAGTTGCCAAAGGGGAAGCATTGGCCAACATGAGTCATGGAGAGGTCGTGACAGAACCTGGAGGCCAATACTATCGGTTCATGAAACCTATTGCCGTTCAGCCGAAGTGTCTGCTCTGTCATGGGTCACCCGAGGCCATTCCGGACACAATCAAGACCGTCTTAAAGAGTAACTATCCCTTTGATGCCGCCACAGGGTACAAAGCCGGAGACCTGCGAGGGGCGGTCAGCATCAAGCAGCCACTTGGCGAGCAAAGCCCCCAAAATAAATAATTTTGACATCACTGGATGTTGTATCAAACAAAAGGAGAGACGATGAAGCGGGTGAAGGTAGTGGCTGGAATTGCCTCAATCTTTTTATTGCTATGCACGACTGCCGGTCTTTCAAACGCCGAGACCGATCATCATGGTACGCACAAGGTGGAATCCGATATGCCGAAGACGTCTTCAACTAAGCGGATGGCATTGAATCTCCCCCCGGCTGCGCAGGAGGGTCTCAAGCTGACCATGCGGGAACATCTCGAAGCCATCGAGGCCATCGTTGCCGCCTTGGCGCGAGAAGACTTTACCAGGGCAGCCACTCTTGCCAATGAAGAGCTTGGATTTCCGAAGCATCATGTGGCCATGCAGCGAGAGGAGGGGGCGACATTCCCGTCCGCCTACCATGAGTTAGCGATGGCCCACCATAAGGCCGCGGAAGATCTGGGCGCGGTGATCCCTACCAAGGACCTCACACAGATTCTGCCCCACCTTGAGCGGACCATCCATGCCTGCGTGAAATGCCACCAAGTCTTTCGCTTGAAGGATTAAGGAGTACATGCAATCTCACCAATCCAAAAGGTGGAAAAACAGCATGTGCCTGCAATAGCCACCTGCCCGATTTGTCATTCCTGAACCCCCGGCGAAGAATCTGTGCCCGGTCTAAAAGGAAACCATGTCCGGCTTGCACAGGTGTTGCACAGCACGAGTTCCCTAAGGGAATTGTCACCTATGTCCTGTTGCTTCGCGGGGATTCACTCCGAAGAAGGCCTGGCTGCTGGCCTTTCCGGCTGCGGCCCTTACCACACCGATGGGAACATTTGTGGCGTTCCCCCTGCTCCATGAAATCGATCAGACAGTGCTGGTCCCCTGCTGGGGATTTCATCCGGAGCCTTGGTAGATGTGGGAGCCACGCACCTTCTGCCTTTGGCTGAATGTGAAGAAAAACTCTATAGTCTGGCGGCGATGGCAGGTGGAGTCTTCGTGGCCCTCGGCATCATTCTCACTCATGTGCAATGTGAGAACCGATTCCAATCGGGTCATGATCCTGACATGTGAAAAGCCAAGAATATCTCATGGCTTTTATTGTACGAATTCCCAAATACGCGCGATAACCCAGACCATTCCCACCACCGCACTTATGATCAAGAAAACAATTCCTAACAGGAGCCCGATCACGAAGACCCAATCTCCGGCAGTGGAAGTGCGACGATCCCCAACAGCATATTGCTCCAACAACTTGACATTCCTCACATTACTTTTGAACCAGACAGAAAAAAGATCGCCGAGAATGGGAATCGCGCCAATTATGCCGTTCAACGCAATATTCAAACTCATGCGGACTAATACGATTTTGGGAAGTTGAGATTGGGCTGCAAGAACAAGGATGACCGATCCTGCGACACTCGTGATGGCATCACCCACCCCCGGGATCAGGCCGACAATGGGATCCAAGCCAATTCGAATCGAAGTCCCTGGAATCGTAAAACGACGATCCAAGAGGTCAGCCACATACTTGGCCATCTCAAAATTTTTGACGTATCTCCCCATACACTTGATCCCGACTCATGTTCGGCTGATTAATCAACGTGGGTATTCTATCAGAAAAATTCCGAATCATGTCCTATGAAAATAGTTCGTATTCACTGACGTAATAGAGGTATGCCAGGCCGAGAAAGGAAAAAAATCCGGTCAATGACAAGTCAACCGCAATCTAGCCCACAAAACATCATTCCAACGACAAAAATTTCTCTGGATTGTTCTCCAGCTTTCCTAGGTGAATTTTGGAATTGTATATTTGATTAGAAGCTTTTTAAATTCTTAAATTCCAATTCCAATTCCAATGAACCCGAGTGACAAATGATGTGGATGGGGCGTCGTGGTAAGCTGGGCGTCAACGTTTGTTTGTGGTGCTCAACCAGAAAAAAAGAATTTGCTTATAATATATGATTAGCCCAATTCCTTCTCAGGGAAAACTTCTTCGGATTGGCCATCGAGGCGCAGCCGGGCATGCTCCGGAGAATACACCGGCCTCACTTGTAGAGGCCGTGAAATTTGGTGTTGATCTGGTGGAGTTTGATGTCCGGCGTTCATTGGATGGGGCGCTGGTGCTTCTTCATGACCAGACGGTTGATCGAACTACCAACGGACACGGGAATGTAGAGACTTTGCCTTTTCGCATCCTGCGTGGATTGGATGCCGGTGGGGGAGCGCGGATTCCTCTGCTTGCAGAAGCCCTCGAATGTCTGGATGAACGGGCCGGGGCGATGATCGAACTCAAGGTAGCAGGGATTGCCGCTGGGGTTTGTGCTGTGGTGCAGGCGGGTCATTTTCAAAGGCAGGTAATCTTTGCTTCATTTTTTCAGGAGGAGTTGGTGACGGGGAGGAGCTTGCTGGTCGATGCACAAACGCTGGCATTGTTTGAGGGCGAACCCATACATCCCACAGACTTTGTCATCGATGCCAGGCCGACTCATGCGGGACTGGCGTTGGCTTCTGTCACTTCCGGGGATGTTCAGGCCCTTCAGGGGCGAGGCATCAGGGTATTTGTCTTTACCGTGGACAAACCCGATGATATTGACCGAATGAAGCGGCTGGGAGTCGATGGTATTATTTCCAATTTTCCTGAACGAATGTAGTCATTACATGTTCAAAGCGTGGGAGGTAACCCTATCGAGAATCTGGATGAGCGAATCAGCCATTCTCGAAGTCCTTGCACCCTGAATCGACCGGAGTGCGAGGGCTCGTTCGATATTTGAGACGCCAGCCGGAGTCTTTTGATAAGATCGCACACCTTTAAAGATCATGAGCCAATCGTCCACTCCCCTTCATCAAAATCCAGAATATGACATTCAATAACCCTTCCACCGGGTTGCTCTCCGTGGTGACCGGGGGTGCCGGATTTATCGGAAGACACCTGGTTAGGTTGCTTCTGGATCGCGGCCATCTGGTGCGAGTGATTGATGTTCGAGTGCCGGGACATCTGGATGAACGGGTCGAATATTTCCATGGATCAATTTTAGACCAGAAGCTGCTCAGGACGGTGATGGAGGGAGCTGACCAGGTGTTTCATCTTGCGGCCAATCCAAACATGTGGGCGTTTGATAAACAGGAATTTTACCAACTCAATTTTATGGGAACTCGAGCTGTGCTGCAGGCGGCCGGTCGGGCGGGTGTCAAACGGATCGTCCATACCTCCACTGAATCCATTTTGAAAGGTCACAAAAGGGCCAACGGTGATGCGGTGAATGAAACGGTCGAGCGAACTGTGGACGACATGCCCGGCCCCTACTGCCGATCGAAGTTTCTGGCAGAGGAGGAAGCCCTGAATGCGGCGAAGTATGGATTGCCGGTTGTGATTGTGAATCCCACATTGCCTATTGGACCCGGCGATTATCTCCTGACGCCGCCGACGAAAATGCTGTTGGATTTTGTGAATGGGAACCATCCCGCCTATCTCGATTTTGAAATGAACCTGATCGATGTGCGGGATGCGGCCCTTGGGCATATTTTGGCGGCTGAGCGCGGTCGAGTTGGTGAACGGTATATTTTAGGAGGAGAAAATCTTTGCCTGTCTCAAGTTTTGACACTTCTCCAGGACTTAACGGATGTGCCGATGCCTCGCCTGCGAATACCCTACGTGCTGGCTTTGGGAGTAGCAGCGGTGTCTGAATGGCTGGCCGACACCGTGACTCACAAGCCACCTCTGGCTTCCCTCGCAGGAGTCCGGGTGGCAGGAGCGTCCATGGTATTTGATTGTTCCAAGGCGGTGCGCGAATTGGGATTTTCCCCGAGGCCGGTGCGCAATGCCATTGCTGAAGGGCTTCTCTTTTTGTGCGAACAGGGCCGAATCCATCGATCGGGACTGGAAGACCGATTATCTGCGCAGAAAGTAACCAGCTGTCACTGAAGGCGGGGGTGGGTCAATCCTGGAAAGCATTTCAGGTTCCCAGGTCAGGTCGTGCATACTTCTTTTTTTTAGATCATAAAATCATAATGACCGACAAGTCCGTCGGTGAGTGTTCCTGCCGGGTCCGGGCCATAATCCACAATCACGCGCTCCTGTTCCTCCCTGGTGAGGCCTGCGTCGAGAACCACCACATCTTTGGGTAGTAACTCCTGGTTGAGCGCATTGTTGGGAATGTGCTCCCCACGGAAATAGAGTTGCGTGACCAATTTCGGATGGCTCGAAGATAAAAGTTGGAAGTGTAAGTGCGAAGGCCGATACAGACCGGCCTCCAGATCGATGGGATAAAATCCGGGGACGATTGTTTTAAACCAATAGTCTCCCTGGTCATTGGTTACGGCGCGTCCCCAGTATTGAAAATGCTCATCGTGTGTGCGGTGAATGATCTCTCCGGTTTTGGGATGCGGGAAACTGGTGTTGCCTTCATCGCCTTTGTGATTGTAACGGCCTGAAGCCGAGGCGCTCCACATGATGAGGGTGGTATTGGGCATGGGTTGGGTTGTTTTGGCATCGAGGACTTGGCCGCTGAGAACAATCACCTGCCCTTGGGCTTTTCCCTTGCGACCTTTCACAAAAGTGAGGTCTTTATCGTTTGCCTGACTGATGGGGAGATGTGGATCAGGATCTTCACGAATGCCATGCACTTCATCTCCGTCATCCGGGAAAAATGGGCCCAACGCTTGTTTGGGTGTGGGTTTGGCAAGAAGTGCAGCCAAACTTGTGTGGGTGAAAAGACCGCTCATGAGCCATCCGAAAACCCCCACGCTTCGTGTTAAAATTGTTCGTCGGGATATATGATCATGAGGAAGTGGCATGAGCGTTCCTTATCTTCAGGAGGATGGATTGTATCTTACGGAGTTTCGGCGTCCGGGCAATCAAGGAAATATTGCGGGCACTTGGTGGGTTCTGTTTCTAATTGTTGATATTGGCAGGGAGGAATATCTTCTTTTAATCGCCGGAGGAGAAGGCGGAATTTCATGTTGGGGGGCATGTCGCATACCCAGACATGCATGCCCGTTTCGAGCTCATCAAAATGTTTTTGGACTTGGAAGCCCGGACGTTCCATGAAGTAGGCGGAGAGAAATCCGGTAATGCCCTGAACCACCCAGGGGTGATCTTTGATATACCGATAACTGGCGCGAAGTTCGACTTTTTCGTTCATTGTTCTGTATGCAGAAGTGTTTTCGAAGAACCATCTTGGTTGTGTGTGATGGTCGCTGAATTTTTTAGCATCTTACCTACGTGGCAGAGGAAAAGAAATGCGTAAAATTATCTTCATGAGGTGGTGCTATGAGTGAGCGTATCTCCTGCAAAATTTGTGAGCAAGTCTGGCCGCCGCAGGATTATTTTATCGGAGATCTGGGTCTGACCAAGGCGTATTTGTTTGAGGATCAGTTCTTCGCAGGTTGGACCGTCCTTATTCTTCAAAACCATCGCACAGAATTATTTCAATTGACCCGAGGAGAACGTATGGAGCTGATCGAAGATGTGAGTCGAATCGGGGAGGCCATGACGAAAATTTTTGATGTCAGGAAAATCAACACAGAACTCTTGGGTAATCAGGTTCCTCATATCCATTGGCATGTCATTCCCAGGTTGAAAACCGATCCTGATCCTGGACAGCCGGTGTGGTGTGTGGCCCATGAACCGGTCCGCTTGACGGCGACTCTCCTTTCAGAACGTATCCTTCGGCTTCGCTCGGCGTTGGGACTGCCCTCCGGCTCTCCAAGTGGTTTCTGAGATCATTTCCTCACGACAACTTCTTCTTTCCGCAAAAAAGGCCGGGTGCCCGCAAGGTCGAGCATTCCGGCCTCAGATTGATCAGCAAGAATTACTCGTGGCCTTTACCTTTGCCATGCTTGTCTTTTCCGTGGCCTTTGCCCTTTTTATTCTTTTCTTTGTATTCCTTCATCTTTTCCTTGTACTCTTCCCTGGCTTTTTGAAATTTCTCTTTTTGCTCCGGATTCAGTTGCGCTTCTACCTGTGCCATCGCATTTGCGCGGACTTCCTTCATCTGATTATGGAGGGCTTCCATCTTTTGATGTTTGTCTTGAAGAATGGGGAGAATGTTGTCTTGTTGTTCTTGCGTCAAGTCCAGCTTCTTCGTCATATGCTCAAGCTTTGATTGGGGATCATGTTTATAGCCATGACCGTCTCCATCGGCCCAGGTTGTTGCGGCACCAAAAATTAAGGCGCTGCCAAACATACTGGCAATGAACAGTCGAGACAGCCATGCTGTTGGACTGGTTGGGTTCGTCTGATTTCCCTTTGAATTTTGCATTCCGTGCTCCTTTGAATGTGAAAATAGTTAGGTGGCATCCGTCAGTATATCAAAGATGGCGTGGTGGATGTTTTCCTGTGAAGAAATAGGAAGGCGAAATATCTTTGGTTCACAGAAGTGGGTGGATGCCCTTATTGAATGCCGATGACCATCCCCCGCCTGTCATGTGGGGATGTGCGAGGGCAACTTGCGCGATGAGGCCTCCTTGTGCGGAACCGATGTCATAAAAGGTTTGGTATTGGTCCCAGGGAAATTGTTGGGCAATGGCAGTGCTGGCTCCCATGTTCAGCCCGGTTATGGATTGGAGAAAGATTTTGAGTTTGGCCGGATCGGCATAGAGGGTGCCAAAAAAAATCTCCGCCCTCCTTGGCTTCGTTTTGAGGGAGCCCGGGCTTGAGTCCTTCCGTGAGCGATCCCCAAAAAACGGTATAGCCGGGCATTAGCCATTTCTAACAATCCACCGCTGTAGGAGGGTTTGGCCTTATCGAGAAAAATGTTGGTATCCGGAGTCTTGGCATAGAGCCTGTTTTTTCGTTCCAGCCTGCCTACCGCGACAAGAGCATCAAAAAAATCACGCGCACTTCGTGGATGTAACCCTAGACGGGTTTGTCAGGTGGCAGCATTAAGGGGCTGGCGGGCCAATTCGGTAAAGACTTCAAATCAACGGCACTGAGGAGCGCTTTTGAACCCCAAAAGGCCATGCCGAGTTTCATCATATTTTCTGATGAGGGTGATGGATTCATGCCAAATCTCCAAGAAATATGGTTCGCGAATGGGAAAGAAGTTCTTGTTAATCGCCCCCTTGAAAGGCATCTTCTTCGTGTTCTTCAATAATGTTTTCGGTTTCGATGCCCAAGCCTCCTTGAAAGGATTCTCGGATCGCCAGAATGTGTGTCTGGGTGGGCGTACCGTCGATCTCTTTGCCAAACTGTTCCAGAAACCGGTTACAGGCATCCAAGCCATGCTGGAAATATCGAGCGATGGGACCTTCCGTGACTTGTTGCCAGGTGATATAAATTAAAAATTCTTGGAACCATTTCGCCTGGGGTAACTGTTCCCCATATTGCTGAAGAGTTTCATAGGCTTGCTTGGCGTTCTGTCCCTGATCGGTAGAAAAGATCTCTTCGGCTTCCAAGATATCGGATTCAAGATCTCCGAGTTCTCCCTGTTGTTCAGCTTGCTGTAGGGCTTGATTGGCGGCTATGGCTGGATCAAAGTTCATGAGTGCCTTTCGTGAAGGGCTTGACTGTGGGTAAATGGGAAAAGCAGGGGACCATGACAGTCATTCCCCTGGCTTCTTGTGCGTAAAGGCTTTCCGTGTTTGTTGGAGAAATTTCCCGAGTCCATCCATTGCCTTATGAAAGAGGTCGGCCCCTTTCCAGGTTTGGGTATTAAGGTCTTGGTGTGTGTCGGCCCATTCACAGGCAATGGGTATGGGCATTAAACGAACAGGTTCCCCCATGAGGTCGGCCCAGAGTACACTCAAGACTGTCCCGGCTCTCAGGGGAATATGTAGTTCCTGTATAGGGTTGTTTACCATATCCTGGCACAGCTCGGCAGGGGAGGATACCAGATGGCCTCGACAACCCGCAGGGCGGTGCTCGTAAATCGAGCAGATTTCGTTCTCCAGAAAAATACAGGGGAGTCGTAGAGCGTAATAGGCTCGATTGAGGGAATCAAGATCCTCGTCTGTCATTTGGTTGGGGGAGTTGGCTAAATCCTGAAGGGATGAGAGAAGTCCCGCCATCTGTAATCGCAGACGGGTTTGAGCCAAATTCTGCTTGATTCGGGCTTGATGGTCTTGGGGCAGGGTGTGGATGGCCTCCATCAAGGCAAAGGCCTCAGGTGGGGAAACGGGAATCATCTGCCGGCAGCAGGCCGCACAGCCTTTTTGACATGAAATGGTTTTTCCCGTTCGAAGGGTGTTGGCAATTTCCAGGTCTTGGGCTTGATCGCCAAGCAACTGCATCACCGGGACAATGTGGGTGATCGGAATGAAGCTGGTTGGGACGTCAATCTGTGCCTGTACGTCTCCCGAACTGGTGGTGATGGTCAGGTTCAAGCGCTCGGAAGAAGACGGCATTGTCATGAGTTCAATGGGGGATCGCGTATCCACTTTAGAGTGTCATGTGAATTGTAATGGGAAAGCATAGGCCAATGTCTACTCGACAATCTAGCGTGGAGTTTTACGATTGGGAAAAATTTTGTGAACGGCGTGGACATGACCTGACGGCGTTGGCCGAGAGAGTGGAAGAGAGCTTTCTTCGACGAGATACCCGCCACCCGGTCTTCTGCGGATGTATTGATTGGCATTCCAGTGTGCATGGGGCCTATGCCTTATTAACGGCGGCGCGACTGGCTGGACAATCTCGATGGGCCGACACGGTCGATGCTGCTCTTTCTCCCGAGTGCCTTCATGCGGAGCTGGCTTCACTCAGAAACGGAGAACTGAATCATGAATTGCCCTATGGTTTTTCCTGGTTTTTGAAGCTGGCGAAAGAACGGGTGCATGGATGGGGGAAATCCGATTTGCGACCCTTGGCTATGGAAATTGCCTCACGGGTAGAGCAATGGATTCTTTCGCTGTCTGATGAAGCTGTGACTCGCCATGCACAACGTCGGGAATACGGTAATCTCTCCTGGGCGTTATTGAACCTCTGGGAGTGGAGTGAATGGGAAGGAAACTTGGAGTTAGTCAAGACACTTCGACAATTTACTCGACGGCGAATTGTCCCTCTCGATGAAATCCTGCCCTTGTCCTATGACCATATCGCAAATGAGTTTTTCGCAGCATCTCTTCAACGGACGAGAGCGATTTTGAGTATTCTTCCGCAAGAAGAATCCTTACCGTGGTTTGCGTCATTTTTCCCCAAGGGTATTTCCATGGAACCGATTCGCACGGCTCCGACGCCACATTCTGCAGGACTCAACTTTAGCCGGGCCTGGGCTTTCTGGACGCTCTTTCAATCCACTCAAGATTTGGCATTTCGTGACCTGTACGTCCGCCATATCGTGACTCAGATGAATCGCCCTGAATGCTGGCGCGATGACTATCAGAAGCATGCTCACTGGGTCCCCCAATTCGGCATCTATGCCCTTTCGCTAAGTATGGGAGGAGAACTCGCTTAGGAGTCCGGAAATTTCTCTTTGCCTGAGCGGACTAAAGTCCGCTACGAATTTTTGCCAAAGCTGACCCTGATGAAATGAGATGTCGTTGTAAGCCCAGTGTTTTGGGCTCCATCCCCATGGCGAGGCCGAGGAGTTGGGGGAGGTGGAGAATGGGCAAGTTAATGGAGGTGTTGTGTTGACTCGCGGCTTGGGATTGCATGCCGTCCAGGTTGAGGTGACAGAGCGGGCAGGGCGTGACCATGATATCCGCGCCATGAGATTTGGCGTCTTGGGTATGGGTGGCCACCATGGATAAGGAATTGATTTTGTTAATGGTGAGAATAGGGAAACCGCAGCATCGGGTTTTTCCAGGAAAGTCGACGACCTCTGCGCCGAGTATTTCAATGATGCGTTCCAAGGCCTTCCCTCGATCGGGTTGTTCTTCAAAGCCTAAAGCCTCAGTCGGGCGTTGAATATAACAGCCATAAAACGGTGCTGCCCGAAGACCGGTGAGGGGCTGAGTGATTTTTGCTCGAAGAAAATCTTCACCAACATCCTCCAATAAAATCCACAGAAAATGCTTGATGACGGTGGTGCCTGCATAGGTCAAGCCTTCCTCCTGTAGCATGGTATTAATTTCTTCCAGATAGCCGGCATTGTGGATAAGTCGATAGTTGGCTTGGCTCATGACGCCTTGGCAGGTGCTGCAAATAGTCATGATGGGTAAGCCCTGTTTCTCTGCCAGCGCAAATGTTCGGGCATTGAGCAGGTCACCTAATTGTTCATCTTTTTCTTGAAGGACCCCTGCGCCGGTGCAGGAGGCTGTGGTCATTTCCTCCAGGTCAATGCCCAGCTTGGGATAGACCTGCAAAACAGATTGATAGAGTTCAGGGCAGGCCCCTTTGGAGACGCAACCTGGGAAGAATGCGTATTTCATGATTTTTTTCTGACCCGTTTAAACAGGCGTTGAATATGCTGAATGCTTGAGATCGGTCGGTGCAGGGGGCCGGACAAGGGGACCTTGCCCTTGAACAGGGATTGCATGACCATAGGAAACATTTCGAATAAACGCCCCACGTGTTTGAGCCCAAAGGTTCTAATCGCCAACATGGGCTCGTCCAACATACCTTTATGTTGAATGATGTCGGCGAAGACTTCAGCATGGCGAGAGCCACAGGTGGCTGGCATTTTTTCAGCCATGGCCTTGGACCGCAACGCCATGATCCGGTCCATGGGGGCAACGCCTTTTGGGCAGACTTGAATGCATTCCATGCACCGCGTGCAATCCCACATGCCACCGGGCTGGTTCAAATTTTCTAAGCGGATAGTCTTGGTGGTGTCCCGGGGATCGGCCACAAATCGATAGGCTTTCGCGAGCGCGGCAGGTCCGGCAAACTTGGGGTCAACTTCTAAAACTGTGCAGTCGGAGACGCAGACGCCGCACATGATGCAACCCATGACTCCCGCTAAGTGATTCATGGACTCTGGAGGGGCGAGGTATTCAGCCGGTGGTGGCGGCTTTGAAGGTTGGAGCCAGGGTTGTATCTGACGAATCTTTTCCCAAAACGGCGCCATATCGGTGACCAAATCTTTTATCACCGGCATATTGCTCATGGGCTCCACTTCAATCGTTTCACCCGATGTAGCGACGGAAACCACTTTGGTCTTACAGGCCAGAGCGGCATGACCGTTGATCCGCATACCGCATGATCCACAGATGGCTCCCCGGCAGGAACAGCGAAGCGTCAGGGAATCATCAAGAGTTTCTCGCACCTTGATGAGCCCATCAAGAACGGAATCGGAGGGATTGAGTTCAAGATGATAGTCTTCAAAGAATAGCTTCGGTTCTGGATCTTCAGGATTGTAGCGGCGAACGCGAAGGGTTGTGAGCATAACGAGTAGCAATCAATGGTGTGTGGGTGTCAACCTTTGGCCCTGTCTCCATTGTAACAAAAACAAAGGAGAGGAAGATCGACAGCGCTTCATTAATATACGCGAATCTGAGGTTGCCATTGTGTGATGTGCACGGGACGAAAAGCGGTGGAAGGAATGTCCCCCGGTCGATAGTACAACAATATATGTTTTAACCAGTCTTCATCGTCCCGATCTAAATAATCCGTACGAAAATGGGCCCCTCGACTTTCCGTACGTGTCAGCGCGCCTTCGATAATCGCCTCGGCGCAATCCAACATGAAGCTCAATTCAAGAACGGCGATCATTCCCGTATTGAACACCTGACCTTTATCTTGAATGGTGATAGCATGCCATCGGGCTTTGAGCGCTTGGATGCGTTGCCGTGCGGTTTCCAGGCCTTCATGTTCTCGAAACACTGAGACAAAGCGATTCATCGTCGTGCCCATCTCCAGGCGAATCACAGCGGCACGTTCTCCCGTTCCTTCACGAGCCAGAAGGCTCGTCACCATATCTCGATCACGCTCCATGAGATGCTCTGAAATTGATGGTGAAGGAATCGTGCGAGCATACTCGGCGGCATAGTGCCCAGCCCGACGACCAAAGACGATGGTGTCCAGAAGCGAATTGGCCCCAAGCCGATTCCCACCATGCAGACTGACGCAAGCGGTCTCTCCGGCGGCGAAGAGGCCGGGAAGTCCTTTCCAATTTCCGGCAGGGTCCCAGCATCGCCCTTCCGTATCGGTTTTGATCCCGCCCATTTGATAATGCATGCCGGGACGAACGGGTAGGGGCTCTTCCGCCAGGTCAATATTGGCGAACGTGTGAGATTCGGCATAGATTTGTCCCAGGCGTTCTTGAAGAAACGGGCGGCCTAAGTGACGGCAGTCGAGGAGCACGCAGCCGTTAATGCCTCTGCCTTCATTAATTTCAATCTGTTCTGCTCGCGACACTACATCGCGGGAGGCGAGCTCCAGCATGGTTGGCGCATAGTGTTTCATAAAACGGTCGCCATCTTTATTAAGGAGATAGGCGCCTTCCCCTCTAGCCGCTTCGGTGATCAGGAGCCCTTTACCTCTCAGCGTGGTGGGGTGGTACTGCACCATTTCCATATCCATGAGGGGTGCGCCGGCACGGTAAGCCAGGGCCATGCCATCCCCTGTGCAAATCATGGCATTGGTGCTGGGTTCATAGACGCGGCCCAAGCCTCCTGAGGCCATAATGACTGTTTTGGCCCGGAAGAGCGAAAACCGGCCGGTGCGGATTTCAAAGGCGACCAGTCCGGCGCAATGGCCCTTTTCATCTTTCACGAGTGATGTCACAAACCATTCTTCATAGACATGAATGTTGGCTTGCATCAGTTGTTCATAGAGGACATGGAGCATGGCCTGGCCGGTGAAATCCGACACAAAAAATGTGCGTGCTTTTTTTTGGCCACCAAAACGGCGTGTCCCCAAATGGCCCTCATCATTACGATTAAAAATGACGCCCATGTGTTCCAGGGTAATGATGTCTTGCCCCGCTTCTTGTGCCAGGATTTCCACCGCATCCTGGTCAGCCAAGTAATCACTGCCCTTGACGGTTTCAAACGCATGGTCCTCCCACCTATCTCCCCGATCGGTCAGTGCGGCATTGATCCCTCCTTGAGCGGCGTTGGAATGACTGCGGACAGGATGGACCTTAGAGAGGATGGCCACAGACGCGCCCTGTTGGTGGGCGGCGAGTGCCGCACGCATGCCAGCCAGACCTGCGCCAACAACCAGCACCTCATACGTCGGGGGAGAGGTCATGAATGGATATCTACCATATTGGCTAGAACCCCTTCGTGTAAGGGGAGATGCTCATACGTGAAGGGAGCCAAGTAGGGGTAAGGAAGGAGAAGCGTATAAAGAGTGAGGAAAAACGTGGGCATCATGTGTTACGACTGACACTTCTTACTTTTCATCCCTTACCTCAGTTCTCTCATCCACTGGTTTATAGGGACGCTGATGCGAGCCTTCATAAATCTGGTCGGGGCGAAAGAGATGATTTTCCTGATATTGCTCAAAGCAATGGGCAAGCCACCCTGCGACCCGAGCCATGGCAAAAATGGGTGTAAAAAGATCCGTCTCAATTCCCATCCGATGGTAAATGATACCTGAATAGAAATCTACATTGGGCCGAATGCCCTTTGTTCCCACGCGAGCTTCCATGTGCCCTTCCATGGCCCTGGCCAGTGTGAACAGCGATGTGTGGCCGGTTTCGGCATCTAATTCCTGGGCGAATGCCTGCATGACAATGGCACGAGGATCTTTCACTTTGTAGATCCTATGGCCAAAGCCCATGATTTTCTCTTTATTCGTGAATTTGTCTTCAATATATATGGGGATACGGTCGACTGAAGCGATTTCTTCCAACATATGAATCACCGCTTCATTGGCCCCGCCGTGAAGCGGCCCTTTTAACGTACCAATGGCTGAGGAAATCACGGTGTACGGATCGGCCAGGGTTGAGGCGGTCACCATCCCACTGAAGGTTGAGGCGTTCATGGTGTGCTCGGCATGTAAAAGTAAGCAGACATCGAATATCTTGGCCAAAGCCGGGTCTGGAACCTGTTCCGTCAACATGTAGAGGAAGTTCTCCGCGTAGGGGAGATCGTCGCGTGGCGGGATTGGTTCATCTCCTCGTCGTAGGCGAGCAAATGCTGCCACTAGCGTGGGAAGTTTGGCGATGAGTCGAACGGCGGTGAGATAGCGGGTGGTTTTTTCTCGAACATTGGCAGCCGGATAAAACATCCCCAAAGCGGCAACGGCTGCTTGTAAGGCGTCCATCGGGTGACCGTGTTCCGGGAGCGATTTCAGGAGATCGAGAATGCGGAATTTAATACGACGGTGGTGAGATATATCCTTGTTGAAATCTTCTAGTTCATGCTTTGTGGGCAGTTGATTGAAAAGGAGAAGGAATGCCGTTTCAAGAAAAGAGCTGTGTTCGGCGAGATCTTCAATGCCGATCCCACGATATTCTAAAATTCCTCGTTCCCCATCCACAAAGCTGATGGAAGATTTGGCGGCAGGGATCCCGGCGAGTCCTGGAAAAAAATCACGCATCTTTTCGAGTTCCTTTTCTACTATTGCCTGTGATCACTTCATTATAACGTTCCATTTTCTTATCTCCCAACCGTCGAAAACAGGGTATCGCCGAGAAAGAATACCTATGCTCAAAGTCGATGTAAATTGCAACTAATACTTGAATTTAAGAGCTGCCTTTGCACCCTTCTGCTGCACTGTTCTCCCTACAGCGTTTGGGAGTACAATGTAGGTCAAGCCCTGCATAAATTATGGGACTTGAGTGGCCAGATGATCGAAGGTCACTTCCAACTATTTGGATTTTTTAAAGAAACAAATGCATGGGCTAGAGGGTACAGCCTTTGCACTAATATTGATCAGGAATGGCCGGATATCCAGTCTTGGTGCGGATTACATGTAGAGGAGGTTGGCCATGAACATGAAAAAGTTCAGTTATCTTTGTGCATGGGCGTTGGTGTTGGGGGGCCAAGGTGTAGGGGCAAGCTTTGCTGAAGATTCGGCACTGAGCAATGCCCTTCTTTTGAGTCAAAAGGGGATACAAACACAATCTGTAGAATCCACGAGAGCTGCGACACAATTTCAAAACGTCGAAGGATTGCTCAAGGAAATTCAAGGGAATGTGTATGTGGTCGAGGCAGAAGCCACGCAGAGTCCTATACGGGTGGAAATCGGGCAAGATACAGCATTCCCCAACGGCCAGAAAGAGCCTGGTCAAATGTTACATGCTTTGATTTCGACCAGCGATGGTCATGCTCTCATTGTTCGGTGATGTAAAAAGGTGTAGGCGGGAAGTCAAGAATGCGGGGTCGGGCATTTCAGGGAGTTCACTTTGTCACTTGGGGGAGATACGGTGGAAACTCTGAAGTGTTCGGGCCTCCGCTATACTTGAAAGTATACCACAAATTGGAGGGAAGGCCAATGTTGAGGTGCGAATATTGTTCCCATGAATGTACCGTGGTTGATTTTGTGACGCTTCGAAACGTGTGCGAGCATTTGTATTTAGATTCCGTAGCCAAAAAGGCACAGCCATTGAAGGCCTCTCCCACTGTTGCTATGTATAGCGGGAACGGGTTTCAAACATTATTGCACAGGGGAGTGAAGCCCCATGCCGAATGCGATGAGTTGTTTCCGCTTGGGCAGTAACCGTCACGGTTAGGTTCCCGGGCCACGAGTGGCCTGTTGTTCGGCATGATAGGAACTCCGGACCAGCGGTCCGGATTCAACATGCTGAAATCCCATGCTTATCGCCGTCTGTTTGAGCTCTTCAAACTCGTCAGGAGTATAAAACCTCGCGACAGGCGCATGTGCTGTTGTCGGGCGAAGATATTGCCCGAGCGTGAGCATTTCACAGCCAACTATTCGAAGATCCTTCATCACGCCGCGAATTTCATCTTCCGTTTCTCCTAATCCAGCCATCAGTCCAGATTTCGTTCGGGCACCCATTTCGTGAGCCCATTGAAGGACTTTGAGGGAGCGAGAATATTTGCCTTGCGGGCGAATAGAAGGAAAGAGGCGAGGAACCGTTTCGATATTATGATTCAGAATATCGGGATTCACTCTGATGATGGTGGCTAAGTCCTCTTGATGGCCTTGAAAGTCCGGAATAAGGACCTCTACCGTGCATGTGGGGTTTACCTGTCGAATTCTCACGATTGTTTCTGCAAAGATCGTCGCCCCTCCATCTAGGACATCATCTCGATTGACCGAGGTGATGACGGCATGCCGTAGCTTCAAAATCTTCACCGCATCGGCGACGCGTTGAGGTTCTTCCGTATCGAGTGCTAACGGGCGGCCCGTCGTGACTGAGCAGTAATGACACCGTCGGGTACAAATATCTCCAAGAATAAGAAACGTGGCCGTTCGGCTATTCCAGCATTCCCAGAGATTCGGACAACGAGCCTCTTCGCAGATGGTATGGAGACGGTGCGTCTGAACAAGTTGACGAAGTTCTTTGTAATGAGGGCCTGGTTGTAGCCGAATCTTAAACCAAGGAGGCAGGGTGCTTCTTCTAGGCGGCTGCACTTTGGGAGAGTGAATGGGGCCGATGTCGGAAGTTGGAACAAATGTCATGGCTATCGTTCATTTCCTTGAATAGTTTGAAAAGAGCAAAGAATTGTTGAAAGACTTCGAGATTCGAGATAAACGGGGATATCATACCATCTCGACATAGACATGCCTACTCTTAGGATTTTTCGGTGAACCCGGAATTGTCGGCGTGGCTAGAACTGGCTCAGAGTTTGTCAAGGAGAAATCGTCTTTACAATTCAAGCGAATGAGGGAGAGCGTGAATCTGGGCTCCCTATAAAATGATGGAAGAGAAGTGGTTGGCCCAATCAATGGCTTCCAAATAAATACCCCGAATGGTCGAGGGATTTAATTGCAAGTGCTTCAGTTCCATCCATTCCCCTTCTTCATAGGCCCTCACGCAGGAGAGCACCATTCCCATCTCTCCCGTTCCGTTGACCAACGCGTCCGTAATATCCGCATGCAAGGGGAGGTTGTCGATCAGATCCTGCATGGGTGATTCATACAGGGCTTCTAAGACGGATAACAGGCCCATCGTGAAGTATTTTTCCGGTGAACTGTCACCAAGACGGTACCCTAACCGCTCACACATTTTCGCACGGACCAAAGCAATGACCAGAATTTCAGTGGCTTGAGTTTGGCCACTGGCCATGATGATGAGCGTCGCCCAGGTTCGAATGCGGTCAATCCCGACCAGGCATGCAGCGTGATCGATTGAGTCAACGCGTTTTGGGAGGCCGACGTAAGCCGAATTGACATAGCGCAACACTTTATAGCTTAACGACAGATCGTTGCGAATATGTGCCACTAAACTTTTGAAGGGAATGTGCGGGTCATGAATTTTCCCCATTAATTCTAAAAGAGCGATGCGGTTCGCAGGAATTTCTCGACCACGAATGATGTCGGGTCGAAAAAAGAAATAACCTTGGAAATAATAAAAGCCTAGTTGTTTGCAGAGAGCATATACTTCCGGAGTCTCGACTTTTTCTGCCAGGAGACGCACACGAGAATCTCGTAATTGGGATACTTCCCGATGCAATTGTTCTTCGCTTTTCCCCAGGACATCGATTTTAACTATGTCGGCAAGTTCGAGGAATGGTTTGAATTTTTCCGCGTAGACAAAGTCATCGAGCGCGATGGTATAGCCTTGTTGTGAGAGCGAGGTGAGATTATCAATCACCTGCGGCGTGGGTTTCACATTCTCAAGAATTTCCAAAACCACACGATTTTTGGGAAGAGATTCACAAAGTCGACTTAGAAGAAACTGCGTCGGAATATTCAGAAAGGCCAAATGGGAGCCCACCACATGTTCCAGTCCGATGTCGAGATAGGCGTTAAGCAGAACAGTGGCTGTCGCCACGTCTTCATCGACAAAAATGGCTTGCCCAAGCTCGCAATTCCGATAGAGCACTTCATAGCCAATCGTTTTCATCGTGGGGCTGAGAATAGGTTGTCGTCCGACAAACACTTCTCCGTACTGTGCGATGGCAGCATGCATCTTATGTCTCTGTTCGGGTAGGGATAGATTTCGAGGTTTCCTAATATGGAAAATCCCTTATGCGCCCTGGCGATAGATTGCCTCCGCGCCTCTAAAAATTACGGGAGATGAGAAGTGCCGATTATATTTTCGGCAGAACGCATACAACAGTTAAGAATTTTCAGGAAAAGAACAGATGATTAGTTTAGAGGCGAAGGAAAACATCCATCGGCCTGATGTGTATCCTGTTGCCCTTACGATGACACGAAGACTGGTGGCGAGAATTGCCCGTTATTGCCAATTCCTTCGTGTTGATGACCGTGAAGTGGGACAGGAGGTAGGAGGCGAAGAACCAACTGTGGTCTATGGGGAAGGGGGGCAAATAGACGAAATGTGCGGCCATCGAGCCCTAGATTTCAAAAGTAATGGCAAGCGTGGGTGGGCTCAAGGAATTCGAAGGAATATTCAAATTTCCTGTTTCGGGAGGGTTGCTTACTTCGCGTGTGCGCCGGCGCTCAGATCAGCACGTATAGGAGCGAGGTCTGACACGCTAATCGGTCGACTAAAGAAATACGCCTGATATTCTTCGCAATCCAGGCCGACAAGAATTTCGCGTTGCTCCTGTCTCTCCCCCCCCTCAGCCACTACTTTCAACTCAAATTCATGAGCCACATAACTCATCATCGCCACCAATGCCTGGTCTTCCGAGTCGCTTGGGATATCTTTCAGGAATGAGCGGTCAATCTTCAATTCATGAAGAGGGAATGGTTTTAAATAACTGAGGGAGGAATAACCCGTTCCAAAGTCATCCATGGAGATCCTGATCCCTAATGAGCCAGGAAGAAAGAGATCTTTGGCATTTTCCTGGAAGCCAACGGGTGGGGCCGCAGAGATTTTCAGGTTTTGTGGATATGTCAGTTGACAGGTGACATTTACAGCGGTGGATTTGCGTAGGACACGGTTGTGGCGGGGGTCTGGTTCATGAGCATATGCCCTCTATTGTTCTGGCATCATCGGTGTTGTTCACGGTCTGTAGATGCGTCTTCTTCATGATTGGTTGCTGTGCCCTTTGGTGAGTGTGAAGGGGATTTTATCTACGGATTACGCCACACGAGATTGAGCGTCTTCCATCAGATCCAGCATTAAGGAGAGTTGTTTTCCGGCTTCTAGCATGCACATCTTGATGCTGTCTTCATCAAGGCCTGTGAGTGCCCAAGATTCTGGAGCTATCAAGACTTCCCAATTTCCTTGACCATTTGGTGACTGATATCCTTCTGTTAATGCGCCCGCGATGTTGAGCAACGCGGCTTCGAATTGATAATGTGGTGCGCCCTTTGGATTGTGTTGGTGACGAATGGCTTCCCCGAAATTTTTCGGTAATTGCCAGGAATCAACGAGCGCTTTTCCTACATGGGTGTAATCGAATCCGATTAATTCTTGTTCGACAGTCTGAATAGGTGTATCCGTGTTGGCGGAGACTTTCATGGCCTTTCCCGCTTGTTCGGGAAGGTATTGATAGAGGAGCAGATGTCCTAATTCTCGAAGTAATCCTTCCACAAACATTCGTTCGCTATCCACCAGAAAACACTTTCTCGCTAATTCCAGTGCGGCCAAGCCACTGAAGAAACTGTTGGCCCAAAAGATATTCATGTTCATGACCTGTTGTGTCAGCCCGGCAAATGCCTTGGTGACGGATACGGCTAACACTAAATCATGTAAAGGCTGCATGCCCAAAATTCCTACGGCACGAGAGATCGTTTTCACTTTCCGTGGCATCCCATAGCACGCACTATTCACCAGTTTCAAAACAATGGCCGTTATCCCGGGATCGATGCTGATGGCGGCTGCGAGGTCAGCCATGGTGGACTCTGGATGCTCGGTAACTTTTTTGACTTCAAGATAGACCTGGGGGAGGGACATCAGTGAGGAGCAATGTTCGACGAGTTCTTCGGCGCTGTTCATAGCTGCCCTTTGGGTACCAAAGGTGAGAATCGGGCATGAGTTGTCTGTTGATATTTCTTTCGGTCAATTCTTGTTACACCTTGACCTCTACGGTACGTGGAATGTGAAGGTAGGAAGTAATGCCTAGCCGAGCATTGGATCGCGGGTTCCCGGTTGTATCCTTACCCTGCTGGCAGACGCTAAGGGGTTTAAAGTTGTGGAGAGGTATTCGAGTTGGTCTTGATGTGGGAGGGGGGATACGCTTGGTGAATCCGTTTTTTCCCCCAGATAATCAGTCCATAGGACAAGCCAATGGCAATGGGAACAAATATCCCGGAAGCGAGTGTAGAGTTGGCGAGCCAACCCATCTCATGGAAGGCCTTGAAGAGATAATGTGCCAAGCCACTGACATAGTAGGCGATCACAATCACCGACAGCCCTTCAACCGTTTGTTGCAGAATGGCCTGGCTTTTGGTGGTTTGATCCACGCTGGCCAAGAGTTTCATGTTTTGATCTTGTTGCGCCAGATTTTGTTCTTGAAGGATGAGCTCTACTTTCGTTCGTAGGACGGCAATGGTTCCTCCAAAATCCTGTTCCAACGCGTGTATCCGTCCGACTAACTGCTGGTATCCATCGGCGACCCCTGTAATTTTCCAATGGATGTAGTCGGTGAGGGTGCGACATCCCGGTAGGGCTTGTTCCTGAAGTGCGTGAGTATTGCTGTGGACGATTCGATCGTATGGAACTGATGCTGAAAGGCGAAATCGCATGGAGTCCGCAAGTCGTCCGACTTCTAAAAAATCATGGGTGAGACCTTCCAGCCATTGTTGCAGGCGCCCATGCTGGACATCTTTAAGTTCTTTGGTAAGCACACTCCGTTGGTATAGATGGCGTTGTTCATAAATTTGCACTTGATCAACTGATCGAGAGAACGCGTTGTAGGGCAAGAGAATGAGGTGTGTGTAGTTCTCCAGCGCAATCAGGATATCAATCAAGCGTGGGAGTTTTGTCAGGAGTCGTGAGGCATCGGGTGACCAGATGAGATAGCGCTCCCGGCCATGTTCATCAGGAGTGAAACTCGTGGCGACGGAAATATTTTCCCTCAATACTTGGCTGGCGTAGATTTGCGGACCAGGTAGGAGTGTGTTCAGAGCTTCTTGATCGTAGGACTGTGAAGGGGTCACGAGGATGTCTAATGCATTCACTTCTAGCCCCAATGGTGAAAATGGGAAGACATACTGGGGAAACGTCAAGGGACCAAATCCTAAGGGGGTAGTGGAAGCGTGCGGGATGTGCCAAATTTGATAACTGTAATATTCCGTGTGCGCTTCCCATTTGGCAATCAATCGATCTCCATTGGGAGCTGTGGTGACGCCAAATCCCACTTTTTCTTCGAGAACCGTGTGTGAGGCATCAATATTCAGACAGGTGAGAAGCTGCTGAAATTCTTTTCTGCTTTGTGGGCGTTCCATGGCCGGATTAGCCATGCGACGAGCTGTATGGTGGATATGGGCTGGAGCCTTCAGCCATCCCTCCAGGTATTTTTCCTGCGGTATATGGATTTGTCGAAGAATACCTTCTGGTGATGTGGGTTTGAGGGGCATGGTGTGAAAGATGTCTCTGGAGGAGAACAGAATGGCTCGATTGTTGGATGGGTTGTGTGTATGTCGACGTTCTACCCTAGTTGCCTAGAACCATGCAAGGGCTTTTCGTCAGTTCGTCACGATAGGGGGGTGAGGTTTGAAGGCACTGTCATATGGTCTATCCAGTCTACGAGACGGTTTTCTGCCCAGAACGGATCTTCCTGGGATCGATGACGTTGGAAAAAACCACAGTGGCCCCCGCGGAGTGGCGCGAGCAATTCAATGAAAGAATTGCGATGAAGTGAAGAATGTTGAAATATGTGATAGGGGATAAACGGGTCGTCTTGCGCAGTGATGATCAGAGCGGGAATGGTAATGGCCTTGAGGGTATTTTCGGCTGCGCTCTTTTCGTAATAGTCTTCTGCATGTTGATACCCTCCGTCCGGGGCCGTGTAGACGTCGTCAAATTCCCACATGGTCTGTACTCTGGAAAGTCGAGAAAGATCCCATTTGCCAGGATAGAGCTGATCTTTCCGTTTCAATTTTGCCTTGAGGCTTCGTAAGAAATGGCGATGATAGATCCAGTTGGCTGGGCGTTGCAGCGCGCGAACGCAGGATGCGGGATGAATGTTTGGGCTGACCGCCCCTACGCCGCGAAGTGTCGGAAGGGTCTTGCCGATTTCGCCAGCCAATTTAAGGGCAAGATTGCCTCCCATCGAATAACCGATGAGCCAAATTTCTTTGCACTCGTTGTGCGCGGTGATGTCTTGGATAATCTGTTTGTAATCTTGGCTGAGGCCATTATGATAGAGGGTGGGCGTCAGATGCTCTGAGTTTCCACAATTGCGTTGATTCAGGCGGATGCAATTCCACCCCTTTGCCCAGATTTTGTGGGCAAGGCCAACCATGTAATGGGATTCTGTGCAGCCTTCGAGCCCATGTATTAACAACACTGTGGGTTTGTTGTTGGGGGTGGGTTGCCAGTGGCATTTGGTGAGCAGCCCGGTTTCTGGGGTTATCTGAAAAATTCGTTGTTGGCTGGGCATGCCGCAGGGGGTGTTTTCGCGCAGCCACCAACGCGGCATGAGGGTCATCCGATGTGGGCCTTGTAATAAGGGATGAGGATGGAAGGCGGGGAAATTCAAACTGGGATATCCAGGCGTTGGTAAGGAGATAGTCACAATTCTACCGTCTTCGTCGTGGTCATTGAGGAGGGGATACCAAAAAAGATGTCACCTAGACAAGATATGACACATTGGCTCACAACATTGTCCCCAGTAGTCATTGACCATGCAACCCGAGGGTGAGTCTTCATTGACAGAATCTCTATGATTTCGGTACAGGAGCAATGAGCGATTGTAGGCAAAATATTCGGTTTGTACATTAACCATGAATGGAGAGCATTCACGCAATTTTTTTCGGTCTGGGGATGGGGGTGATGGATGAGTCAATCAAAAAAGACGAAGTCTTTCGGTCGAGAAAGTTTTTTAATTTTCGTGGTCATGGGTGTCGGCATTCTGGCGACCTTGTCCCTACATCTGCTGTCCAAGCCTACAACCCAGGAGGAAGATCGTGCTACTACGCACGCAACTGCTCCCTCACAAAGCCCGGTGTCTCAGAAGACAGACAAATCGATAGCATTGATCGATGTACCTTTGGCGACAGGTGAGGAGCCGCTTGAAAAACTATTTGTGCAATCCGGGTGTGCTGTGTGTCATACCATCCCGGGGATTGAGCCGGCTCAAGGGCGTCAAGGTCCAAAGCTTGTCTTAGGCACCAACGGGCCGAATCGGCTGGCCGATTCCAATTATCAGGGGGCCGCGGAAAGTGTTCGCGAATATATCCAGGAGTCTATTCTGTCCCCAAGCGTGTATATCGTCCCGGGTTATTCCGATCGGGTGATGCCTCGATGGTATGGGAAACGGCTCAATGCGAAATCCTTGGACCGCATTGCCCACTATTTGGAAGGATTGGAAGAATAAATGATGCAGGTTGGTCTGGCGTGGTGGGACGCAGGGGAGATTTACGGGTGAAAACGGAATCCAAATAACATGCCGATATTGAAGTTGTCGCTATTCCTCCGATTGTCCAATTCAATATCCTGAAAAGTGAAAATGAGTGTGCTGGCCAAGGAGATGGTTCGGCTCAGATGAAAGGCTGCAGTCGCCCCAAAAGGGAAAATATAACTTGCATCGTGGTCATCTGTTCGACCACGTTCATAATCTGCATAGACAAACCCTAATCCACCAAAGGGAATCAAGGAAACGGATCCTAGCGGAATGTGGTATCGAGCGATGCCCGCAAAGGTAATTTGGGTTAAATCCCCACCGGGTGTAATTAAGAGTTGGGGACCAATGGAAAATTCAGAATCCAAATAATAATCACCTTGAAAGCCCATTGTGAATACCGTGTCGTCAGCGGTATCTGTCAGAAATCCAATGTCAGTCCCAAATCCCCACGAATTGTCTGCCCGTGCTAGTGGGGTTCCCAAGGTGAGAAACATGAAGAAGGCTACGATGGCCAATATGGTCTTCAGCCATTTATCCACCATATGAGCGAAATTCCTTTCTTCTTGTCCTTACGTTGAATGAGGGAGATTTTATAGAACTATACCTCATGTCTCAGAGGTATTTCACTCCTTTTTGACCAAACGATATCCGATCAGTCCCGTACCCCCTGAAGATGTCAGGAGGCTCTTCCTTTTTGAGTCGAGCCAATCAACTTATCTTTGTTGTCTACGGTTTCGAGGGTGCCCAGCAGGGTCTCGTATTTTAGTCCTTGAGGCCAATCGCTTCAGAAGTTGTCTCTCCTGCATCTTTCATCGCTTCGCCCGTGCTGTCAGTTGCGTCATTCATCGCCTCGTCGGTGGTATCCATGGCATCTGACATCGAATCTTTGGCATCTTCAGACGCGTCGGTAATGGCGTTTCCCGTACTTGTCATGGCATCACTCGCCGAATCGGTTGTACTTTCAACAGCATGATCAATCTCTTGCCCAGCTTTTTCAGCTGGTCTATCCGCTTCACCGCACCCAGCGACAGCAAGGCCGAAGACACAAGCGAGGAACGCGCCCACTGGTAAGGAATGAAGAAATTGCATTTGTGAATCTCCTGTTAAAAGTGAAGTGACCCATTGGCCTTTATCCTGGGGTTCGGATGTTCAAGGGGGCTAGATTTAGGATTGCCTCGTTGCTTTGGCCATTGATGGTCAATCCTTTTCGTGATGAACTGACACTATTGTAGCGCAAATAGAAAAAAGAGCAATGGGTAGACGTTCTACTTGCTGGAGTTTTTATCCTGCTCCAAATTTGAAGATGAGTTTTTATGGCTGTCATGTTCTGGCTTTCGTAAGAAAGGAGCAAGTATTCTGCGACGATCAAGCAATTCTTCCAGGAAATAAGGTTTTCTGTCTTTTTGCCTTAATTTTTTGGCTCCTCTGAAGAATTTGTGGGTAATGATTAGAGGGCTTGAGGCTG
>JBBDSY010000054.1:0-6649 GCA_040904705.1 Nitrospirales bacterium | reverse complement strand
CAGGGGACTGAAAATCCCCGTGTCGGCAGTTCGATTCTGTCCCTGGCCACCAATCCTTTCAAAGACTTAAGCCTTATTACTTCACTACCTTAACGGGATACTGTGACAATTTTGTGTCACAACTGATCCGCTCGGCGTGTTCCAGCAAATGTCCGGCGGTTAGATGGGCGTAACGCTTTACCATCTCACCCGTACTCCATCCGCCCAACTCCTGCAGAACCGCAAGCGGTGTGCCTTCCTGTGCGTGCCAGGATGCCCAGGTATGGCGTAAATCATGCCAGCGAAAGTTCTCGATGCCGGCGCGCTTTAACGCCTTATACCAAGCATGGTTGGAGGCCCGTAATACCGGCTTGCCTTCATAGGTAAACACGAACTCGTCATGTTTGCCGTACTGACGCCGCAAGACTTCTATGGCTTCAGTATTCAAGGGCACGCCGATGGCTTTTTCGTTTTTCGACTCATCCGGATGAATCCAGGCGATCCGCTTGGTCAAATCCATCTGCGACCATTGCAAGCGAACCACGTTGTTCATACGGAGCCCCGTCGATAACGCAAAGCGGGCCATCTCCGACAAATGCTCGGGCAATTCCTTCAGCAACCGTTCCGCTTCAACACGGGTTAAAAAGCGAACCCGGTTTTTCGGCTCCTTCCGCATGCGTATCTTGGGCGCTTTATCAATCCAGTCCCATTCCTGCCATGCGGCCCTCAGGATGGAACGGATCACCGCCAGATACCGGTTCACGGTTGCCGGGCTGCGGCCTTCGGCCTCCTTGGCCTCCGCAATGGAATCAATCAAATCCCTGTCGATGTCATCCAGGTACTTATCCCGCAGAAACGGATCGATCCATTTCAGCCTTTCAACATCCTTGGCGTGTGTCCGTTTGTGGCCGGTTTCCTTCAACCACTTCACAACGGCTTCCTGCCAGATCCTGCGGGGCTTTTCCTTCAGTCTGTATCGCTTCCAGTACTCCGCCTTGAGCCGGTCGTAATACTCCTGGGCTTCCTGCCGGTTTCGAGTCCGAGCAGATTCGCGTATTCGCTGTCCGTTGGGGGCAGTGAACGCGATCCACCAGATCTCGCCGCGTGTGTAGAGTGACATAAGCTACCCTCCTTCCTGTCACAGCCACTTAGCGGCGCTTGCCCACGGGTAGAATAGAGCGAACGCAGGTGATCGACAAGATCGGCTTCCAGGAAAACCCAGCATTTGCCCGGCTTGGCGCCTTGGATGAGCCCGGCCCGGGCCTTGCGGCGCAGGACTTCCGGCGCCATGTGCAGGAACGCGGCCGCCTCGGATAAATCCATTGTTTTCATGGCTATTCACCGTCTTTAGCCTTGCGGTAGGCCTTGGAGATCGCCTCGGTCAACAGCTTATCGCGCTTCTCCTCGATGCCGGGATAAGGCAGGTTGTAGGCTCTGGCCTTGAGAGCGGCCTTCTCCTGCAGGTAGCCGGAAAAATCTGTCCCGGTGAAGTGACTGCGCTCGTTATGGAATCGCCTGGCCGCATCGAAATAGGCTTGCAAGGCCTCCTGGGGATCGGTGAGCCCTTCCCGGGCCATGAAGGAAGTCAGGCCGGAGAGGCCGTTTTCGAACAGGTAGAAGTCGCCCGGGATGCTTTGGGAGCGAACCGGCATGGATACTCCAGGTAACGAGTCTGGCCACTCTATTTCGGACAGCGCGGCCCAGGCCGGATGCAGGGGCCAACGGGATTGGGTAGTATCCGTCTGGCTGGGAATGGTCAACTTGAGCCAGTACAGTGTCGCATAACGCCACAGCGGCCCGAGCTTCAGCAGCAGTTCCCGTATTTCCCTGGCTTCATGTTCTGACAGGATCCGCCGTCCCAGCTGAAATTCCAGGCGGTAGATGGTGTCTTGGCCGTTCCAGCCTTTGTCCCGCCATATCGGGATCAGGTATTCCTTGCCGCTTTCCTTGATCTCGGCGGTCTTGTCATAGAGTCGGGCTGACATATCACCACCCAGGCCGATGGAATACCCCGTGAAAGCCCGACCCATGGTATGCGTACTGATGCGCCGGGCCCGGGAGACAAATTGCCCCACGGAGAGGCCATCCACGGACATCTCGCTGATGAAATCGACAAAGAGATCGGCCCGGCTGACTTGGGCGGCACCCTCTATCCAGCCCAGCAAACTGATCAGGGAATCCAGTTCCTCATCGACGTACTCAATCCCCTTGGCTGTCAGCCATTGACTGCGGATCTGGACATAGGCCAAGGGCATTTGCTTGGCCCGGCCGCTAGACAGGGAGATTGAATAGGCGTTATTGGACAGGACATAGGGGTAATAACCGGCCCCCTTCCCCTTGACCTCGAATTGATGCCCTTCAACCGTATAGGTTGCCAGGGCCTTATTCAGGGAATTATCTGACTGGGCCAGCTCCTTGAGAGTCTGCAGCTTGGTCTCGGTCTCGGCGTAGATAAAGCCTTGATATGACAGGTACAGGCTGTCAATTCCAAGCCTTAATAGGGTGATACCCCCGTCAGAATTGCAATTAGACGGTGCTGTGTTACAGGGTGACGCACCGTCCGGGTCTCGCCGCGCCCCCTGGGGCTGCGCCCCAGCGGGGCGGCGCTCGGCGCCAGACGGCGGATTATCGCTTGAGTCGTGCATAGCAAAAGGCCTCCAAAGTCGAGGACGGCCCATAAAAAAGCCGTCTGTGAATGACGGCTAGGGAATCTATACACGGTTTGGCGGAATCAGGAGGACATGAAACGGGGATTTCATGTCCCGGCGGGTCGTTTCCTCCGAGAAATCAGCTTCTTAAGTCCTTCAAATGAATCCTTAATGTCATCTGGATAAACTTGAAGGTCTTCAACCAGGACATCATGAATTTCTTCATAGCTACAAGCGGCCAGTGTCTGAGCTTCATCGAAAACTGCAATTAGATACCTGGCATCGTCCAAATCTTGCCTGGGCCTCCTCGGTCTCGTTTTGGTGATAGCCTTTGATAGGAGGTCAAAAAATCGCTTATCAGAGTAGAACTCAGCCTCGGCTATACGGGCTGATGCGGTAGGGCCAGAGAGCACCATACTGTCCACAGTTACCGCATCAAAAAGGGCCTCATCCTCACCCTGGCGGGCTCTTTCTATTAAGTGGTTTAAGGACAGAAAATGCCGCTGAATTGATTCAAAGTTACGGAGCATTGCCATGAAGATTGAAAGGAACACGGCCTGTTCTTCAATTGGAAGGTTATACATCTCATCGGGAGCCTCAGGATCAGACTCAGCCCAATCTATTATTGCGCCGTATGGGTCTTCCTGTTTTTGTAATTGGTCAACGATTTCAAACATGCCGATGCATTTAAAGAAGACGCCCAGAAAATGCGTATAAGGTAGTTCGTAATAGATAGACCAAGGAGGAAGGTGTTTAATATGTTTTTCGAATAATTCAGGGTTTTCTTGGATAAGATGATCTAAATCCAATTTTTCCAGAATTACATGATGTAGCTGAGCATAAAATTTTCGAATGTCTTTACGTGAGAGATTTCCGAATTCCTTTATCATACATATGAATATTTAATTGTTACCGCTGTCGCAAAGGTTAAAATGGAATATCGTCATCTACGGAATTATCAAAAGACTTATCGGCTTCTACAAAGTTATCTATATCCTGATTTAATTTTTCATGCCACTTAGGTTTATCCTTTTTGTCGGCGTACCAGTTCAGTATATTGTAAATACTTTTATTTCCTTCATTTAACCCCTTTTTTAAAGTCGCAACCATGAATGGGTCAGGGTCGTCAATGGCCTCAATAATGTGGGGCAAAAAATACAAGCCATATTGAAACTCATATAAATTATTGCTACGAAGTTTGCCGCGAATAACACGTAAAAAATCATCAATTAATGTATACTCAGACAAAATCTCTTTTGACCATGTAGCTAATGCACCGCTATAAAATTTATTATTTTTCTCTGAATAACTGCCAGACTTTAATGATTCGATAAATTTATTTTCGGCCCTTAATCTTGCGACCTCATCATATTTTCTCCACCAGGATTTAGGTATGCAAGAAGCAGTTAAGCGAACACTGTTGTCATCATTTGTTGTCTTAAGTTCATCGGATATAATTGTTTGAGCCTTTTCCTTTTCTTCAGATGTTAATTTTTTAGTTATTGCATCAAAGAATAGTTTAAGAACATGAGGATCGGCTAATTCTTTTGCTCTAAATACTTCGATAAAAATCTCGTATCTTTTTTTAACAGGAATTTCGTTAACCAATAACTCTGAGTATCTAAATTGTTTTACAAAATCCGGATCAAAAATTCTCTGAAGAAATTCAGATGAAGTAAAGGGAGCCTTTGACTGGCCAATAATTTTAACAATGTAATTTATGAATAATATTATTGCATCCGCATCCTCTTTACTATCAGTATATTTCTCATGACTTCTTGGATTTCTTATTGATTGATAAATACCCCTCAGGATTTGCTCAACTCCTTTTTGTAAATTGACTTCGGATTCTGTCTGTAGCCGGTTGACCTTAAGCTTGGGGTTTTTTCCTCCAAATGCTTGGCCGACTAACGAAGTTCCATCTGAGCTTAAACCTGTTTTTTCACGAATCAGGTTACTTAAGAAATATATCGAATCTAGTATGGCAGCAGTATAATTTTTGTTGGAATATGAAGATTGTATGGCTTCATATAATTCTGGCTTAACTTGAGTTTCTAAATTCATAGAAATCGTTCCTGGAAAGAATTATTAATCCTTTATTTTTAATTTATATAGCTTATTAATCTTTATTTCAAATTCTCTAAGCCCAATATGAATGTGTGATAACTTATTCAATGTAACAGCAGGTGAATCTATAGTGATTGTAGTACCACTTATATAGGTATGTGCCGCAGTATTTCTAGGCACTCTGAGCGATCCTAAGTTTGATTTAAATCTTTGTAAAATAACCGGATCAATTCTACTTTCTATTTTCTCGACACCGTGCAAACCTATCACCGAGATCAACATTTTCTTAAAGTTCTTTTCATAATCAAATCCAGAATTTCTATCTACAATCTCTTCAATCTTGGTAATATGAGCGGGATTACATAAATATTTATTAGTATATTTATAAACTATTTCATCCATAGATAGCTCAACCCATCCGCATAGTTCTATTATTGCTAGTTTTGAATAAAAAAGCGTTAGGTATATATCAGATGATTGGCTATATAAGCTAACTAAGCGATTCAAAATCTTTTGTATTTGTCCTTTTACAACCATCTTTCTATGTGAATGATTCTATGGCTGCATTCATTCTTGCTATGACGCGCTGCCTTTTTGACAAGCCCTCTCTTAATTTTTGTTCTGTAAATTCTTCGTGGCTAATAAGTTTATTGTATCGCGACGTTAGCGCGTTTTTTGGTTTATTCGAAACTGAATTTAGGTTAGATGCGACACCAACAAGCAATGCTTCTAAATACGTGACGCTTAATTTAGACGGCGCCTTTCCATCAAACAGTTTTTTATAAATTAAATTTATTGTTTCTTCAAAAAGATTCCTTTTCCCTACTAAAAATTCATCGTCAGGTTCCACATTATCGTGCATATAATTGTTTAGAAATTTTGCTAAATGGCCGTTGTATTTCTTATATTGGTCATAAAACGCAAAGAATCTTAAGATTATTTCTTGCTTAGTAAACCTATAACCTTCCGTGCTTTTCATGCGGTTTAATTTCATCCATGTTTTATTTTCATTTAAGTCATTTAACAAGTCATTAAATGGCCCAGAGAATATACAATTCCTTATTTCTTGATTGTTTAATTTCATGCCGCCAGTATTAAGGCGGTGAAATATCGTAAATAGATAATTTGTATGACTAGTTTTACTATAATCACAACGAAGAACAGTAATCGGGATGCTGTTATTTTCTATTCTCTTGTAATATATATTTAAATTGGATTTAGGGTTAGCTAATGTAGACACATTTACACCGGATATCTTCGGCTCAATATCATCAAGTTTCGATAGTTTCCAATCACCCTCAAAAAATCTGATAATGCTTGACATCCTTTGAAGGCCATCAATGACTTGCCATTTTTGAGTATTATAGTCGAGGCTAAAACACATGCTTGGAATGGGCAACCCTTTAATCAAGGAATCAATGAATCTTGTTTGTGCAGGTGATTTCCATACAATTTCGCGCTGGAATTCTGGTTGTATAATCAAATCATCATTAGCGTACATCCTAAAAAGATCAGAACATGATCTCAGTTCGTTGTACGCTATAATGTCTGATGGTGGCAGTTCGGAAAAATCATCTTCCTCGAATGCCTGCTTTTCTAATTCTTCAATTTCATTTGACATTAGTAGTACCCAATTGAAACAGTTATCCGTAGAAGTGTGGCATATCAGGCAAGTGTTAGTATATGAATGAAGTATAATTGAAGTAGGGGAAAAAATGAGCAAGCGCCGTAAGTTGCTGATTATCAGAGATTATACAATTTCAATTTTCAATCTGAAAATCCCCGTGTCGGCAGTTCGATTCTGTCCCTGGCCACCAATTCCTATTTTCAATGCTTGTTTAAGCAGCTCCGCTTTCCAACTTCTGCTTAAGTGAATAGTCAGGAACCAGTTTTTGATAAAGAAACTCTGGAGCAAAGTCTGCTCCGTTCGGCCATACAATAGTTCCAAGTTCACT